>NZ_JBQSWW010000001.1:0-325304 GCF_052377515.1 Arthrobacter sp. AOP36-C1-22 | reverse complement strand
ACGAAGCCATGAGATCCGCTGTCCACGAAGTGAAGAGATTTGGTGTCCACGATGTTGCGAGATTACACACCAACTACGCGGACTCGCGCTACCGTCAAGCCCTACTCGCCATGCGGCGGAACCGGACCTCGGTAGCGAGTTCCTCCATTTATGAAGTATGTCACATCATTCTTGTTTAAGCAGGATTAATTCTCAAAAAATTCTCACAATAATGGGAAATTCTCATTTTGAGCAGGATCCTACAGCACTCCCGGTTCCGGGTCTTCGCCCCGGGAATAACCCATCCCCAAATAGAGTTGAGTCAGGTAGACTCAAGTTTGAAACGAGGATGGACCTCCCAGGAAAGGATCCACATGGACGCCAAATTCACCACCAAGAGCCAGGAAGCCCTCTCGGCTGCCGGCATGAACGCCTCCACCGCGGGCAACGCGCAGGTCGAACCGGCGCATCTGCTCAAGGCGCTGATGGACGACCGCGGATCGTTGGCCGTCGAATTGCTGAAGAAGGCCGCGGTCGACCCGGACCAGGTCTCCGTCGCCGCCAGCGGGGCGATTCGTGACCTGCCGGCTTCCTCGGGCAGCACCGTCGCCCAGGCCCAGTACTCACGGTCGTTCCTGCAGGTCATCAACGCCGCAACGAAGGCCGCCTCCGATTTGGGCTTCGGCCGGGTATCGGCGGAGCACCTGCTGCTGGGGTTGGCGGCCGACGCCGGGAGGACGGGGGAGATCCTGCGATCCGCAGGGGCCTCCGAACAGGCACTGAAGGCCGCGGTCGAGGGGCTGCGCGGGGATCATCCGCGCGATACCGAAGACCCCGAAAGCACCTTCGAGGCCCTGGAGAAGTTCGGTACCGACCTGACGGCCATCGCCCGTTCGGGCAAACTCGACCCGGTGATCGGACGTGATGCCGAGATCCGCCGGCTCGTCCAGGTGCTCTCCCGCCGGACGAAGAACAACCCGGTGCTCATCGGTGATCCGGGCGTCGGCAAAACCGCAGTGGTCGAAGGGCTGGCCCAGCGGATGATCGCCGGCGACGTCCCCGAATCATTGCGCGGCAAGACGCTGATTGCCCTGGACCTCGGATCGATGGTTGCGGGCGCCAAATACCGGGGCGAATTCGAGGAACGCCTCAAGGCGGTCCTGGAGGAGATCCGGGATTCGGACGGACAGATCGTCACGTTCATCGACGAAATCCACACCGTGGTCGGTGCCGGGGCCTCCGAGGGCGCCATGGATGCCGGCAACATGCTCAAGCCGATGCTGGCCCGCGGCGAACTGCGGCTGATCGGGGCCACCACCCTGGACGAATACCGGCAGAACATCGAGAAGGACCCTGCCCTGGAACGCCGTTTTGCGCAGGTCTATGTCGGCGAACCCAGCGTTGACGACACGATCGGCATCCTGCGCGGTCTCAAGGAACGCTACGAGGCACACCATAAGGTAGAGATCGCCGACTCGGCGGTGGTGGCCGCGGCCACCCTGTCCAACCGTTACATCTCCGGTCGCCAGCTGCCGGACAAGGCCATCGATCTGGTTGACGAGGCCGCCTCCCGGCTCCGCATGGAAATCGATTCGGCTCCCGAGGAGATCGACGAGCTGCGCCGCGTGGTGGACCGGATGACGATGGAGGAGTTGGCCCTCAAGGGCGAAAACGACCCCGCCTCGCGGGAACGCCTCGAGGCACTGCGTGCGGATATGGCCGACCGGCGCGAACGGCTCGATGCCCTGAACGCCCGGTGGGACGCCGAAAAGGCAGGCCTGAACCGTGTCGGCGATCTGAAGGTCCAGCTCGACGAGCTGCGCTCACGGGCCGAGCGGATGCAACGGGAGGGGGACCTGGAGAAGGCATCGCGCCTGCTCTACGGTGAGATCCCCGAATTGCAGCGGCAGCTCGACGCCGCCCAGGCCGAAGAGGCCGAAGGCGCCCACGAGGAGACGATGGTCTCCGATGAAGTCACCGCCGATGACATCGCCGAAGTGATCTCGGCCTGGACCGGGATCCCCGCCGGACGCATGCTCCAAGGCGAAAGCCAGAAATTGCTGGACATGGAGTCCCTGCTCGGGCAGCGGCTGATCGGCCAGTCCAATGCCGTCACCGCGGTCTCCGACGCCGTGCGACGCTCCCGGGCAGGGATCGCCGACCCCGACCGGCCCACGGGCTCGTTCCTGTTCCTCGGACCCACCGGCGTGGGCAAGACGGAACTGGCCAAGGCGCTCGCGGACTTCTTGTTCGACGACGAACACGCCATGGTACGCATCGACATGTCCGAGTACTCCGAGAAGCATGCGGTATCCCGGCTCGTCGGCGCCCCTCCGGGGTATGTCGGTTATGAGGAAGGCGGACAACTCACCGAAGCGGTTCGCCGTCGGCCGTATTCGGTGATCCTGCTGGACGAGGTGGAGAAGGCCCATCCCGAGGTCTTCGACATCCTCCTGCAGGTCCTCGACGACGGGCGCCTGACCGATGGGCAGGGCCGTACGGTGGACTTCCGCAACACCATCCTGGTGCTCACGTCCAACCTGGGTTCACAATTCCTGGTCGATCCCGCGCTGGACGCCACAGCCAAGAAGGAAGCGGTCATGAACATCGTGAACACCTCGTTCAAACCCGAGTTCCTGAACCGCCTGGATGACGTCATCCTCTTTGATCCGCTCTCCCTGGACCAGCTGGGCCGGATCGTGGAGATCCAGGTGGCCACCCTGGCCCGTCGACTCTCCGAACGGCGGCTGAGCCTGCAGGTCAGCGACGAAGCCCGGGAATGGCTGGCCAGGACCGGATACGACCCCGCGTACGGGGCGCGACCCCTGCGTCGGCTGGTCCAGCGCGAAATCGGGGATCGTCTGGCCAAGGCGGTGCTCTCCGGGGCAATCGTCGACGGGGACACCGTGGACGTCCAGCTCGATGCCGAGGCGGAGGCACTGACGGTCAACCGGTCCACTGCCGCGCCGACAGGCACCGCCAGCTAGGTGGAGGTCGTTTCGGAGGCCGGGAGGAGCGAGACCGTCGTCGTTCCCTCCTCCAGCGCGAGGAAGCAGGCGACACTGCGATCCCCGGCCTCCCAGGTTCCCGAGGAGGGGCGGCTGAAGGCATAGTTCCAGTTGCCTTCCAGCGCAGCCTCGGGATCGAGCTCGATCGCCCGGCAGGCCTCTTCCGCCTTCGTGGTCACCCGTGGATCCCCGGGAAAGGGGACGTCTTCGAGGGTCTCGAGGCCAATGAGCTGGGCCGCATGCGGCGTCGAGCAGGTGACGATCGTCGCCGGCTCGAGCGGGGAACTGAACTCCGCCAGGCAGTCGCCGACCTCGAATTGCGAGGCAGGGGCCTTCTCCGCGATGATCCCGTCGATCCCCGGGGAGCTGTTGCGCGCCACGCTGTCCGTGGGTTCGGGGTCCGGTTGCCTGGACTGGACCAACCGGGTGACGCCGAAGACCAGGATCAGGATGATGCCGATGGAACCGATCACCAACCAGACGGGGGCGATCCCGAACCGGTGGGAGACTTGGGTCCGTGCCGACCGCGCTGGTTGGTAACCCGGCGGTTGCTGATCGGGGGGCTGCTCCACGGACGCTCCCTTCAGGACGAGTGCGGCGATGAGAGTATTACCACCTACTCTAACGGGCGCCCGGGAGTCGTCGGGACGGCACCCGACTGGGAAACATGTTAACCTTGGAATACGAAAGAAACAGCCACATTCTCCGGGGCCTTCCTCCTCACGTGAGGGACCACCTCCGGATCTAGCGATAAAGGGGGTCACGCCATGGGGCGCGGCCGTCAGAAGGCAAAAGCGACACGACAGGCCAGGGATATCAAGTACTATTCCCCGGCCACTGATTTGTCTGCCCTGCAACGCGAGCTCGGACAAGGCCGCGGTCATGGGACAGGCTCCTCTGCGCATGCCGACGATTCCTACGACGCGGACTACGCGGAGTATGCGGACAGGTATTCCAGCGATGACGACGAGGGCGAATCCCGTCGGATCGGCTGACCACGGCATCCCCTGGATGCGGTGGCAATGAGTTCCACCCGATACGGTGCACCGACGCCGGACGACACAACCGTGTCGCCTGTGTACTTCTTCATGCCCGGAAGCCAGGATGATGCCCATGGACCTGCCGATCGCCAACGCGCACCGGGCGGCGATCCGTTCCATCGAGCGGGTCGTCGCCGAGTCGGCACCACCCCAGGCCCCTGACGTCGCCCGGCGTGGCATCACCACGATGCTTGAGGGTGGATCCGTCCTGGCCCTGACCGGTGCCGGGATCTCGACCGACTCGGGGATCCCCGACTATCGCGGCCCGAACGGTTCCCTGCGCTCCCATCGGCCAATGACCTTCCAGGAGTTCAAACACGATTCCGGGGCCCGCCAACGCTATTGGGCCCGCAGTTTCGTGGGATGGCGCAGGATGTCCGGATCGGAGCCCAACGAGGGGCACCGGTTGGTGGCCTCACTTCAGCAAGCGGGATTCCTCAACGGCGTCGTGACCCAGAACGTTGATGGCCTGCACCGTCTCGCAGGATCCACCGAGGTGTTGCCTTTGCACGGGGACCTCGATGAGGTGAAGTGCCTGAACTGCGGCTTCGTGGAAAACCGTGTCGATCTCGACCGGAGGCTGGTGGAGGCCAATCCGGGATACCTCGATCGGATCGTCGTGGACCCCGATTCGGTGAACCCCGACGGCGACATCACTCTCAGTGCAGACCAGATCGCCGACTTCACCATGGTCGGGTGCCTGTCCTGCGGCAGCATGGAACTCAAACCCGACGTCGTCTACTTCGGGGAGAACGTCCCGGTGGAGCGCAAGGAGACGCTGAAGCACCTGGAGAAGGGCTCCCGGGGGCTGCTGGTCATCGGGTCGAGTCTGGCGGTCATGAGCGGCTATAAGTTGGTGCTCAACGCCGTGGCCGCCGGGCGGCCGGTGGGCATCATCAACGGCGGGCCCAGCCGCGGCGATGCAAAGGCCGACTGGAGATGGCGCACCCGGGTCACCCCTGCCCTGCATGAACTGACCCGGGCCCTGGGCCTCGAAGACCCCAGCTAGAGCCCTGGCGCATCCCGGATCGGCGGGTTGGTCCGCTGGCCTGGAGCTCCATGACGACCGCCGCGCCCCCTGAGCGGGAACGCGGCGGTCGGCAGGGGAAACCGGATCAGCCGGCGTAGGCCCCGCGCATCAACACGGCTCCGCCGTCGACGCCCTTGGCACCCTGGACGAAGTCCGTACCGGCGCTCGACGCTTCCTCCGTGACGGTCCCGACCGTCCCGGCGACCCAGGAGGGGACACCGCGGTCGTTCAGCCGGGCCACGGCAGCATCTGCCGATGCGCCGTCGACGATCGCGATCATGCCCACCCCCAGGTTCAGCGTGCGCTCCAGGTCGGACTGGGGGACACCCCCCAGCTCACTGATGACGGTGAACACCGCCGGCAGCGACCAGGTCGAACGGTCCACCGAGGCCATGAGTCCCTGTGGCAGCACGCGGGCCAGGTTCGCCGCCAGGCCACCACCGGTGACGTGGCTGAATCCGTGCAGGGCCATGGTGCTGCCGGTATTGAGGTGGCCCATCAGGTCCAGGCAGTCCGCCGTGTAGATGCGGGTCGGGACCAGCAGTTCCTCACCCAGCGTCCCACCGAATTCCGGGACCTCGCGTTCCAGCGACCAGCCGGCATGGTTGATGACGCTGCGGACCAGCGAGTAGCCGTTGGAATGGATGCCCGAAGAGGCCATGGCGATGACCACGTCACCGTCGCGTACCCGTTCCGGGCCCAGTAGGGCATCGGCTTCGACGGCGCCGGTTGCGGCCCCGGCGATATCGTAGTCATGCTCCCCGAGTAGCCCCGGGTGCTCGGCGGTTTCCCCGCCGACCAGCGCGGTATCGGCCAGCGAGCAGCCCTCGGCGATGCCCCTGACGATATCGGCGATACGCTCGGGGACCACCTTGCCGCAGGCGATGTAGTCGGTCATGAACAGCGGCTTGGCCCCGACCACGACGATGTCATCGACGACCATGCCCACCAGGTCCTGGCCGATGGTGTGGTGGATGTCCATGGCCTGGGCGATCGCGACCTTGGTCCCGACACCGTCCGTGGAGGTGGCCAGCAGAGGCTTGTCGTAGGAGCGCAGGGCACTGGCATCGAAGAGACCGGCGAAACCGCCCACTCCGCCGATGACCGAATCATTATGGGTGGCCTTGATGGCGTCCTTCATGAGTTCGACGGCACGGTCGCCGGCCTCGACGTCGACACCGGCGGTTGCGTAGGTGATGCCTGCGGATCCGGGCTGGGAGGAAGTCATTCTGGGGGCGTCCTTTACTGGGAGCTCGGGGTCTTGTCGGCGGGGGAGAGGGTGTCCTCGAACTCTGCGTCCGGTCCGGGATCGCAACCGCGGCTGCCGGCATCGGGACGCTCAAGCAGGTTCTTGCCCAAACGGTCCTGGTCGGGCAGCTTGATCGGGTATTCCCCGGAGAAGCAGGCGGTGCACAGACGCTCGCGCGGCTGCCGGGTGGAGGCGATCATCCCGTCCTGGGAGATGTAGGCCAGGGAATCGGCGCCGACGGAGGTGGTGATCTCCTCGATGGTGGCCCCGTTGGCGATCAATTCGGCCCGGGAGGCGAAATCGATGCCGTAGAAGCAGGGCCATTTGATGGGAGGCGAGGAGATCCTGACATGGATCTCCGCGGCCCCGGCCTCGCGCAGCATCCGCACGACCGCCCGCTGGGTGTTGCCGCGGACGATGGAATCGTCGATGACGATGACGCGCTTGCCCCGGATGACCGGTTCGAGGGCATTGAGCTTGAGCTTGATGCCCAGCTGGCGCAGCGTCTGCGAGGGCTGGATGAAGGTCCGGCCCACGTAGGCGTTCTTCACGAAGCCATGGGCGAAGGGGATCCCCGACTCCTCGGCATAGCCGATGGCGGCCGGGGTGCCCGATTCCGGGACGGGGATGACGATATCGGCGTCGGTGGCGCTCTCGCGCGCCAGCTGGCGTCCCATGTCCACCCGGGATTCGTAGACCGACCGGCCGCTGATCGCGGCGTCGGGGCGGGCCAGATAGACGTATTCGAAGACGCAGCCGGCTGGGGTGGCGGGAGCGAACCGCTGGGAGCGGATGCCCTCGTCGTCGATGGCGATGAATTCGCCGGGTTCGATCTCCCGGATGAAGCTGGCGCCCACGGTGGCCAGGCCTGCTTGTTCGGAGGCGATCACCCAGCCCCGGGAGAGTCGACCCAGGACCAGTGGACGGACCCCGTGGGGGTCGCGGGCGGCATACAGGGTGCCTTCGGTCATGAAGACGAGGCTGAAGGCCCCCTGGAGCTTGGGCAGCAGGTCCAGGGCGGTCTGCTCGAAGGTCGTTCCTTCTTCTCCGCGCAGCAGGGCGGTGACCAGGGCCGTGTCGGTGGTGTTGCCCTGGGCGAGTTCGCCGCGGAACTTGGAGCCCTGCTCGGCCACGACCAGTTCCATCAGCTCGGCCGAGTTGATGAGGTTGCCGTTGTGGCCCAGGGCGACCGTGCCGTCGGCGGTGGCGCCCAGGGTGGGCTGGGCATTGGCCCAATGATTGGAACCCGTGGTCGAATAGCGGCAGTGCCCGATGGCGATGTGCCCGCTCATGGAGTTCAGGGTGTTCTCGTCGAAGACCTGGGACACCAGCCCCATGTCCTTGTAGACGTTGATCCGCTGGCCATCCGAGGTCGCGATGCCCGCGGACTCCTGACCGCGGTGTTGGAGGGCATAGAGGCCGTAGTAGGCGAGCTTCGCCACGTCCTCGCCCGGGGCCCAGACACCGAAGACCCCGCATTCGTCCTGCGGGCCCTTCTCGTCGGCCAAAAGATCATGTGAAAGCATTCCGTCACCACGCACCATGGTCATCATTCTTGCACGTTGTGGGTGCCCGGAAGGTCCCGAAGCTGCTACTTTGACGCGTTCCCGTCATCCATGGGTACCGCACGGGCCCGGGTGGAGCGCCGACGCAGGACCGCATCGACGGCCAGGAAGGCGATGGAACCGAGCAGGACCCCCGCCAAGGCGAAGACCACGGCGAAGAAACCGAATACCGATCCGCGGGTGAACTCGGCTCCCGGATCCCCGGCCAGGGCGGTGAACATGGCCGCCAGGACGCCGATGAAGGCCCCGACGCCGACGAAGGGCCAGAACTTCGGTGAACTGGACACCGAGACCTCGACGGACTCGGAAGCGGAGCCGCGGTCGCGGTCGGGGGGAACGGGCGCGGAACGGGGTGAATCCATACCCTAAAGGATACCGAAGAGCGGAAGATGTTCGGACAGGTCCGCCCGCAACCCCGAGGCCGAGAGCGAACCGGAGGCCACCGCTTCGGACCAGTCCAGTTCACCGGTGGCCAGCGGCAGCCAGACGGCGGCCTCGAGTTCGATCACGTTCGGCGGGGTGCCGCGGGTATGGCGCGGGCCGGCCACGCATTGGGCGACCCCGAAGGGCGGGACCCTGACCTCCACCGAATTGCCCTCGGCCCGTTCTGAAAGCTCTTCGAGGGCGTAGCGCACCGCCATCGCCACCGTGGGCCGGGGCAGGTCGGCGCGGGCGTCCGCGTCGGTCCGCCGCCAGGTGGACAGCGCCGCGAGCCCCTGCTCGGCGGGGATCCGTCGTCGTACGGCCATGTCCTAGTCCAACAGATCCAGGACCGGCTTGGCGACACGGATCCGCCCCACCGGTCGGCCACCACCCAGGACGGGTTTGTTGATCTTTTCCAGGACGGCGGTCATCGCATCGATCTCGACGGCGTCGACGGAGGCCAGCAGGGTCAGACCGACCAGCGTGGCGGCCCGCGCATTCCCATCACGGATCTTCAGGGCGCAGGAGACACCATCGGAGGTGCCCAGGATCAGCACCCCTTCGGCACCGAGCTTGGCGATGACGCCCAGATCCTCCATGACCACCGTGTTCTCCTCCCCGTGCCCGTGCACGGCCCAGGGGTAGTCGAGCATGGCGGTGGCGATCGTGGTGGCGCGGGCGTCGGAGGATTTGTTGCCGGGGGAGCGGGAAAGCCGTCCGGTGGCGGAGGCCAGGCCCCGCAACGAAATGGCGGGCACCGGGGCCCCGCATCCGTCGACGGCCAGATGGGTGATCTTCTCCCCGGCGTAGTCCTCCACGACCTCGACCACCCGGCGTTGCAGGGGATGATCCGGATCCAGATACGTGGCGGTGTCCCACCCGTTCTCGGTGCAGGCCCAGAGGAAGGCGGCATGCTTGCCCGAACAATTGAAGGCCAGGCGGGACGGGGAACCGCCCGAACGGATCGCCTCCATCCGGGTGGCTTCATGCCGGGGCCAGGCCGCGGGGCATTGCAGATCGTCGTCCGTCAGCCCCGCCTTGGACAGCATCGAGGCCGCCAATTCCTGGTGCTCGGTGCTGCCGACGTGGCTGGCGCAGGCCAAGGCGACCTCCGCGCCGCGCAAGGGGACCCCGGATTGCATGGAGGCCAGTGCCTGGAAGGGTTTGAGCGAGGAGCGGGGGTACATCGGGGCGTCGACATCGCCCAGCGCGTGCAGGACCGCCCCGTCGGCCCCCAGGACGACGGCAGTACCGGCATGGCGCGACTCGACGAGGCCGCTGCGGTCGATGACAGCCAGGTCGGCGAAGTCGGAGTGGGTCTGTGGCATGCCCCCAGTGTATTCGCCGCCCCGCCGATCCGGCTCAGGCATCCGCGGACGCGCGGCCCAGGACGGCGACCAGGAAATTCGTGTCCCCGGGGTGGGGGCGCAGATCCCAGCTGGAGAACAGCCCGTCCACCGTGAAGCCGGCGGCCCGGGCGTCGGCCAGGAAGTCCTCCGGGGCGTAGCCCCGATCGGCGCCGAACCCGATGACGGCCCGGCCTCCGGGGGCCAGGACCGAGTGGAATCCCTGCAACACCTCCGGGGCGGTGCCCGGCGCCAGGAAGGCCATGACGTTGCCGGCGCAGACCACCAGGTCGAATACCGCCCCTTCCGCGGACAGCCCGGAGTCAGAGAGATCGCCGACCCTCCAGTCCTGCTCCGGGAACGCGGTCTTCGCCGCCGCAAGCAGCACGGGGTCGGCGTCCATGCCCAGGACCTGGTGGCCACGTCGGCCCAGTTCCCCGCCCACGCGTCCCGGGCCGCATCCGGCGTCCAGGATCCTGCTCCTCCGCGGGAGCATGGCATCGATCAGACGGGCTTCACCGTCGAGGTCGGCGCCTTCGGCCCGCAGGGACTCGAAGCGTTCGATATAGGACCGTGAATGTCCCGGGTTTTCCTTGCACTGGGCTTCCCACAGGGTTTCTTTACGCACGGGGACCAGCCTACTCACGCCGGGGGCCATCCGCCCCGGTAGGCTAGGGGATCGTGAAGGTACTCGTCATTGGCCCGGGCGGCCGCGAACACGCCATTATCCGTTCCCTCCTCGACGATCCATTCGTCACCGAGGTCCATGCAGCACCGGGCAACGCGGGCATCGCCGGCGACGTGCCGGTCCATGCCATCAATGCCCAGGATCCGGAGGCCGTCCTTGCGTTGGCGCGGACGCTGGAAGCATCCCTGGTGGTCATCGGGCCGGAAGCCCCGCTGGCCGCAGGGGTCGCCGATGCCCTGACCGACGCGGGCATCCCGGTCTTCGGCCCCTCGAAGGCCGCAGCCCAGCTCGAGGCATCCAAGGCCTTCGCCAAGGAGATCATGGCAGTCGCCGGCGTCCCCACCGCCATGGCCCGGGTCGCCACCGATGCCGCCACCGCGGCCGACGCCCTCGATGCCTTCGGGGCACCCTATGTCGTCAAGGACGATGGGCTCGCCGCGGGCAAGGGGGTCGTGGTCACCGGGGACCGCGACGAGGCCCTGGCCCATGCCACCGAATGCTTCGCCGCCGGCGGCAGCGTCGTCATCGAGGAATTTCTGGACGGGCCCGAGGTCTCCCTCTTCGTCCTGTCCGACGGCCGGCATGCCGTTCCGCTGGCACCGGCCCAGGACTTCAAACGCATCTTCGACGACGACCAGGGCCCGAACACCGGGGGCATGGGCGCCTACAGCCCGTTGGAATGGCTCCCCGAGGGGTTCGTTGACGACGTCATCGAACGGGTGGCGGCACCGACCATCAAGGCGATGGCCGACCGCGGGACCCCGTTCACCGGGGTCCTGTATTGCGGGCTGGCGCTGACCCGCCGTGGCATCCGGGTCATCGAGTTCAACGCGCGGTTCGGCGATCCCGAGACGCAAGCGGTCCTCGCCCGGCTCAAGACCCCGTTGGGCTCGCTGCTGCTGGCGGCGGCCCAGGGCACCCTGGACGACGTCGAACCGCTCACCTGGCGTCCGGAGACGGCCGTGGGTGTCGTCGTGGCCTCGGCCCGCTACCCGGAGGCACCGGTGACCGGGGACGCCATCACCGGGCTCGACGAGGCGGCAGCCCTCGAGGGGGTCAGCGTCCTGCACGCGGGAACGGCGCTGGACGATGCCGGGACCACCGTTTCCGCCGGGGGCCGGGTCCTGGCGGTGGTCGGACTGGGGCGTTCCCTGGCAGCGGCCAGGGAACGCGCCTATGCGGGAATCGCACGGATCGGCCTCGCGGGCAGCCAGCATCGCACCGACATCGGCCTGCGTGCGGAACAAGGAAAAATCATCGTCGAACCGGAAGGCCACTGATGACCGACTTCACCACCGAGACCCTGGAACTACCGGGATGGGACCACCTGTATTCGGGGAAGGTCCGCGATCTGTACACCCCCGCGGGGATCGACGCCGAGCAGTCGGATCGCGTCCTGGTGGTCGCCAGCGACCGCATCAGCGCCTATGACTTCGTCCTGGACACCCCCATCCCCGATAAGGGCAAGGTCCTCACCCAGCTGTCCCTGTGGTGGTTCGACCAGCTCGACGGATTCGCCAACCACGTCATCTCCACCGAAGTGCCCGACGCCGTCGCCGGACGGGCCATGGTCTGTCGGAAACTGCAGATGTACCCGGTCGAATGCATCGCCCGCGGATACCTGACCGGGTCGGGGTTGGCCGAATACACGGCTCACCAAACCGTGTGCTCACTTCCCCTGCCGGAGGGACTGGTGGACGGCTCGGCACTGGAACCGGCGATCTTCACCCCCTCGGCGAAGGCCGAGGTCGGCGAGCACGACGAGAACATCACCTTCGACGCCGTCGTGGAACGGGTCGGGGCCGAGGTGGCCGGGCAACTGCGCGACCTGACCCTGGGCATCTATACCCGGGCGGAGGAGATCGCCCGTGGGCGCGGCATCATCCTGGCCGACACCAAGGTCGAATTCGGACTGGACCCGGCCACCGGGACCATCACCCTGGGCGACGAGGTGCTGACCCCCGATTCCTCGCGCTTCTGGGATGCCCGCACCTACGCCCCGGGGCGGGCCCAGCCATCCTTCGACAAGCAGTTCGTCCGCGATTGGCTCGTCTCCGATGACTCCGGGTGGGACCGTGCCGGCACGACCCCGCCACCGCCGCTCCCGCAGCAGGTCGTCGAGCGGACCCGGGCCCGCTACATCGAGGCGTACGAACGCCTGACCGGGAAGACCTTCACGGCCTGAGCGGGCGGGCCCCGCCGGCCACGGAGGGTCCCTAACGCCGTGAAGCGCGGATCTCCGTGGCCAGCTCGATCGCCAACGAGGCGCGGTCCGGGGAACCGGCCAACGCAAAGGCCTGCTGGGCCCGGGCGAGATGGTCGATGGCCTCGGTGCCGTTGCCCATCCCGACCATGCAGCGGGCCGTGAGCAGGTCGATTTCGCCCTGGAGGTGCTGGGAGAGGATCTCGCGGTCCTTCTCCACGGGGGCCAGTTCCTCGAGCGCCTGCTCGGGCTGGCCGTTCAGGTGCAGCCAGCGGGCCCGGATCAGGCGCAGTTCCAGGGCCTCGGCCGGGTTGCCCCCGATGACGCTGATCGCCAGTTCGGCCTTTTCGATGCACTCCAGGGTTTCGGGTTCGACCACCCCGGCGGTCAGCCGCATCGACGCCGAGGCCTTGTTGAAGCGGGCCCACTGTTCGATGTCGCTGGCCGGCAGCAGGCGTTGGGCGGCCAGTTGATGGTTGCTCAGCCCCGAGACGATGTCCTGGCGCTTGAAGGCCACGTTGCCGATGGCCCAGTAGGCGTTGCCGGCGGTCTGGCTGGGGGCGCCCTCGGCCACCGCATCCGCCAAGGCCTCGCAGCTGGTCCAGGCGGCGTCGAGCTGTCCGGATTCGGCCAGCGAGGCGATGAGGGAGAACAAGGCGCCGATGTAGATCAGCGAATCACCGGGCAGGTTCTTGCCCAGTTCCACGGCGGTGATCGCATGTTCGACGGCGATATGCAGCTTGCCCAATCCCAGATAGGCATTGGCCACCAGCGTTTCGGCCCGGACCTTCAGCGCCAGGGACTCGTCCGTCAGCGGGTGGTTCAGGACCTCCTCGGCCGTGGTGCGGTATTCATCGTGACGGCCCTGGTCACGCAAAGACTCGGCGCGCAGGAACATCATGTTCCACCACGCACTTGAATTCTTCAGCCGCAGCGCCACCGAGGCCGCTTCGGCAGCGGTTTCCCCGGCATCGGAATATTCGCGGGCGGTGAAGGACTGGCGGGCACGGTGCTCCAGGAGGACGAACTCGGCTTCATCGGCCGAAACCGGGGTGTTCCACGAATCCATGAGTTCGCGGTCCAGGTTCAACCGGGAGGAGAGCTCGGTGATGATATCCGAGGTCGGCTCGCGGCTTCCGGTCTCCAGCAGGGAGATGTAGCTCGTGGAGTATTTCCCGTGTCCGAGCTGGGCCTGGGTCAATTTCATCTGCTGGCGAGCATGGCGGAGCTTTTCGCCGAATTTGATTCCCATGGAAACCCCTTAGAACGAACTGGAAGTGAATAACTCGGTGTTATTCGAAAAGGTCTGGTAGCAAACCTTGACGAAACATGTTCCCTCCAATTTACAATGAATGTTAAGTGATGCGCCACTCACTGAGGTATATATCGAAGAATTCGTGGCGACCCACACAAGGAGAAGACATTGAAAAAGCTTGTTGCAGCGCTCGCGGCCACGGCCGCCCTGGCGGCCGGTTCGGTTCTGGCCGTCGGCGATTGGCCCCACGTCACCCCCAACGTCGGTGACTGGCCGCATTCCTCTGTAGCAGTCGGCGACTGGCCACATGCCACCATCAACGTCGGTGACTGGCCGCACGCCACGATCAATGTCGGGGATTGGCCGCACTCGGCAGTTGCCGTGGGCGACTGGCCGCACGCCACGATCAACGTGGGCGACTGGCCGCATTCGACGGTGGCCGTCGGCGATTGGCCGCACGCAGCCATCGCCTGATCCCGGGGTTCCGGAAGGAACGCCGCAGGAGCATTGATGTCAGAAGGAAATGGTCCGGTCCCTCCGGGGGCCGGACCATTTTCGTGCGTGCCGGACGCTAGTTCAGGCTGTCCTGCCACGCGTCATGCAGGGCCGCGAAGCGTCCGCCGGCCCGCACCAGTTCGTCGGGAGTGCCGTCTTCGACGATCCGTCCGTCATGGACCACCAGGACCCGGTCGGCGATCTCCACGGTGGACAGCCGGTGGGCGATGATCAGGGCCGTCCGTTGGCCCAGCAGCGTCTGGAGGCCGCGCTGGACCAGCCGTTCGCTGGGGATGTCCAGGGAGGAGGTGGCCTCGTCCAGGATGAGCACCGCAGGGTCGGCCAGGAAGGCGCGGGCGAAGGAGATCAACTGGCGTTGGCCCGCGGAGACCCGACCTCCGCGCTTATTGACATCGGTGTCGTAGCCGTCGGGCAGGGACTTGATGAACTCGTCGGCCCCCACGGCCCGGGCCGCCAGGACGATCTCATCGACGGAGGCCCCTGGTTTGCCCAGGGCGATGTTCTCGGCCACGGTTCCCGAGAACAGGAACGCCTCCTGGGTCACCATGACCACGGCCCGGCGCAGGTCCTCATTGGCCAACCGGCTCAGCTCGACCCCGTCCAGGGACAACGACCCGTCGGAGAGGTCGTAGAACCTGGCGATGAGCTTTGCCAACGTCGATTTCCCGGCGCCGGTCTGGCCCACGACGGCCACGGTCTGGCCGGCGGGGATGTCCAGGTCGAATCGTTCCATGATCACCGGCCCGTCCCCGTAGCCGAAGACCGCCTGCCGGAATTCGATATGCCCGGTGGGCTCCTCCATCGGCTCGGGCTCCACCGGTTCCACGACCGTGGGTTCCTCCTCGAGCAGCCCCGACACCTTTTCCAGGGCCGCCGTGGCGGCCTGCAGGGAGTTGTAGAACATGGCGATCTGGTCCACGGGCTGGAAGACCCGTTTGCCGGCCAGCAGCAGGCCGATGAGCGTCCCGACGTCCAGGGTCCCCTCCAGGACCCGGAAGCCGCCGAAGAGCAGCAGGGCGGCCACCGTCAGGTTCCCGATGAGGACCAGGGACGGTTGCAGGACACCGAAGAGGTTGATGGAACGGATGGAGTTGTCACGGTAGTCGTGGGCGACCTTGCGGTAGCTCTCGTTGTTCTCGCGTTCCCTCCGGAAGGCCTTGACCGCACGGATCCCGGTCATCGTCTCCACGAAGGAGGTGATCAGCCGGGCGGAGAAGACCCTGGACTCGCGGTAGACCAGTTCGGAACGCTTCTGGTACCACCGGAAGATCACCGAGATGGGGATGAGCGCGCAGAGGATGACCAGCCCCGAGCGCCAGTCCAGCAGGAAGATGCTCACGGCGGTGAAGGTGATGAACACGATGCCGGAGGCCAGTTCCGAGATGCCCTGATCCAGGAGTTCGCGCAGCGTCTCCAGATCCGAGGTCTGCCGGGAGATGATTCGTCCGGAGGTGTACTTCTCGTGGAACTCCAGGCTGAGCAGTTGGGTGTGCCGGAAGACCCGCATCCGCAAGGTCAGCAGCATGGCCTGGCTGACCTTGGCCGTGCAGAGGTTGTACCAGCCCAGCAGGATCCCCGCGAGCAGTCCGGCCACGATGTAGAGCCCACCCGTGAGGGCGAAGGGGGCGGTGTCCCCGTCCATCAGCCGGGGCAGGGCCCAGGAGATGGACCATGCGACGATCAGCGGGAAGGAGGCCCGCGCCAGGTTGGAGACGATCACCAGCACCACGGTGAGGCTCAGGAGGGGTTTCTGCGTGGCCGCCAGTTGTTTGAGCAGGGCCCAGGACCGGGACCTGACCCGGGCCCGGTCCTCGCGGCCGAGCAGGATCTGGTCTTCGTTCTCGACGCCTCGGGTGCCGCTCATGCTCCGGGCCCCTTTCCGGTGTTGGTCTGCAGGACGTCCTCCACCGTGGGCGGGTCGTCCAGGCTGGCGATCACGTAGCGGTAGTGGGCGCTGCGGTTGAGGAGCTCGGTGTGGGTTCCCACGTCGTCGATCCGTCCGTTGCGCAGCAGTGCGACCCGGTCGGCGAGCATCACGGTGGAGGGCCGGTGGGCGACGATGAGGGTGGTCATGTCGGCGACCACCGCCCGCAGGCGTTCGGTGACGGCCTCCTCGGTGCGCACGTCCAGGGCCGAGAGCGGGTCATCCAGGACCAGGACGCGGGGTTTGGCGGCGATCGCCCGGGCCAGGGCGATGCGTTGGCGTTGGCCCCCCGACAGGGACAGCCCCTCCTCGCCGATGACCGTGTCGACGCCATCGGTGAGATGGTGGGCGAACTGGGCCTGGGCGACGTCGAGCGCCTCCGCCAGGGCCGTGCGGGGGTCGGTCCCCGGGGGGAGGGAGGCGCCCAAAAGGATGTTCTCGGCGATCGAGGAGGAGAACAAGGTGGTGTCCTCGAAGGCGACGGATACCGCGGTGCGCAGCTCGGCGAGATCGTAGTTGCGCACGTCCACGCCGTCGATGGCCACGGAACCGCCGGAGGTCTCATACAGTCGGGGGATCAGCTGCAGCAGGGTCGACTTGCCGCTCCCGGTGGTCCCCACCAGGGCCATGGTCTCTCCGGGTTCGACCTCCAGATCGACCCCGTCCAGGACCGGGGCGCTCCCGGGGCGGGCATCGGGGTAGCTGAAGGAGACGTCGTGCAGGCTCAGTCGTCCGTCGGGGCGTTCCGGGTGGATCGGGGTGGCGGGGGAGTCGATGGTGTTGACGGTGTCCATGACGTCGAAGTGGCGATCCAGGGCGGTCTTGGTCGTCAGGGTCATGCCCAACAGCATGCCGATGCCCTCCACCGGGGCGGCCAGGACGGCGGCGGTGGCGAAGAAGGTCGTCAGGTCCCCGACGTCGAGTTGGCCTTGGGCCGTGAGCCAGATGCCCACCAGCAGGGCCGCCCCGAGGGTGACTTCGGGGATGGAGACCACGAACATCAGGAAGCCGGAGAGCGTGCGGGCCTTGCTGATTTCGGTATCCCGCAGGCGCCTGGCCCGGACGCCGAATCCCTCGAGGGCCTCGCTGCCGCGGCCGAAGGCCTTGATGACCCGGATGCCGTGGACGGATTCCTCCACATTGGTGGCCAGGTCGCCGGCCTGGTCCTGGCTGAGCCGGCTGGCGATGCGGAAGACGTTGCGGAAGTAGAAGGCCCGGATGGTGATCGGGATGGCCCCGACCAGGTAGATCGCCCCCAACAGCCAGCTGCTGGTGAACATCAGCGTGAGCCCCACCAGGACGGTCACCGTGGAGACGATGAGCATGATCGAGCCGAAGGCCAACCAGCGGCGGAGAAGCCCGAGATCGGCCATTGACCGCGAGAGCAGCTGGCCGGACCCCCATTTATCGTGGAAGGCCACGGGGAGTCGTTGCAGATGCCGGTACATCCCCACGCGCAGATCGGTTTCGATGCGTGCGGCAGGGGTGATCACGAAGATCCGGCGGAAGAAGACCAGGACCGCTTCGGCCAGGCCCAGGGCGGCGACGATGCCGACACTGAACCAGACGTCGGCCGATGAGCCACCGGCATGCAGGACGGACTTGACCATCTGGCCCAGGACCTGCGGGATCGTCAACGCGACCACGCCGGCTCCGAGGGCGCAGAGGAACCCCGCGAAAAGGCGGGGGACGTAGGGGCGGACCTGGGGGCCGAGCCGGCTCACGGTCTGCCAGAACGACGCTGGGGCTTGGGGTTGTTGCTGACTATTCTGGTGTTGCACCACGGAGGGCGTCCTCGATCTGTTGTGTTTGCCTACAGCAATCAAAGACAGCGTACAACCACCGGTTGGGTTTCATCAATCAGCGAGGTGTCGTGGTCCACCGGGAGCGTGGATCGTGGGCCCGGAGGCGCCGGGAGAGGATTTCCGACGTGGTTCCCGGGCCATTGTCACGAGGGTTTCAGTCGCGGGCGGTCAACGTCAGCAACACGGCCTCCGGTGGGCAGGCGATGCGCACCGGGGCGTATCTGGAGGTCCCGATGCCTGCCGAGACCTCCAGGGGGACGGTCTTGCCCCGGTGCTCCCATTCGGTCAGACCGCGGGCCCGCCAGGTCGGCAGATCGCAGTTGCTGACCAGGGCGCCGTAGCCGGGCACGCAGATCTGGCCACCATGGGTGTGGCCGGCGAAGATGATGTCGGCACCGGAGTCGGTGAACTGGTCCAGCACCCGCTGGTAGGGGGCATGGGTCAGGGCGATGCGCACATGGGGTGCTTCGCCGGCGGTGGAGGAACCGCGGGGCCAGCCGGCGAACTGCTCGAGCTTCAGGTGGGGGTCGTCCACGCCCGAGAAGTCCAAGCGGACCCCGTTGAGCGGTTTGGAGATGGCCCGGTTGGTCAGATTGGTCCAGCCCGCGGCGCCGAACCCTGCATGCATCTGCTGCCAGGGCAGCGTGAATTTGGCCAGGTTGCGGGGCTTGTCCCTCCCGCCGGTGAGGTAGCGCAGCGGATTCTTCAGACGCGGGCCGTAATAGCAGTTGGAGCCCGGCACGAAGACCCCGGGGAAGGCCATCAACGGCTCAAGGGCCTCCAGCAGTTCCGGGACCGCATCGCGGTGGCTGAGGTTGTCGCCGGTATTGACCACCAGGTCGGGGGCCAGCCCGGCCAGGGAACGAAGCCAGCGTTTCTTGGCATCCTGGCCCGGCACCAGATGGATATCGGACAGATGAAGCACCCGCAGGTCAGGCATCCCCGGCGGCAGGAGCTGGACGGTCTCGTGGCGGATGGTGAACGCGTTGCGTTCCAGCAGCCCGTAGCCGATGGCCAGCCCGGCCAACGAGGCCCCGATGCCGGCCGCGGCCCCCGCGACCGGGACCACCCGTTTGACGGCCTGCGTGATGTCCTGTGATGCGCCCATGGCGTGGGTGCCCTCCCTCGTCCTAGCCGTTAATCGTCGTCGTTGTTGTCGTCACCGGCGTCACCGGCGGGACCGTTGTCCGGCGAATCGCTGTGGTCCGGGGATTTGCCCGGCTTCGAATCCTTGCTCCCGAAGCCCTTGGCCGGATAGTAGTCGATGACGTCCTTCGTGTATTCAAGCCACAAGGGCGCGGCCAGGGTCGAGGAGTCGGGGTTGGAATAGCGCTTGCCGTTGATCTCCACGCCCTTGATCTGCGCGTTCCCATCGAAGCGGCCCGTCCAGGCAGCGGTGGCCATGCCCGTGCTGTAGCCCACGAACCAGGTGGAGGACGCGGTGTTGTTGGTGCCGGTCTTGCCGGCGATCGGCTTGTCGATGGTGCCCTTGGCGACACGGGTGCCGGCGATCCGTTTCAAGGTGCCGTTCAGGTTGGCGATGACCTGCTCGTCGATGACCTGCTCGCAGGATTCGCCGGGGACCTTATAGGAGTTTCCGGCGGCGTCGGTGACCGAGGTCAGGGCCCGGTTCTTGCAGTATTCGCCCTTATTGGCGAAGGTCGCGAACGCGGTGGCCTGGGCCAGCGGGGTGATCGGATCCGCGCCGATCACGAACGAGGGGTTGGCCCCGGTGATCGGTTTGCCGGTCGCGGCGTTCAAGAGCCCGACCCGCTCGGTGACGTCGGCGATCTTGCACAGGTCGAGCTGGGAGGCCTCGTTGACGGTCGCGGTGTTGATGGACCAGTACAGTCCGTAGTCCGCGGTCATCGGTTTGCGGAAGCCCGCGTCGAAGTTCTTCGGTTCGTAGCCGCCGTCGACGGTCACGTAGCCCTTGGGCATGCAGGAGGCCTTCCAATGGAAGTTCGCGTCGTACAGCCGGCGTTGGGCGTTGACCTTGTCCCACATATGCCGGCCGTCCTCCAGCCAGGCGATCGCGGTGTAGGGCTTCATGGTCGAGCCGCCCTGGAAGCCGTTGGTGCCGCCCATGGAGCGGCCCGCGGTGAGGTTGTAGGTCGTGTATGACGAATCGTCCGGATCCGAGCCGTACTTCTTGTTCTGGGCCATGGCCAGGATGTTGCCCGTGCCCGGTTCCACGGTGACGATGGCCGAGCCCATGTTGGAGCTGTCGTCGGCGGGAATGGTCTTCGTGGTTTCCTTTTCCGCTTCCTTCTGCAGGCGCGGATCCAAGGTGGTCTTGATGGTCAATCCCCCGCGGTAGAGCAGCGTCTCGCGTTCCTTCTTCGTCTTGCCGAAGGCCGGATCCTTCATGATCTCGTGGGAGACGTAATCGCAGAAGTAGTTCGCCGACTTGGCGGCCACGCATCCGGATTTCACGTCCTTGGGCTTCAACCCCAATTTCGTCTTCACGGCCTTGTCATATTCCTTCTTCGTGATCGAATCCGTCTTGAGCATGGCACCGAGCACGGTGTTGCGGCGCTTGAGCGTCAGATCGGGGTTCTTGATCGGATCGAAGGTGTTCGGCCGCTGGACCATCCCGGCGAGCATGGCCGACTGCTGGATGTTCAGGTCCTTGGCATGGACGGAGAAGTAGCGTTCCGCGGCGGCTTCGACACCGTAGTTGGTCCCGGAGAAGAGCACCAGGTTGAGATATCCCTGCAGGATCTCCTTCTTGGTGAATTCCTTTTCCACGGAGATCGCCAGCTTGGCCTCGCGCAGCTTATCGGCGAGGTCCTTGGTACCGGAGTAGGTGATGTCCGATTTATCGGCACCACTGAGGAACTTGGCGTTGATCAGCACGTTGTTCACGTACTGCTGGGTCAACGTGGAGGCGCCCTGCTGCGAGGAGCTGGTGAAGTTGTGCGCGGCAGCGCGGGCGATGCCGCGCAGGTCCACGCCGTTGTGCTCGTAGAAGCGTTCGTCCTCGATGGAGACGATGGCGTTCTGCATGTCCTTGGAGATCTCGTCGAGTTCGACCGGCGTGCGGTTCTCCGCGTAGAACGTGGCCAGGGTCGTCCCGTCCTTGGCCACGACCTTGGACGGCTGGGACAGCGGCTCCTGTTTCAGCTCCGCCGGCAGTGCGTCGAAGAAGTCCATCCCGATCGCTGCGGTGGAGCCGGCCACGGAGGCTGCGGGCACCAGCATTCCGGCAGCCAGGACCCCACAGAGTGCACTGACCCCGAAGAAGGCCACGATCTTGCCGAGGGTGGTTGCAGTGTTGAAGAAGGGGGACTTTCTAGACGCCATGCGGACCAGTTTAGCCGGAGGGGCTAACGTATTCGGTATGACGAAATGGGAGTATGCGACTTTACCGCTGATAATTCACGCCACGAAGCAGATCCTGGACCAATGGGGAGATGACGGTTGGGAGCTTGTCACCGTCATTCCCGGGCCCGACGGCAATGCTCCAGTGGCCTATCTCAAACGCCCCAAGCAGTAGTCCGAAAGGAAACCTGAAATCGTGGAAAACCAGCCTTCATCCGCTGTCGAACAGCGTCTTGCGGAACTCGGGATGACCCTGCCCCAGGTGGCAGCACCCGTGGCCGCCTATGTGCCTGCAGTGATCACCGGCAACCTCGTGCACACCTCGGGACAGCTGCCGTTCATTAACGGCGAACTCACAGCAAACGGAAAGGTCGGTGCGCAGGTCGACGCCGATACCGCCAAGGAACAAGCCGCCACGGCGGTGCTCAACGCCATGGCCGTGGTGAAATCGATGATCGGCGACCTCGACCGGGTCACCCGGATCGTCAAGGTCGTCGGATTCGTTTCCTCCGACCCGTCCTTCACCGGCCAGCCGGGCGTGGTGAACGGGGCGTCCGAGCTGCTGGGCACCGTCTTCGGCGATGCGGGCATTCATGCCCGGTCGGCCGTCGGCGTGGCGGCCCTGCCGCTGGACGCCTGTGTCGAAGTTGAATTGATTGCCGAATTCAGCTGATTCGTCACGACCCGTCGTCGGGGGCGTGTCCGGTCGGGGCGGGGGACCGCGTCCAGCGGAATCCGCCACACCCCGCACCGGCATGCTCCGGCGACTTTTTCCGCTCCCGCCGTCCCAATACGGGGCGGCGGAGAGTTGGATCACCTATGGCAGCCGCACCCCGCGTGCCGCCCGGAAGGCCTCGTCCGTCGTCTTGTTGAGGGACTCGCCCCGGGGGGTGGAGACCTATCTCACGTACCGCCCGGGCGGTTCCCCGCTGGGGTCGGTGGCCTTTCCCGGCGGAAGCTTCGAAGCCGGCGACGACGAGAACACCGACTGGTTCGGTCCGTCGCTGGGCTGGTGGGGCGCCCAACTGGGGGTGCTGGACCACCGCTTCGCCCGGAGCCACATCATCTGCGCGGTGCGCGAGCTCTTCGAGGAGACCGGTATCCTGCTGGCCGGTTCCGACGCCCTGTCCATCGTGGAGAACACCAACACCACCGAATGGATGCAGATCCGCGAGGCCGTCGCCGGACAGGACATTTCCTTCACCGCGATGCTGGCCAAGCGGGGGCTGGGACTGCGGACCGACCTGCTGCGTCCGCTCTCACATTGGATCAGCCCCGATTTCGCCCACCGGCGTTTCGACACCCGCTACTTCGCCGCGGCCTTGCCGCCGCAGCAACAGGCCCGCCTCCTGCAGGGCAAGGGGGTCTGGGGCGCCTGGAAGTCAGCCGCCGAGGTCCTGAAGGGCCGTGCCACCTCGTCTCTGGGTGATGAAGTCGACCAGCAGGACACCCGCGGGCAGGAACTGAGCAGGATCACCACACCCGCCGTGGAGTTCATCCTGGAGAAGGTGGCCACCACCCGCGGCACGGTGGCCTATCTCTCCCATCGCCGCCGGATGAAGTCCTACCACCCCAAGCTGACCCAGGTCGAGGGGTCCTTCTACCTCGACGTCAGCATCAGTACCGCCACGGAGGGCGGAGCCGGCGCCCGCGGACGCTGAACCGGGTCCAACGTGGCCGAGCCCTGCAGCACGGCCGGCCCGGCGCTTAAACGAACGACCCCCACCCCGGGACCCCGTCGTGGGGCGTCCCCGGTGGCGGGGGTGGAACGAGGGGCGGTGGGTACCGCCCGGAGGCTACGGCCCTAGCGCGAACGCTGGCGTAGACGCTGGATGTCCAGGATCACCACGGCGCGGGCTTCGAGCCGGAGCCAGCCACGCTGGACGAATTCCGCCAGGGCCTTGTTCACCGTCTCGCGGGAGGCCCCGACCAGCTGGGCCAGTTCCTCCTGGGTGAGTTCGTGGGCGACCAGCACCCCGTCGGTGGCCGGGCGGCCGAAACGGTCCGCCAGATCCAGCAGGGCCTTGGCCACGCGGCCGGGGACATCGGAGAACACCAGATCGGCCAGCGACTCGTTGGTCCGGCGTAGACGGCGGGCCAACGCCTGGAGCAGCTGCACCGAGACCTCCGGGGAGTTCTGCAGGACCTTGCGCAGGTTCTCGTGGCGCAGCCCGGCCAGACGGGTCTCCGACACGGCGGTTGCCGTGGCGTTGCGCGGGCTGGGGTCGAACAGGGCCATTTCCCCGAAGAGTTCACCCGGACCGAGGACGGCCAGCAGGTTCTCCCGTCCGTCCGGGGCGGTACGCCCGAGCTTGATCTTGCCCGAAACGATGAAGTAGAGCTGGTCGCCCTGATCCCCCTCGCGGAACACTGATGCCCCGCGTGACAAATCGACCTCGATCAATTCCTCGGTCAGGGCGGCGAATACTTCGTCGCTGAGCGTCGTGAATAGTGGTGCCCGGCGCAGTACCTCGATGTCCATGAATTCTCCTTGCAAGTGTGATGGCGCTTGTCCTATTGTGCCGTAGTCAGAACCGATGTGACACCTTCCACAACGATAGTGGCATGATTTCAGCCCTCAGCACCAATGTTTGACCCGGGCGTGCCCGTAGACTGATGGAGCCGTGCGGGCACCGGCGCCTGCCGGAAACCCGCCGCAGCCCCACGCGACGGTAGGAGATATTGGTGATTTTCGGGTTCAGCTGGCTCGACATCCTGCTGTTGCTGTCGTTCGTCGCCTTCCTGATCTCGGGTCTGCGCAAGGGATTGTTCGTCACCCTGGGCGGGGTGGTCGGCCTGGTGGCCGGCGGGGTCGGAGCCTTCTACGCGATCCCCTTCGTCTCCAGCTGGGTCACCACGGCCGGCTGGCGGGTCTTCTGGGTCATCGCCACCGCCGTCGTCCTGGTGCTGCTGGGACATTCCATCGGGGTGGCGGTCGGCAACCGGGTGCGCCTGCTGCTGAACTTCCCCGTCATCAAGACCTTCGACCGGCTCCTGGGCGGGATCACCAACGTCGTCGTCGCGGCCCTGGTGATCTCGGCGATCGCCTTCTCCGCCGCGAGCATGGGCCTGCCCTTCCTATCCCAACAGATCGCCTCCTCGCAGGTGATCAGCACGATCCGCAATGCCACCCCCGACCCGGTCTCCTCGGCGATGGCCAAGGCCCGCTCGGTGGTCATGGGACAGTCCATCCCCGATCTGATCGAACCCTTCGCCCCGGCCCCCGACGGGGCCGCGGCGGAGGCGGAGCCGGAAGCCATCAACACGGTGGAGGAGTCGGTGGCCAAGATCACCGGGACGGCCTTCGCCTGCGGGGTCAACCAGACCGGCAGCGGCTTCGTCGTCGCGCCGGACCGGATCCTGACCAACGCGCATGTGGTCGCTGGTATCGCCGAACCGGTGGTGAACACCGCCGACGGCCGGGCGCTCCCCGCCCGGGTGGTCCACTTCGACTCCACCCAGGATCTGGCCGTGCTGGCGGTGGACTCCCTGGGACTGGATCCGGTGAAGGAAGGCCGGGATCTATCCACCGGGGATTCGGCCACCTACATGGGCTACCCCGAAGGCGGCCCGTTCCAGGCCCGGGGCGCCATCGTCCAGTCGCTGCGCAGCATCTCGGTGCAGAACATCTACGGGGCGGACGCCTCCACCCTAGAGATCTACCAGCTCGGCGCCGACGTCCAACAGGGCAACTCCGGCGGCCCGCTGCTGGACGATGCCGGGAAACTGGTCGGGGTCATCTTCGCCAAGGCCAAGGGCGACACCGAGGTGGGATATGCGCTCTCGCTGCAGGAAGTCGGCCCGGTCCTGGAACAGGCCTCCGACTATTCCGAAACCGTGTCCACCGGGGCCTGCTCGGCGCACTGAGCCCTTCAACCGATCCAATCCAGTGTGGCCCCGTGCTGACCGGTGTAGGCCAACGGGACCGAGTCCAGGGCCAGCGTGAACCGGTCCCCCTGGACCGAGTCGACGGTCCGGCCGGCCTCATCGAGGAAGAAGTTCTCGTTGGAGAGCCACCGGCAGTCCAAGGACCTGACCGAGGCGGCGAAGCGGGCCCGGTCGGCCGGTGACAGATAGGCCAACACCGCCGAATGGAAGACGACGGCGGCATGGGTGTCCGGCACCCCGGCCACCAGCTCGGCGACCCGGTCGTTCAGGTCCCCGGCCAGCAGCGTCGGCCCTTCAGGGCCCAGGGACGCCAACCTCCCCAACGCCGCGCGCAGGGTGGCCAGCCGGTCCTCCTGCCCCGGCCAGACCAGGCATTCAAGCCAGCGGACCGTGGAGGCATCGGTGCCGTCCAGCGGGTTCAGGTCCACCCCGGTCCGCGAGGCGACCCGGGGCAGGGCCGGGGGCAACGGCGGATTCCCCGTGGTGGTGCAGCGCAACAGGGGGCTCCCGGTGCCTAGTCGGGGGCCGTCGTCGTACTCATAGGAGTAGAGGTCGGGCAGCAGGCAGAGCCCGGCGGAGGGGCCGACCTCGATCAGGGCCAGGGGCCGTTCCTCGGCCGCGGCGATCAGCCCCAGGGCCGGAAGCAGGGTGGCGCACCGGCGCGGTTCGTTGGTCTGGGTGCGCCGGGCCAGGACCACCTCGGCGACCTCGGACCAGCGGTCGCGCAGGAACCGGGCCAGGGTGTCGGCGTCCTGGTCCGGACAGCCCAGGAAACGGCTGGCCGCGAACACCAGATTGGGTTGGCGTTTGGCCGCCGGCAGGGTCGCCACCAGTGCGGCCAGCTCCCGGTCGGCGGCGACCCGGGAAGCCCAGGCGGCATAGAGCGGTGAATGTCCGGCGAACCAGTGCCGGGCGAACTGGTCGTAGATGGCCGCGGTCGCTGCCACCGGCTCGTGCGTTTCCTCCATGGGCTGCTCCTGCCTGGTGGGGGTCCTTCAGCTCAGGGTAGACCGGCGAGCTGGTCGATGGCATACCCATATCCATTGAGGCCCGCCCCGATGATGATCGCGGTGGCGACGGGGGAGATGAAGGAATGATGACGGAATTCCTCCCGGGCGTGGACGTTGGACAGGTGGACCTCGACCACCGGAAGCCCGACCGCCGAGATGGCATCGGCGATCGCCACCGAGGTATGGGTGTAGGCCCCGGCATTGAGGACGATGCCCGACGCCGTATCGCGGGCCGCCTGGATGGCATCGACGAGCACGCCCTCGTGGTTGGACTGCAGGAAATCGGCCGCCAGGCCATGTGCGGCGGCCCGGTCCCGGCACAGGGCCTCGACGTCGGCCAGGGTCGCGGTGCCGTAGATCCCCGGTTCGCGGGTTCCGAGCAGGTTCAGGTTCGGCCCGTTCAGGACCAGGACGCGGCGGGGTTCCGAAGTGGTGACAGTCATGCCCTCATTAAACCCCCACGCCCCGCCTACACATGGTGTATGACGGGGCGTGGCAGCAACAGTGTCCCGGCGGGGCGGAAAGTCCCCGCCGGGACCGGGTGGATCAGTGGCGCACGGAATCAGCGATTTCCTGCATCACCGAGGCGTCCGCCAAGGTGCTGGAATCCCCGACCTCACGACCCTCGGCGACGTCCTTGAGCAGGCGGCGCATGATCTTGCCCGACCGGGTCTTGGGCAGCTCGGGGACCACGAAAATATCGCGGGGTTTGGCGATCGGGCCGATCTGCTTGCCCACGTGGCTGCGCAGCAACTGCACGACGTCCTCCCCGTTGCGTGCTTCGCGCTGGAGGATGACGAAGGCGTAGACGGCCTCCCCGGTGGTTTCGTCCTTCGCCCCGACGACGGCGGCCTCGGCCACCAGGTCGCTGGACACCAGCGAGGACTCGATCTCGGTGGTGGAGAGCCGGTGGCCCGAGACGTTCATGACGTCGTCGACCCGGCCCAGCAGCCAGAGGTCGCCGTCCTCGTCGCGTTTGGCCCCGTCGCCGGCGAAGTACATGCCGTCGAAGCGGGACCAGTAGGTGTCCTTATAGCGCTGCATATCGCCCCAGATGCCGCGCAGCATGGCCGGCCAGGGGTCGCGGATGACCAGGTAGCCGCCCTCGCCGTTGGCCACCGCTTCGCCGTTCTCGTCGACCACGTCGATGTTGATGCCCGGGACCGGGACCTGGGCCGACCCCGGCTTGGCCGCCGTGACGCCCGGAAGCGGGGCGATCATGTGGGCGCCGGTTTCGGTCTGCCACCAGGTATCGACGATCGGCGTCGGATTCTCCTTGCGCTCCCCGTTGGCCCCGGCATTGGAACCGATGACATCGCGGTACCACATCCAGGCTTCGGGGTTGATCGGTTCGCCCACCGACCCCAGCACGCGCAGCGAGGAGAGGTCGTAGCCGTCGGGGATGTCGCGGCCCCATTTCATCATGGTGCGGATCGCGGTGGGGGCGGTGTACAGGATGGAGACGCCGTACTTCTGCACGATCTCCCACCAGCGGCCCTGGTGCGGGCTGTCGGGGGTGCCCTCGTAGATGATCTGGGTGGCACCGTTGAGCAGCGGGCCGTAGGTGACGTAGCTGTGGCCGGTCACCCAGCCGATGTCGGCGGTGCACCAGAAGACATCCGATTCGGGGTGCAGGTCGAAGGTGTCGCGGTGGGTGACGGCGTTCTGCACCAGATAGCCGCCGGTGGTGTGGATGATCCCCTTCGGCTTGCCGGTGGTCCCCGAGGTGTAGAGGACGAAGAGCGGGTGCTCGGAGTCATGGCCTTCGGCGACATGCTCGGGCTCGGCGGTGGCCACGACGTCGTCCCACCACACATCGAGTCCCTCGGTCCAGGCGACGTCTTCGCCGTTGCGCTTGACCACCAGGACGTTCTGCACCGAGCCGGCGCAACCGGCCACCGCCTCGTCGACGGCCGGCTTCAGCGTGCTGGGCTTGCCCCGGCGCCAGGTCCCGTCGGCGGTGACGACCAGCTTGGCTTCGGCGTCGTCGATGCGGCTGCGCAGGGCGTCGGCCGAGTAGCCGCCGAAGACGACCGAGTGGATCGCGCCGATGCGGGCGCAGGCCAGCATGGTGATGACGGCCTCGGGGATCATCGGCAGGTAGACGGCGACGCGGTCGCCCTTGCCCACGCCCAACGAGCCGAAGGCGTTGGCGGCCCGCTTCACCTCGGCGGTGAGCTCGGCGTAGGTGTAGCGGCGGGTATCGCCGGGTTCGCCTTCGAAGTGGATGGCGACCCGGTCGCCGTGGCCGGCTTCGACGTGCCGGTCCAGGGCGTTGTAGGCGGCGTTGACCTTGCCTCCGACGAACCACTTCGCGACCGGGGCTTCGGACCAGTCGAGGGTTTCGGTGAAGTCGGTCTCCCAGGTCAAGGCCTCCCGGGCCCGATCGGCCCAATAACCCAGCCGGTCCTCGGCTGCGCGCTGGTACAACTCCTCGCGGGCCACCGCCTGGGCCGCGAATTCGGCGCTCGGCGCGAAGCTGCGGTCCTCATGGGAGAGGTTATCGAGGGTGGAGTGCTTGTCCGACACGGTGCGGATCCTTTCGGCGCGGAATTAAGTGCTGTGAGTCAGGTTACAACCGATCGCCGCTCGTGGTGGCCTCGATCACGCAGTGAGACGCCCACCGTGCGGATTCTGCGGTGAACGGTAGCCCCGAGGCGCCCCGGAGGCTGAAATGGCGTCGGAAAGGGTGCGGCGTTGGCCGTCCCCCGCCGATAGGCTGGGACCCACAGTCGATTGCAGACCGTCACGAAGTGGGCGGCGAAAGGAGTCATCGTGGCTAGTTCCTCCGCCGATTCGTCGGGGGCCGCCCCGGCCCTGGCCGGTCCCTTCACCCTGCGCGAAGTCGTGGTGATGGCCGGTGCCTTGCTGCTGCTGGTGGGATCCGTGTTGCCGTTCCAGATCGGCGCCGGCTCCTATGCCAACGTCTGGAACCATCAGACGACCGCCTTCAACCAGTTCATCTCGCTGGCCCTGCCGCTGATCATCGGCGGGGCGTTCGCCTGGCGCCGGCTCGCCGGCAGGACCAAGGTGACCGCTGGTTCCCTCACCCTGGACCAGCTGGGTTCGGTGGTGTCCCTGCTGGGGATCCTGTACTTCTTCATCTCGTCGGTGATGTCGATGAACCCGGCGTTCCTACTGGGACTGGTTGGCGCACTGGTCATGGCCGCAGGCACGACGGCGGCCCCCTACATTCCCGGGTTCGTGCTTGATTTCGCGCCCGGTCAGACGGCCCTGCTGACCCGTCCGATCCGCCCCAGCGCCCCCCGCGCCGACACCCGGCCCGCGGAGTCGAACGCCCCGGCTGCGGCCACCCCGTCCGCCACCGGAACGGAACCGTCCACCGCGGACCGGCCGCACGATCCGACGGCGGAGGCCACGGTGGCGACCGCACTGGCCGCCGGACACAGCACGACGCCCGAACCGGTTCCGGGTGCCTGGCCGGTATCCGCGGACGCCGACCGGGCCGCCGACACCACGGACGGCGTGGACCCGCAGCCCGCCGCGGCAGAACCCGATGAGCCCGAGGAGCCCGAGGCGCACGAAGGACCCGAGGCACCCGCAGCGTCGGAGCCGTCCGAGCCCGCCGGAGGAGGCGAGGAACCTGAGGCAGCGGGACCCTCCACCGATGCGGGGGCCCTGCCGGTCGTCGCCGATCGCCGGTCCCCGGCCGTCGAGGAGGACATCGTGGGAACCCCGGCAGCGCAGGAACCCGCCGCCGAAGCCCCGGCACCGCAGACGACCGTGCATCCGGTGGCCGCCGGCAGCGACACCGCCACCCGGCAGGACGCCGAACAGTCCTTCGCCGCCACCAGCGGAGGGAACGCCGCGGCCTCCACGGCCTTCTGGTTCGCCGTCCCCGACCGCCGCACCGCGGTCAACGAAGCCACCGGCCGCAACTCCTTCGTCCTGGAACCGGGGGAGTGGATCCTGGCCCTGGAGGACCGTGGATATGAATTCCTCGTCCAGACCTCCGACGGTGCGGTCGGGGTCCTGCGCGATCTGAGCCGGATCGAGCGAGCCTGACCGTGACCGCCGAGCGCCCCCTGAAGGCGACGCCCCGTGACCGGGAAACGATGATCGGGCTCAAACGCCGGGCCCGGAAGATCAACCGGGTCCTGGCCGAAACCTACCCCTATGCCGTCCCCGAACTGGACTTCGAGAACGCCTTCGAACTCATCATCGCCACGGTCCTGTCCGCCCAGACCACCGATGTGCGGGTAAACGCGGCCACCCCGGCGCTCTTCGCCGCCTACCCGGACCCGCTGTCCCTTTCCGAGGCCCAGCTCGAGGACGTCCAGGAGCTGGTGCGCTCCACCGGGTTCTACCGGACCAAGGCCAGCAACATCATCGCGCTGGCCCGGGCCGTGGTCGACGAGTACGACGGCGTGGTCCCCTCTCGTCTCGAGGATCTGGTCACCCTGCCGGGGGTCGGGCGCAAGACGGCCAACGTGGTGCTCGGCAATGCGTTCGGCCTCCCGGGCATCACCGTGGACACCCACTTCCTGCGGTTGGCCCGCCGACTGGGGTGGACCCTGGAAACCGATCCGGTCAAGGTCGAGCATGCCGTCGGGGAGCTCTTCGAAAAACGTGATTGGACGATGCTCTCGCATCGGATCGTCTTCCATGGCAGGCGCATCTGCCATGCCAGGAAGCCGGCCTGCGGCCAATGCCCGATCGCCACGTTGTGCCCGTCCTACGGGGAAGGGGAAGTCGACCCGGTGAAGGCGGCGAAACTGCTGAAATATGAGCTGGCGCCCGGACGTGAGGACCTGCTGGATTTGATGCGGTCGGGCACATCGCGGCGCGAACTGCGGGCGCTGGGCTTCGGGTTGGGCGCATGAACGCTCGGCAGACCAACGGCCAGGCGGCCCCCGGACGGCAGGTGACATCGGGGCTGGCGCGCGAGGACCTGCTGGAGGTGATCGAACGCCACCGTCCGATGGCCGAAGCCGGTGACGCGGGGGTCAGCAAGATGCCCTCCTCGTGGATGTTCGATGGCATGGACCACTCCCGGGCCCGCCGGGCCGCGGTGCTGATCCTTTTCGGGCGGTTGGACGACATCGATGCGACGGCGGCACCGCTGACCGCACCCGCGGATCTGGACGTGCTGTTCGTCGAAAGGGCGGCGACCCTGCGCAATCATCCGGGACAGGTCGCCTTTCCCGGCGGGGCCATCGACGACACCGATTCCTCCAGCCGGGCGGCGGCGCTGCGCGAGGCCGAGGAGGAGACCGGGCTGGACCCGGAAGGCGTGGAGATCCTGGGGCAGCTGCCGCCGGCCGAACTTCCCGTCACCAACTTCGTGGTGACCCCCGTGCTGGGCTGGTGGAAGCTGCCCTGCGAGGTCTTTGCCGTCGACCAGGGGGAATCGGCCTCCGTGTTCCGTGCCCCCGTCGCGGATCTGGTGGATCCACGGAACCGGCTGAGCATCGAAGTCAGCCGCAGAGGCCAGCAGCACCGGTCGCCGGCTTTCGACCTGCAGGGCCGGCTCATCTGGGGGTTCACCGGGATCGTGTTGTCCCGGCTGCTCGACGACCTGGGATGGTCCCTTCCCTGGGATCCGTCCAGGACCAGACCCCACCCGTTCTCCTGATCGGAGGGGCTCAGTCGGCGTCGGCGTAGGATTCCACGACGGTGACCCCGACGGGGAACTGCACCGGGACGGTGCCGAAGAGCAGTGTTGCCGCCCGCTCGGCGGCCTCCTGGACCATCACCGAGACCCGTTCGGCCGCTTCGCGGGGGACATGGAGCATCACTTCGTCGTGCAGGAAGAAGACCAGTGCGCCGTCGTCCCGTCCAGCGGCCCGGGCGGCCCGCAACCGCAGGCGGATCTCGGCCAGCCAGCACAGGGCCCACTCCGCGGCGGTTCCCTGGACCACGAAGTTCCGGGTGAACCGCCCCCGGGCCCGGGCCGCCGCATCGGCCCGGCGTTGTTCCTCGGCGGAGGCGGCACGCTGCCCGGTGAGCCAGGCCTGCGAGGCAGCGGGGGAACCACGGCCCAGGAAGGTCTGCACGGACCCGCCGGATTCCCCGGTCCGGGCGGCCCGTTCCAGCACCCCGATGGCCTGCGGGAACGTCCGGGTCAGCTGCGGCATGAGGCGTCCGGCCTCACCGGTGGTGGAGCCATACATGGCCCCGAGCATCGCGATCTTGGCGTGGGCACGATCCCCGCCGAACCCCTTTTCCGCGATGCCCTGGTAGAGGTCCTGCCCCCGGGCGGCCTCCGCCAGCGGGGTATCGCGACCCAGGACGGCCAGGATGCGCGGTTCCAGCTGGGCGGCGTCGGCGACGACCAGCAGATGCCCGGGGTCGGCCCGGGCGGCATCGCGGATGGTGTGCGGAATCTGCAATGCCCCACCGCCGCGCGACGCCCACCGTCCGGTGACCACCCCGCCGACCACGTACTCGGGCCGGAAACGGCCCTCATGGATCCACTCGTCCAACCAGACCCACCCGTTGGCCGAATGCAGCCGCGAGAGCTTCTTATAGCGTTGCAGGACCTCCAGGGCCGGGTGGGAGAAGTCGCGCAACTCCCACTGGCCGGTGCTCTTGGCGTCCACGCCCACGCGGTGCAGGGCCTTCAGCAATTCGTGGGGGGAGTCCGGGTTCAGTCCCGGGGCGCCCAAGGCGGCACGCAGCTCGGCAGCGACCTCCTCCATCCGCGGCGGACGGACCCCGGGGGCGGGGCGGGGACCCAGCTGGTCGACCAGGAGCTGTTCGTGGACCCCGCGGTTCCACGGAATGCCCTGGTGCTGCATCTCCGCGGCCACCAGGGCACCGGCGGATTCGGCGGCCAAGAGCAATTGGAGCCGACGCCCCGGCTGGCTGCCGGGTACGGCACGCTGCTGTTCCCGGAATTCTGCGGTGACGGCCTCGATGGAGGTCTGATCGTCCTTCGGCTCGGAAAAGAGCGCCCCCTGGTTCTCCGGCACCCGGGCCGGCGGCAGGGACCAGGCGGGTTCGCCGCCGTCGTCCCCCGCGGCCCCGTCCGCCCGCAGGGAAGCCAGATATTCGGTGTTCGTCGCGGCCGGGGCATGACGCAGGATGGTGCGGTTCAGGCTCAGGTCACTGGCCCGCTCCACGGTGCACCCGGCGGCCAGCAGGCCCGGGTACCAGTCGCTGGTGCGCCCCCAGACCCAGCGCAGCCGCCGTGGCCCCAGTTCCTGGACGGCACCGGCCAATTGGTCACGGAGCAGGACGACGGGGTCGGCCTCGGCGACACCGGACCCATCCAATAACTGCACGACGGCGGTGGCCGCCCCCTGGTCGGGGGCCGCCTGGGCGGTGGAATGGGTGGCAAGGACTGCATAACCGGGCACCGTCCCATTCTGACAGGGACACCGGAGCCGACGGGCCCTGCACAGCCGGTGTCGGAAGGCAGCGGCCCGCGCAGCGTCCACAACGGGCGGGGCGGGGCCCTGCCGTGGCCGGGGCCCGCGGCACGGTGGGCTCATGGACCAGTCGCCAGCCTTCACCCCGTCGGCCCCACCCACCGGCGCTGCCGTCCGGGAGGTGGGCCAGCCCACCCGGCCGATGCCACCGGCCGGGCGCGAGGAGGCCGGCGGGGGTGAATCGGCGGGCACCGGCTGTCTCCTGGTGACCCGCGATGAGCAGCTGGCCGATCACGTGGCCCTCATCGCTGCCGCGTGCGGGGTGGTCCTGCTGCTCCACCGAAGCGTTCCGGAAGCGGTGCCGGAGGGATGTTCCATGGTCTTGCTGGGCCCCGATGCCGCACCGGAGTGCCCGGCCGGAGGATTCCGGGTTCCGGTGGTCCTGATCGGGTTCGTCCGTGACGGTGAGGACCTCTGGCGGGCCGCGGCCCGGGACCCGGGATCCCGGGTGGCGGTGCTGCCCGAGGCAGCAGCCTGGCTGGGGGAGTATCTCGGGGAACGGGCCCTGCATTCGGGGCGGGGACGGGTCACCGTGTTCTCCGGGGCCACCGGGGGTGCCGGCACCACCACCTTGGCCGTGCTCGCCGCGGTGGGAGCCGCCCGCCGCGGTGTCCGGAGCCTGCTGGTGGATGCGGATCCGCATAGCCGGGGGTTGTGGCCACTGCTGGGCCGGCCGGCGGTTTCCGGGGTTGGCTGGGAGGACTTCATGCGCTCGAGGGGCCGCATCGCCCCCGGGCATCTTGCCGAGGTCCTGCCCTCCAGCGAGGGCACCACCGTGCTGACCTGGACCGGGGGCCTGCCGGCACCGGTCCCGCCGGCGATGGTGAACGAGGTCATCGCCGCCTCGCGCAGGACCTTCGATACGGTCGTGGTCGATGCCGGCAGGACTGCAGGGGTGGATCAGACACTGTCCTCGCTGGCGGACTCGGTCATCGTGGTGGCCCCGGGTACCATGACCGGCACCGGACCACCGGTGCCCGGTGACGGGCCTGCCCACCGAAGCCCCTGCCGCCTGGTGGTCACCGGACGCCTGCCCACCGGGGTCGATGCCGGCCGGCTGGCCTCCGCCACGGGGCTGGAACTGCTGGGATACGTCCCCGCAAGCGCCGCATTCTCCGCGGCGGCCGGGGAAGGACGGCTGGGTGGGGTGCTCACGCGCCGCCGGTTGCGCCGTCGACTCGCCGGCATCGTGGGGTGGTCCCTCCCGCCTGTGGACGACCCGGCAGACACCGGACCGGTGGCCTCATGAGCCTCAACGGGTCGCCCGCCGCCGGGGCCCGGGACCAGCCCACCGGTCGGCGTCGCTGGGATCCGCGGGCCGCGGCCCGGTCCGGTGGTCCGGACCTCGACGAACGCCTGCTCGAAGAGGTGCGGCGACGGGCCCTGGGCGGGGCCGGACCGTTGACCGGAGCGGATCTGGCCGACGCGGTCCGGGCCTCGGGACTGGTGGTCGGCAGCAGTAGTGCGGCCCAGGTCATCCGCCTGCTCCAGGAGGACCTGCAGGGTCTGGGCCCCTTGCAGGCCATCGCCGATGAACCGGGCACCACCGATGTCCTCGTCGACGCCGAGGGACGGGTCTGGCGGGACGGCGAGGAGGGGTTGTGCCGGACCGCGTTGCATTTCACCGACCCCGAACGGATCAGGGCCCTGGCCGTGAGGTTGGCCGCCTCGGGAGGGCGGAGGCTGGACGGGGCCCAACCCTTCGCCGACGTCGTCGTGGGACGCTACCGCATCCATGTGGTCCTGCCTCCCATCTCCACCGGCGGCCCCCTGATCTCGGTGAGGATCAGACCAGGTCGGTCCGCGGGACTGGAAGCGCTCCTGCCCGGGGGCACGTCCAACCCCTGGCATCCGGTGTTGCTCGCCGTGGTCCGGGCCCGGCTGAACTTCCTGGTCAGCGGGGGCACCGGCAGCGGCAAGACCACGCTGCTCGGGGCGCTGCTGGGGGAATCGGAACCCACCGAGAGGCTGCTGATCGTGGAGGACGCCCGGGAACTGGAACCAGACCATCCCCATGTGGTGGGCCTGCAATGCCGGACCGGGAACATCGAGGGGGCCGGGGCGGTGGGGATGACCGAACTGGTCCGGCAGGCCCTGCGCATGCGCCCGGACCGGTTGGTGGTGGGGGAATGCCGCGGTGCCGAAGTCAGCGACTTCCTCACCGCCATGAACACGGGGCACGACGGCGCCGGCGGCACGGTGCATGCCAGTTCCGCCGCCGCGGTCCCCGCACGGCTGGCGGCCCTGGCGGCCCTGTCGGGAATGACCGGCACCGCGCTCGCCGTCCAGACCGGCAGCGCCCTGGACCTGGTCATCCACATGGGCCGGATCGGAGGACGCCGCACCCCGCTGGAATTGGGGCGGCTGGTCCCCGACGGGCACGGGTTCCTCACGGTCTCTCCGGTGCTGCACCCAGGGACCGATCAGGCCCTGCGGCCGGGACCTTCGGCCCCATGGTTGGCCGGACTGTTGGCCGAAAGGTCGATCCCATGTCCCTGGTGATCCTCGCCGGCAGCGTGTTGGCCGGGCTCGCCTGCTGGTTCCTGCCGACCAGCCGGTCGCTGCCTTCCGTCCCCGCAGCCGCTGCGGGACGGCCCGCTGCCGCGAGGAGGACGCAGGAGCCCGGAGCCGGCGGAGACCCGGGCAGGAAACGCCGATGGTTCCATCGCCCCGGCCCGGCATCGGGGGCGGGGCTGGACGACCACGTCGAAATGATGCGCCAACTGGCCGCCTTGCTGCGTTCGGGGCGCCACCCGGGGGAAGCCTGGCTGCTGCTGGAATCCAGCTGGGACCTGAGGATCCCGCACGCCGGGGAAGCCGGAAGACCAGCCGGCGGGTCCGCTGTGGGAGGCAGGGGCCCACGGGCCGGTGGCGCTGCCGGCGCCCGGGACATCGTGTCGGGATGTCGGGCCGCCCGGATCTGCCAGGAAACCGGTTCGGGGTCTTCGGCGGGAATCGAACGCCATCTGCGTGACCGGCCGGAATTCCGGCACGCCTGGCAGCGGCTGTTGTGGTGCATCAGCCTCTCGGAGTCCACGGGGGCCGCGTTGGGCGATCTGCTGCACCGCCTGGCCGACCAGCTTGAAGCCGAACAGGACCGTCGCCGGGCCCTCGAGGCTGCCTTGGCCGGACCACGGATGACGCAGAAGCTGCTGGCCTGGTTGCCTGCCCTGGGATTGGGGTTGGCCCAACTCATGGGGGCGGACCCCCTCGGAACACTCACCGGAACCGATCTGGGACGGATGTGCCTGGTGGCCGGGGGTGGACTCTGGTGGGCCAACGCGCTGTGGAGCAGGCATCTATTGGGGCCGCCCCGGCCGCATCGGCGCCGGGGGCGCACCCGGGGGGCGGGACGGAGCCGGTGATGGTCCTGGTTGCCGCGCTCCTGGCCGGGATGACGGCCTGGTGGTCATTGGCCGTCCGGCGCGGCCCGTGGGCCGGACCCGGCCCCGCCGCCGGCCCAGCGACAGGGGCCGGGAAGCAGGCCTCCGGAGCCGGGGACCAGCACCCGACGACCGCGGATGTTCCGCTGTTGCTGGAACTGGCCGCGACCTTGCTCGACGCCGGGCTTCCGGTCAACGGGGTCCTGGCGACCCTGGCGCGTGAGGTGGCCCCCTGCCGGGGGTTGCAGCCGGTGGTCCGATGCCTGGACCTGGGCATCGACTGGCAGCGGGCCTGGCAAGCCGCCCCCGCGGAGCTGCTCGGAATCGGTGAGGCGTTGGCCTTCGCCCACCTCACCGGGGCGGCCACGTCGGGCCTGCTCCGTTCCGCCGCGGACCAGGCCCGACGGAGCGAGGCCAGGAGAACGGAGAAGGAAGCGGCCGAACTGGGCGTGAAGATGGTCATCCCGCTGGGCGTCTGCGCACTACCGGCCTTCATCTGCCTCGGGATCGTTCCCGTGGTCATGGCCCTGCTCCCGGCGCTGGGCTAGCCGGACGGGCGTCTTCATGGCCCCGTGGCCGCCGACGGATCCCTCACAGGTGGTGGCGGCCACGCCGTTGTCCAGAGCGTGCCGGCCCCGCCCCCGCCCCCGGCCGTGGGCACCGGAGGGTGGAGGCAGGTCCCGTGCCGGGGCCCGTAGCCGGAAGGAATGGAGAACATCATGAACGAGCAGGACGAACAGGTCGACCCCGGAGGCCACACCAGGGCCGGCGGCCCGGAGGACGCCGCGGAAATCGGCTCCGGGTCGGGAAGCGGTGAGGAGGGGATCGCCACCGCTGAATTTGCCATCGTGGCCCTGGCCGCCGTGGGGTTTGCCGGGTTGTTGGTGAGCATCCTCAGCAGCGGGGGTGTCCGTGAGCTGCTGATGGGCCTGGTGCGTCAGGCCCTGTCCTTCTAGGACCGGTGGTGATCGTCAATCACCAGCGAGGCAGCAGCACGGCGGAGTTCGCCGTGCTGCTGCCGGTGGTGGCCGCCTTCCTGGCCCTGGTCCTGGGGGTGGGTGTCTGCGGCAGCACCCAGGTCAGGGTGGAACAGGCGGCCCGGGCGGCAGCCAGGGAACTGGCCCGGGGTGAACCTGCCGCCCACGCCGTGGACACCGGACATCGTCTGGCGGGGGAGGGCGCCTCCGTCCGGATCGGATCCGCGGGCCGGTATCGGAAGGTGGAGGTCACCCGCACGATCACGCTGCCCTGGCTCTCCGACCGGGAGTTCCTGGTGCTCAGCGCGCAGGCCCAGGCGCGAACCGAGGCCGACCCGGGCGGGCCGGTGGGCCACGATGGTCGCTGAACCGCGACCCGTGGGGGTCTGCGTCCGCTGCCCTGCAGGATCCGAGCGCGGTTCCGGGACACTGCTGGTCGTGGCCCTGGTCGCCGGCCTCGCCTTCTGCCTGGTGGTGGTCCTGTCCGTGTCCGCGGTGGCCACCGCGGCCGGTCGGGCGGCCAGCGCCGCCGATCTGGCGGCATTGGCCGCGGCCGACGCGGCCCGCGGCCTGGCCCCGGGTGAACCGTGCACCGTCGCTGCCCAGACGGCCGCCCGGAACGGGGCCGGCCTGGCCCAATGCCACAGGTCAGGGACCGGAGGAGTCGTCGTCGACGTCCGGACCAACATCCCGCTCGGGCCGGGGCTTTCCTGGCTGGCCCCGCTGGGGGTGGAAGCCACGGGTCGTTCCAGGGCCGGTCCCCCCACGACCGCCTGGACCCCTCCGGGGTGATCAGGCAGTCATGAAGCGTGCCGCAGCAACAGCCCCAGCAAGGCGATGGCTCCTGCCTTGTCCAAGGGGTTGTTGCGATTGCCGCATTTGGGGGACTGGACGCAGGAGGGGCATCCTGCGTCGCACTCACAGGCGCTGATGGCCTCCCGGGTGGCCCGTAGCCAGACGGTGACCTGCTCGAAGGCCCGCTCGACGAAACCGGCGCCGCCGGGATGTCCGTCATAGACGAAGATGGTGGGCATCCCGGTGTCCACGTGCAATGCAGTGGAGACCCCGCCGATATCCCACCGGTCGCTGGTGGCCACCAGCGGGAGCATGCCGATGCCCGCGTGTTCGGCGGCGTGCAAGGCCCCGGGGGCGGCATCGGGAAGGATTCCCGCCGCCGCCATCTCGCGTTCGGGCACGGTGAACCAGATGGCCTTGGTGAACAGGTCCCGGGCCTCGAGTTCCAGGGGCTCTTCTCCGAGGATCTCGTTGGAGACCAACGCCTTGCGTTGGAAGGAGACCACTTGCGTGGTCACCTTCACCTCGCCGAAGTGCACCTGGACCGGGCCCCAATCCAGGGTGCGCAGGACCTCGAGGACCCCGATGGTGGTGATGTCCCGGGCCTGGGTGTAGAAATCAGGGGTGGCCCGCTGGACCAGCACGCAGTGGTCCTGCTCATTGAGCTCCTCCACCACATAGGTGGTTCCTTGATGCACATAGACCGCCCCGGTATGGGCCTGGTATTGGGTCTGTGGGGACCCCATGGTTCCCAGCAGGGCGCCGGTGGCGGCATCGATGATGTTCATCGGGCCACCGCCGTCCGCCCGCAGGTTCACCATCGAGGCGGCGTTCTCCGGGTGGGTCCAGAACCAGCCCGACGGGCGTCGGCGCAGGTACCCGCGGTCCACCAGCGAATCCAACAGTCCGGCCGCGCTCGCGCCGAACAGTTCCACCTCCTCGGTGCGCAGCGGCTGCTCGGCCGCCGCAGAACACAGGTGGGGGCCCAACACGTAGGGGTTGGACGGATCGAAGACGGTGGCTTCGACCGAAGTCTCGAAAATGGCTTCCGGGTGGTGGACCAGATACGTATCCAGCGGGTCGTCGCTGGCGACGAATGTGGCCAGCGCATCCTGGCCCGCCCGGCCGGCGCGGCCGATCTGCTGGAAGAACGAGGCCCGGGTCCCCGGCCAACCCGCCACCAGCACCGCATCCAAACCGGCGACGTCGATGCCCAATTCCAGTGCCGAGGTCGACGCGATCCCGAGCAGTTCACCGGTACGCAGCTGGGTTTCCAGGTCCCGGCGTTCCTCGGGCAGGTAGCCGGAACGGTAGGCGGCAATACGGCCGGGCAGCGACGGGTGGACCTCGTCGACCAGACGGCGGGCGATGCTGGAGATGGTCTCCGCCCCCCGCCGCGATTTGATGAACGCGATGGTACGGACCTGACCGCTGACCAGATGGGCCAACAGCCCGGCGGTCTCGGCGATGACCGTGCGGCGGACCGGGGCACCGTTCTCCCCCCGCCCCTCCAGCAGAGGGGGTTCCCAGAGCGCCACCGCGGTCTGGCCGTGGGGGGAGAAATCGACGGTGACCTCCCGGGCCTCGGCCCCGATGAGTCGTCCGAAGGACTCGGCGGGATCGGCGCTGGTGGCCGAGGCCCCGATGAACACGGGGTCGGCACCGTAGTGGGCGCAGATCCGGCGCAGACGCCGCAGCAGGTTGGCCACATGGGAGCCGAAGACCCCCCGGTAGCTGTGGGCTTCGTCGATGACGACGTAGCTGAGCCGGCGGAAGAACCGGGCCCACCCCGGATGGTTGGGCAGGATCCCGAAATGCAGCATGTCCGGGTTGGTCAACACGAGATTGGCATGATCGCGGATCCACCGGCGTTCGCCGGGGTCGGTGTCCCCGTCGTAGCTGGCGACCTTCACCGTGGGCAACCCCAAGCCGATCAGTGCGGAACGCTGGTCTGCGGCCAGCGCCTTGGTGGGGGAGAGGTAGAGCACCACCGAACCGGTGGTCCGCAGGCTGACCGTCTGGTCCAGCTCTGCCCGGTGGATCGCGTCCAGGGCAGGCAACTGGTAGGAAAGGGACTTGCCGGAGGCCGTGCCCGTGGCAACGATCGTGTGATGGCCCTCGTGGGCACTGTGGGCCGCTTGCACCTGGTGCAACCAGGGAGTCTGGACGCCGCACCGTTCGAAGGCTTCCACGACCTCCGGATGCGCCCACTGCGGCCACGGACCATGGACGGCTTCGCGGGCCGGGATGACGTGCAGATGCGTCAAGGCCTCGGGGGAATCGCCATGGCCCAGTTGCTCGATCAGTGCGTTGGGTTCTCTCACCGCATCAGTGTGGCATCACTGACCGACGGAACGGGGACCGGAGATGATTAGTCCTTCTTGCCCTCGAGGGTGACGATGCTGCCGATGGGGGTCCAGCCGAGGTAGTGGTACAACGCCTGCCCGTCGGTGGAGGCCACCAGCAGACCCTCTTCGACGTCATGCTCCAGGGCGAGGGCGACCAGTGCGCGCATCACCAGGCTGCCGAGCCCACGGCGGCGGAAGTCATCGGCCGTGATGATCCGGTCGAAGACGGCGTATTCGTCGACCATTGCGACGTGCCCACTGGCGGCAACGACGTCGGGGTCGTCCTCCAGGTGGATGGAGACGTAGGCGTGCTTGCCATCGCGTTCGGTCTCGATGGTGAAGCCCTCGGCGGGGCGGGGCGACTCCACGTCGTGTCCCGAGATGTCGGCGACCATCAGGGCCTCATCCGAGGTGACCACGCCCAAGCCGGCGGCCAGGGCCGCCTCGGTGACACTGAGGGAATCGCCGGTGACGATCGTCAGCCGGCGGGCAGGGTGTTTGTTCAGCGTCTCGCTGACCGCCACGAGCTCCTCGGAGGTGGGGTCGTTGATGATGTATTCCCAGTCCCCGCTCGTGTCATGGCGCAGGGCGGCATGGACCCGGCCCTCGGTACGGCTTTCATAACCGCGGGCACCGACCCAGCCGGTGACCCAGACGCCAATCAATTTGTCAGTTGCAGTCGATCCCATGCTCCAGACAATACCCGGTGCCGCGATCCACTGCAGAGTCGGGAGGGCATTTTCGGCACTTCGGTAGCGAATTGTTAACGACGGCGACCACCGCATGGACCGCTGGCGTCGGCGCGGGTGGGCGCGGCCCCGGGCCCGACGCGCTCCGAGGACGATGGCCGCCTTATCCTTGAAGGATGGCCCAGCACCGCATCGCCCTCTTCTACGTCTTCAAGCCGTTGCCCGATCCCGAGGCCATCCGCCTGTGGCAGCGTTCACTCCTGGAACAATGGCAACTGCGCGGGCGCATCCTCATTTCCCCCGACGGGATCAACGGAACCGTGGGCGGGGAGATCCGTGCGGTGAAGCAATACCTGAAGGCCACCCGCGAATACCCGGCCTTCCACGGCCTGGATGTGAAGTGGAGCGAGGGTGGCGCCGAGGACTTTCCGCGGATCTCGGTCAAGGTCCGTCAGGAGATCGTCTCATTCGGGGCCCCGGGCGAATTATCGGTCACCGACGACGGGGTGCAGGGCGGCGGCCGGCATCTGAACCCCCGCCAGCTGCATGAACTCGTCGAAAACCGCAGGACCTCCGGGGAGGAGGTGGTCTTCTTCGATGGGCGCAATGCCTTTGAAGCGCAGATCGGCAAATTCCGCGACGCCGTGGTTCCCGACGTCCAGACCACGCGCGACTTCGTCAAGGAACTCGACTCGGGAAAATACGATGACCTCAAGGACCAGCCGGTGGTCACCTATTGCACCGGGGGCATCCGCTGCGAAGTGCTCTCGGCGTTGATGCTCAACCGGGGGTTCACGGAGGTCTACCAGCTCGAAGGCGGGATTGCGCGCTACGGCGAGCAATACGGGGACCGTGGACTGTGGGAGGGATCGCTCTACGTCTTCGACCGTCGGATGCACCTGGAATTCACTCCCGAGGCGGTGACGGTCGGACGTTGCGTGGGCTGCCAGGACCCGACGAACAAGTTCGAGAACTGCGCCACGGCCTCATGCCGGAAGTTGCGGTTGTTCTGCGCCGGGTGTGCCGCCGATGACCAACTGCGGCTATGCCCCGACTGCTATGCCTTGGGCCAGAGGCCGGCCGAGGCGTCCTCCACGACCTGATCGGCCTCTTCGGTCGCGAAGACCTCGAAGCCGCGGGCCCGGTAGTTGGCCAGGGCGGCGGGACCGTCCAGGGAACAGGTGTGGACCCAGACCCGGTGCACCGCGGCGAACCCCTCCCACCGCGTATGCAGGTCCCAGGCCCGTGCCGTCCCCTCGCTGAGCAGCACCCCACCGAGACCCCGACCGAGTTGTTCGGGGAAGAGGCCGAAGTAGATGATTTCCACGACCCCGTCGGCCGAACCACCGAGTTCGATGTACCCGGCCGGCGCGCCGTCGACCGTCAACACCCAGGTCTCGCTGCCCTCACGCTGGACTTCTGCCGCCCACTGCTGCCGGGTCAGCCCCAGCCGATCCACCCAGTTCCACGACCCGCCCACCGAGCGGTAGAGGAACTTGCTGTAGTCGGCGGTGATCCCCGGGACGCGTTCGATCCGGCACCCCCGGGGCAGCGGGCGTGCGGCAGGGGTCAGGGACCGGGCGGAAGTCATCTGCAGGGATGTCGTGGTGACCAAGGTCAAGGCTGCTCCTGGGGTTCCGGTGCGGGTCGATGCATCGGAAGCCTATCCGCCGCTAGGCTCGAACGGTGAATACCTCGGCCCCCTTCTCCGTCATCAACCATGCCCCCCATAGCAACGAGCAGGATCTGCTCGATGCCCTGGCCGACGATCTGACCCGGGCCTGCTATCACCAGGAGGCCGTGGCCACCCTCCTCGGAGACGCGTCCCACGAGGCCCTGGGGCGGGACCAGATCGTGCCGGCGAAGCTGGTGGTCGAACGGTCCCTGGGCGCCGGGGGCGCCGGGGCCCTCCCGGTGCTGGTCGGGCTGTGGTTGCTGGGGATGTCCTTCCCCGACGAGGCCCTCCAGATGGCGTTCCCGCGCACCGGTACCGCCGGGCTGTCCCGGCTTCAGCTGATCGAACCCGACGGCGAAGGATTCCGTGCCGCGGTGGATCTGCGCCCGCACGCCAGCGATGTCGTTGCGCAGACATGGATCGCCAGTGACCTCGGGGCCCACCAACGGCCCGGGCCGTTGCGGCATGACCACGTCCTGGGTGTCGGCCGCGCGTCGGCGACCCTGGCGCAGGCGGTCATCCGCCGGCCCGTGGAACGGGCACTCGAGCTGGGCACCGGATCCGGGATCCAGCTCTTCTACCTGCTCAGCCATTGCCGACGCATCGTGGCCACCGACATCTCGGATCGGGCGCTGGCCTTTGCCCGGTTCAACCTGCTGCTGAACCACCGGGTGCTCGGAGTGGACCCGGAACGACTCGAGGAGCGGGTCGGGCTTCGCCTGGGGTCCCTGCTTGAACCCGTCGCCGGGGAGGAGTTCGACCTCGTGGTCTCCAACCCGCCCTTCGTGATCACCCCCCGCTCGGCGAGCGAACGGCCCGAAGACCGGTACACCTACCGGGATGGAGGGATGCCGGGGGACTCCCTCGTCGAATCCCTGGTGCGGGACCTTCCGGACGTGCTCGCTCCCGGAGGGACGGCGCAGATGCTGGCGAACTGGGAGATCCGAACCCAGGCGGCGTCGGATGACGGCGAGAACCACGTAGATGAGATGACACCGGGTGAGGAGTCCCCTGATGCGTGGGAGGCCGGTCCTCGCTCCTGGATCCGCGAGGGCACTGAAGCGTGGTTCATCCAGCGCGATGTCACCGCACCGGAGGTCTATGCCGAAACCTGGTTGCGCGATGCCTCCCAGGGGCGTGACCAGGAGGCCCATGACGCGGCCTACCGGGATTATCTGAGGGATTTCGCCGACCGCGACGTGGCCGGGATCGGTTTCGGGATGCTCTGGCTCCGACGGCCGGCCCAGCCGGACCGGTTGCCGTTCGGCCTGCGTTTCGAAGAGATCACCCATCCCCTGGAGCAGCCCGTCGCCCCGTATCTGCAGGCGCAGATCGAGGCCACCGACTCCCTGCTGGGGCGTGACCGGGCGGAGCTGGTCCTGGTGGTCGCCGACGACGTGACCGAAGAACGCCACCAACGACCCGGCGCGCAACATCCCGGGGTCATCCTGCTGCGCCAGGGGGCCGGATTGCGACGCACCACCCTGCTCGGTTCGGCGGAGGCCGGATTCGTTTCGGCCTGCGACGGAGAATTCAGCGCCGGCGTGCTGGCCCAGGCCGTGGCCTCCCTCGTGGAAGGGGACGAACGGGAGACCGCGGCGAACCTACTGGCCAGTGTTGATCGACTCGTTACCCAGGGGTTCGTCACCGAAGTGCGAAACAAAGGCTAAACTTTTTCCGTATGACTCAGAACACATCCGGAGAAGAGCCGCCCGTTGAGGCGAAGTTCCGGCGACAGGCCCAGAAACCGGTGGTCATCGGCGACCCGCAGGCCATCCGTGCGTTGGCCCACGAGGCCCGGTTGGAGGTCCTCGAAGAGCTGTTTGCCTCGCAGTCCACCCGCACCGCGACCGAACTTGCCTCGCGCTGCAACCTGACGCCCAGCGCCATGAGCTACCATCTGCGGGCCCTGGAGAAGTACGGCTACGTCGAACGTGCAGCCAGCGAGGGCGATGGCCGGGAACGCCGTTGGAAGGCGGCGGGGGACCAGTTGGTGGTCGGATCCTTCAACGACTCGACGGCAGCCAAGAATTCCTTCCTCAACGTCCAGCTCAACGCCTTCCGCGAGCGGCTCAGCGTGGAGATCAACCGTCGCGATGAGGAACGCAAGGCAGGAATCGAACCTTCCCCGAACCGACCACCGGTCCTGACGACCGGCATGGTGTTCCTGCGCAAGGAATTGCAGGAGGAGTTCGCCCAGAGGGTCTACGGGCTGGTGGACGAATACGAGGCCCTGGCGCAACCGGATGAGCGCGGGGTGGAAGGCGAACGCATCTACTACATGCTCTCCTTCCTCCCCGAGGCACCTGCCACCGATTCCTGACCCGCGCAACGCGGCGTTGACCACACCGGGAGGTCCTGGCTTGCGGTTGGTGTGCCCGAAGCGGCTAACCTAGTGCAGAATGAGCAGGTGCGCCCCCAACGGCGTGCCGTCAGCGGCAAATAGGAGTGTTGTGCCCCCCAAGGCCAAGGAAAAAACCGGCAAGAAGCTCGTGATCGTCGAGTCACCGGCCAAGAGCAAGTCGATCGCCAAGTATCTGGGCGATGGCTTCATCGTCGATGCCTCGGTCGGTCATATCCGGGATCTTCCCCAACCCTCGGAGCTGCCGGCGGAACTGAAGAAGTCCTCGGTCGGCAAGTTCGCCGTCGATCTGGAGAACGACTTCGAGCCCTATTACGTGGTCTATCCGGACAAGAAGAAGAAGGTCTCGGAACTCAAGGCCGAACTCAAGGATGCCGACGAACTCTATCTGGCCACCGATGCGGACCGCGAAGGCGAAGCCATCGCGTGGCACCTGTTGCAGGTCCTCAAACCCAAGGTCCCCGTCTACCGTCTGGCCTTCACCGAAATCACCCGCGAAGGTATCGCCCGGGCCATGGAGAACGTCCGTGAACTCGATACCGATCTGGTGGACGCCCAGGAGACCCGTCGGGTCCTGGACCGGATCTACGGATACGAGATCTCACCCGTCCTGTGGCGCAAGGTGGCCCGCGGTCTCTCCGCGGGGCGTGTGCAATCGGTGGCCACCCGGCTGGTCGTCGAACGTGAACGCGAACGCATGGCCTTCCGCTCCGCCTCCTACTGGGATCTGGCCGGGGAATTCGCGACCACAGCGGGAGAGTCCTTCCGCGCCAAGCTCGTGGCCGTCGACGGGGGCCGCGTGGCCGCCGGCCGTGACTTCGATGACCGGGGTGGACTGAAGACCCCGAAATCCGGCACCGCAGTCGTCCACCTGGACGAAGCAGCGGCGACCTCGCTGGCCGCTGGCCTGCAGGATAGCGATTTCGCCGTCACCAGTGTCGACACCAAGCCCTATACCCGCCGCCCGGCGGCCCCGTTCACCACCTCGACGCTGCAGCAGGAGGCCTCGCGCAAACTGCGGTGGTCCTCGAAGTCGACCATGCAGGTCGCCCAGCGCCTGTACGAAAACGGCTACATCACCTATATGCGTACCGACTCGGTGTTCCTCTCCAACGAGGCCGTCTCGGCGGCCCGGAAACAGGCCGCCGAACTCTATGGGCAGGAATCGGTGCCCTCGAAGCCGCGGATGTACAAGGCCAAATCCGATAGCGCCCAGGAGGCCCACGAGGCCATCCGGCCCTCCGGTGACGCCTTCCGCCGCCCCCGGGACGTGAAATCCCAGTTGGGGGCCGACGAATTCCGGCTCTACGAACTGATCTGGAAGCGCACGGTCGCCTCGCAGATGGCCGACGCCAAGGGCTCGACCGCTTCGGTCCGGCTGGCCGGGGAAGCCACCGACGGCCGCCGCGCTGAATTCTCCGCCTCCGGCACGGTCATCACCTTCCGCGGTTTCATGGCCGCCTATGAAGAAGGCAAGGACGTCTCGGCCGCCGAGGAAGCCGAGAAGGATGCCGAGCGCCGGCTGCCGCAGCTGGCCCAGGGCGACGCCCTGGTGGGCACGGATGTCACGGCCTCCGGCCACGAAACCACCCCTCCGCCGCGCTACACCGAGGCATCGATCATCGCCGAACTCGAAGAGCGGGAGATCGGCAGGCCCTCGACCTTCGCCCCCACGATTTCGACCATCATGGATCGCGGATACGTCAGCAAACGCGGTGGCGCCCTGGTGCCGAGCTGGATCGCCTTCTCGGTGATCCGCCTGCTGGAGGAACACTTCGCCCAGTACGTCGACTACGGATTCACCGCACGGTTGGAGGACGACCTCGATGAGATCGCCGCAGGACATCTGGCTCGCTCGGCGTGGCTGAAGGACTTCTACTTCGGTGACGGGGAGGAAAAGGGTCTGCAGGGCCTGGTCGAGAACCTCGGCGACATCGACGCCCGGGCCATCAACTCGATCGACATCGCCCCGGGCATCGTGTTGCGGGTGGGCAAATACGGCCCCTATCTGGAACGTCCCGCCCCGGCCGGCTCCCCGGAAGGCACCGACCCCGAACGGGCGAACGTCCCCGAGGATCTGGCCCCCGATGAGCTCACCGCCGAGAAGGCGACCTACCTGATGGACAATGCCGGGCCCTCGGAGCGCCCGCTGGGCATCGATCCGGAGACCGGACGCGAAATCGTGGCCAAGGACGGGAGATACGGACCCTTCGTTTCCGAGGTGATCGTCCCGCCGACCGAGGAGGAGCTGGCCGCCAGGCCGGTCGAATACTACAAGAACGGCAAGCCCAAGCCCCCGAAGAAGCCGGAGAAGATCAAGCCGCGCACCGGTTCGCTGTTCAAGTCGATGTCCCTGGAGACCATCACCCTCGAGGAGGCCTTGAAGCTGCTTTCCCTGCCTCGGGTGCTCGGGACCGATGCCGAAGGCGCGGAGATCACCGTGCAGAACGGTCGCTTCGGGCCGTATTTGAAGAAGGGCTCCGACTCGCGTTCCATCGGGACCGAGGAAGAGATCTTCAGCATCACGCTGGAACAGGCACTGGAGATCTACTCCCAGCCCAAGCAGCGTGGTGGCCGCGCCGCGACCCCGCCCTTGGCGGAATTCGGGGACGACCCGGTGTCCGAGAAGCCGATCATCGTCAAGGAGGGCCGCTTCGGGGCCTACATCACCGATGGGGCCACCAATATCACGGTTCCGCGCGGGACCGCGATCGAGGACCTGACCCGCGAGCAGGCAGTGGAGCTGCTGGCGGACAAGCGCGCCAAGGGTCCGGTCAAGCGGGCTGGCAAGGCCCCGGCCAAGCGCCCGGCAGCCAAGAAGAAGAAGTAGCGCAGGCGGGGTCAGAGATGCGACTGGGTGTCCTCGATATCGGTTCGAACACGGTTCATCTGTTGTTGATCGATGCCTACCCGGGGGCCCGGCCCACGGCCTTCGCCTCGCATAAGCGGCCGCTGTCCCTGGTGGCCTACCTCGATGAGGACGGGGCGATCACCGAGGACGGCCAACGCGAGCTGCTTGACTTCGTCCACGAGGCCTCCTTGTTCGCCACCCGTCACCGGGCCGAGGACCTGCTGGCGTTCTGCACCTCGGCGATCCGCAGTGCCAGCAACGGTCCCGCCGTCTTGGACCGGGTGGTGCAGGAAACCGGGATCCAGCTGGCGGAGCTCTCCGGCGAGCAGGAATCGGGGATGACCTACCATGCGGTCCGTCGCTGGTTCGGGTGGAGCTCGGAAAGGATCCTGGACCTGGACATCGGCGGTGGGTCGTTTGAAATGGCCTACGGGACCGACGAGTTTCCCGAACTGGCCCTTTCGGTCCCTCTGGGTGCCGGCAGGTTGACCCGTGACTGGTTGCCCGGGGACCCGCCCCGCACCTCCGATGTGAAGGCGCTGCGGGCCCACGTCAAGGAGACCTTGGCCGAACCGCTGGCGCTGATCGCCGAGCATCCGAAGCCGACCCTGGTCACCGGGACGTCCAAGACCTTCAGGTCCCTGGCCCGGATCACCGGGGCCGCCCCGAGCGCCGAAGGGATCCATGTCAAACGGGTCCTGCGCCTGGATGACCTGAAACTCTGGACCCGCCGGCTTGAAGCCATGACGACCCTCGAACGCACCGAGCTGCCCGGGGTATCCGAAGTGCGCGCACCGCAGATGCTCGCCGGGGCCATCGTGGCCTCCGTGGCGATGAACACGCTGGGGGTGAAATCCCTGCGCATCTGCCCCTGGGCGCTGCGTGAGGGGCTGATCCTGCGCCGCTTCGACCATTTGATCTTTGACGGACCTTTACCACTGGGGAGTAGCGTGGGAGTTGGCCACGTCGAACTCGGCCAACTGCCGGGATTGCCCACCGTGGGCGCGGTCGATTGAAAAGAGGGAGCCAGGCAATGTCGAAGGATCCGATCCAGGTGGGGTTGTCCAGCGCGTCGGTGTTCCCGCTGAACGTCCACGATGCCTTCGCGGTCTCGCATGATCTGGGCTACGACGGCGTCGAGGTGCTGGTCACCGGAAACCATCTCTCGCAGGACCCCCGCAAGCTGCACGAACTCAGTACCCGTTACGATCAACCGATCCTGGCGATCCACGCCCCCACGCTGCTGTTGACCCAGCAGGTCTGGGGTGACGCCTGGTCGAAGATCGAGATGTCGGCCGCGATGGCCCGTGATGTGGGCTGCGACATCGTCGTCGTCCACCCCCCGTTCCGCTGGCAGGGGGGCTATGCCACCGGTTTTGCCGACGGGGTCAAGAAGATCATGGACGATTACGGGGTCCGCATCGCCGTGGAGAACATGTATCCCTGGCGGGCCCGCGGTCGTGAAGCCAAGATGTACCTTCCGCACTGGAACCCCGTGCCGCAACCCTACGAATACGTCACCTGGGACTTCTCCCATGCCGCCATCGCGAACGTGGACTCGTTGGAGTCCATCAAGGCGCTGGGGAGCCGGCTGAGCCACGTCCACCTCTGCGACGGGGTCGACAACGGCAAGGACGAACACCTGGTCCCCGGACGGGGCACCCAGCCGGTCGCGGAATCGTTGCAGTTCCTGCGCGACAGCGAATGGGACGGCCACGTCGTCGTGGAGGTATCGACCCGCAAGGCCAAGGGAGCCGGAGGGCGCGAGGAATGGCTCGCCGAGACCCTGCGCTTTGCCCGGAAGCACTTGGAAGCGGTCGACCCCCCCGCCGGCACCAACGAGGCAGGCGATGCCGGGAACACCTCGGATTCCTCCACGCTGCGTTCCTGAGCGGACCACCGGGCCGCTGCCCGGCCGATCGCCGACGAACCGTCAGGGACTACGCCCGCCGGAGCCCCGTGGAAGAATGGTTCCATGGCATCTTCGAAACACACTCCTGACACCACGTCGACCGGCCGGCGTCTGGCCTTCATCGGCACCGGCAACATGAACGGGGCGATCCTCCGCGGCATCCTCGCCGGTGGCTTCGACCCCCGATCCATCACCGCCACGGTGCGTGGCAGCGAAAAAGCGGAGCGTTTGGCCGCCGACACCGGGGTGCGCTCCCTCGCCACCACCGTGGACGAGACCGCCAACCAGCAGGCGGTCGCCGCGGCGGACATCGTCTTCGTCGGGGTCAAACCGGTCGGGATCCAGGACGCCTGCCGCGATATCGCCGCCTCCCTCCCGGCGCAGGCCGTCGTCGTCAGCGTGGCCGCAGCGGTCACCATCTCCATGATCGAAGAGGCCCTGCCGCAGGGACAGCCGGTCGTGCGCGCCATGCCGAACACCCCGATGACCGTCGGCAAGGGCGTCGTGGCCCTGGCCGGGGGCACCTCGACCGGCGAGAAGGACCTTGAAGCGGTGTCCGCGCTGCTCTCCGAGACCGGCATGGTGCGGATCGTCTCCGAAGACCAGATCGACGCCGTCTCGGCAGTGAGCGGTTCCGGACCCGCCTACGCGTTCTACCTGGCCGAGGCGATGGCCGCCGCGGGTGAGGAGCTGGGGCTGGAAGCCGGGTTGGCCCGGGATCTGGCGCGGGCCACGGTGGCCGGCGCCGGGGTCATGCTCGACGAGCCCGACGCCGATCCCTCCGCGCTGCGCACCGCCGTCACCAGCCCCGGGGGAACCACCCAGGCGGCCTTGGAGGGCTTCGACGCCGCCGGCGTGCGGGCCGGTATCGGCTCCGGGGTCAAGGCGGCCACCGAACGGGCCGCGGAGATCACCCGCGAACTGGCCGGATAGCCCGCCGGCCGGCCCTACGGTCGGGAGGCGAACCGCTCGAGCAGGTCCACGTGTCCCGACACGATGAGGATGTCCCGCCGCGTGACCTTGGTATCGGGTTGGGCGTAGGTGAAATCCTCGCCGGGGGATTTCACCCCGACGATGGTCACGCCGTATTTGGACCTGACCTGGGATTCGCCCAACGTGAAGCCCTGGGTCTCCGTCGGGGGATACATCTTCACGATCGCGAACCCGTCGTCGAACTCGATGAAGTCCAGCATGCGCCCGCCCACCAGGTGGGCCGCGCGGACCCCGGCGTCGGCTTCCGGGTAGACGACGTGGTTGGCGCCGATCCGCGAGAGGATCTTGCCGTGCGATGGGGTGATCGCCTTGACCCAGAGGTGCTCGACGCCCAGATCGACCAGGTTCACGGTGATCAGCACGGAGGACTCGATCGAGGTGCCCACCCCGACCACCGCCGAGTTGAAATCCTGGGCGCCGAGTTGGCGCAAGGCATCGACGTTGGTGGCATCGGCCTCCACCACATGGGTGAGCGTGCCGGCCCACTTCTGCACCAGATCCTGGTTCCGCTCGATCGCCAGGACCTCCCGGCCCTGGCGCACCAGCTGATTGGCCACCGCCGCGCCGAAGCGGCCCAGACCGATGACCAGCACCGGGGCATTATGTTTCGACGAGTTCTCAGCCAATGATCGGCCTCTCTTCGGGGTAGTGGTACAGCTGGTTGCGTTGGCGCAGGCTCAGTGCCGTCGCCAGTGTAATGGTGCCCACGCGTCCGGCAAACATCAGCGCGGAGAGGACATACTTGCCCTCGGGAGGGAGCTCGGCCGCAAGATTGGTGCTCAGCCCCACCGTGCCGAACGCGGAAATCGAATCGAAGAGGACCCGATCCAACGGTTCATCACTGATGGACAGGATCACCCCGGTGCCCACGCTGACCAGGGTGGCCCCCAGGACGGTGACGGAGATCGCCACACGCATGGTGCTCTCGGGGATGCGGCGTCCGAAGGCCTTGATGTCCTTATCGCCCCGGGCCTCGGCCACGATGGCCAGGAACATCACCGCGATCGTGGTGACCTTGATGCCCCCTGCCGTGGACGCCGAACCCCCGCCGGCGAACATCAACGCGTCGGTGAGCAGCAGGGTGGAGGATTCGAGCTGGTTCTGGTCCACCAGGGAAAAACCCGTGGAACGGGTCATCGCCGAGGCGAAGAACGAGTGGATGAGCTTATCGGACAGGCTCATCCCGCCGATGGTCTGCGGGTTGTTCCACTCCATGAGACCCCAGCTGAGGCTGCCCACCAGCAGCAGGATGCCCGACACCACGACGGTGAGTTTGGTGTGGAGGTTCCATTTGCGGAATTTGCTGCGGAAGACGATCAGCACCATGAGGGCCGGGAAACCCAAGGACCCGATGATGGCCCCGACGGTGATGGGGACCAGGACCCACAAATCGGTTTCGTAGGGGACCAGGCCATCGGAGTGCGGGGTGAATCCGGCGCTGTTGAAGGCCGAGATGGCGTAGAAGATCCCATGCCAGATGGCTTGGCCGATGGACTCGCCCAACACCAGGAAACGCGGGGCCAGGGCCAATGCCAGCAGCGCCTCGATGGTCACCGAGGTGGTGATGACCACCCGGAGCAAGGTGCCGACCTCACCGAGGCGCCCGACGTTTTGGATGTTCATGGCCTCCTGGGCGCGCAGCTTGCCGCGTACCCCCAGCCGCTTGCTCACCGCCAGGGACAGCAGTGAGGCCAGGGTCAGGATGCCCAGCCCGCCGATGAAGATGCCCACGATGATGACCACTTGGCCGAAGAAGGACCAGTGCACCGCGGTGGATACCACGGTCAGCCCGGTCACGCAGACGGCCGAGGTGGCCGTGAAGAGGGCATCGTGGAGCGGGGTGAATTCCCCGGTGGAGGAGGCCACCGGCAAGGACAGCAGGGTCGTGAACAGGGCGATGACCAGAAGGAACACACCGATAGCCAGCCGGGCCGGCGACGTCGCTGCGACGGTGTCGACGAAGTCTCGCACCCCGTGGAGGATACGCGGTACGGCGTTCCCCCAGCTGAGCGGGGTGGATGATGGTGTGGAGGACATGGTCGCGGGCTGCTCCGGGAAACGATGGCTCCGGGCGTTTCCCGGCACTGTCCACAGTAGAGTACCCGTGCGCGGCACGGTGGTGGACACCCGCCGCGGCGGAGACATCCACCCGCGAAAGGCGGATATCGCGTAGCCTGAGCCCGTGAGCTTGAGTACACCGCCGTCACCGCCGACCGAGGTCCTCTGGAGCGAGGAGCTGATGTCCTACCGCTTCAGCGAAAGTCATCCGATGCATCCCTCGCGTCTGGATCTGACGATGCGCCTGGTCGAGGGGCTGGGGATCCTGGAGCGCAGGAACATCTCGCTGCTTGCACCGGAGGTCGCCACCGACGAGGAACTGGCCCTGGTGCACGACCCGGAGTACATCTCCGCCGTCCGGTACGCCGGGGAACATCCGGACGAGATCAACGAGGAACGCGGGCTGGGCACCGAGGACACCCCGGCCTTCGCCGATATCCACGCGGCCAGTGCCCGCTTGGCGGGCGGGTCGCTGCAGGCAGCCGACGCCGTATTGGCCGAACGGGCCCTGCACGTGGTCAACTTTGCCGGCGGCATGCACCATGCCTCCCGCGGCAAGGCCAGCGGATTCTGCGTCTACAACGATGCCGCGCTGGCCGTCCAACGGCTTCTGGACGGTGGAACGCAGCGGGTCGCCTATATCGATGTCGATGCCCACCACGGGGACGGAACCCAATCGATCTTCTGGGACGATCCCCGGGTACTGACCATCTCCTTGCACGAATCAGGCATGTCCCTGTTCCCCGGAACCGGGTTCGCCAACGAAACAGGAGGATCCGAGGCCATGGGCAGTGCCGTGAACGTCGCCCTGCCCGCCGGGACCACAGATGCCGGCTGGCTGCGGGCCTTCCATGCGGTCGTGCCGCAACTGGTGGCCGCCTTCGAACCCGAGGTCATCGTCAGTCAGCACGGCTGTGACGGGCACGGCGAGGATGATCTGAGCAACCTGCGGCTGAGCATCGACGGGCAGCGGCAGAATGCACTGGATATATCCGATCTGGCCCAACGCCACTGTGGCGGCCGGTGGATCGCCACCGGCGGTGGGGGATACAACCTCATCCAGGTCGTCCCCCGGGCTTGGAGCCACCTGGTGGCCATCGCCGGCGGCCGGCCCGTCCCGTTGCGTACCGAGGTGCCGGGGAGCTGGTTGGCCTACGTGAAGGAAAAATATGGTGCCACCGGTCCCGCGTTGATGAACGACGGCGTCGACCTCTGGTGGCGCTCCTGGGAAGTCGGCTACGATCCGGCGGATTTCATCGACCGGACCATCATGGCCACGCGCAAGGAGGTCTTTCCCGTCTTCGGGTTGGACCCCTGGTTTGATTGAGCGCCGCCCGGGGCGGGATGCCCGGAAGAACTTCTGCGGATAAGGTGATGGAATGACCTTCGACGATGTCTTTTCCGTCCTGGCAGATCCGACCCGGCGCAGGATCCTCGAAGCCCTGCGCGAAGAGGAGAACTCCGTCGGTGACCTCGTGCAGCTTCTTGAAGTATCCCAGCCGACCGTATCCAAGCATCTGAAGGTCCTGCGCGAAGCCGGGGTGCTGCGCATGCGGGCCGACGGCCAGCGGCGGATCTATTCCGTCGAACCCGGGGCATTGCACCGGGCCGCCACCTGGTTGGCCGCCTTCCCCGGCCACCCCGGCACCGAAGCGGCGGTGACCGGGCTCACGGGCGCAGAGTACAAGAAGGACATGGCATTCGGCAATGCCCGCGACGCGGCGGGTAGCGGTGACGGCACCGACGAGGAAGCGACGGTTCGGGCCCTGGAGGTGGCAGCTTCCTACCGCGCCGCCCAACAGCGCGAACAGGATGGGCTTCCGACGGTTGACGCGACGGACCTCGAGCACGAAAACCCCGCCATCCCGGGCTCCGGGAATGCTCCGCAGCAGCTGGGCCGGACCGTGGGGCGGACCGTCGAACAGGTCACCGGCCGGGCCCAGGATCTGCTGGAAAGGCTGCAGAAACCGAAGTTCGGGCGACGCCGCTAGGGGCGGTGGACGGGCCGTTCCACGTTACGGGCGATTCACGGATTTTTTACGATCGGTTGGGTTCGATGCCCTCCGACGTGTCATTGTTCTTCTCGGAGCGCCGACGCTCACCACCCCCCCATGGGTGCCGTCGCGCCCACCTCTCAGTTCTTGAAGGAGTACCCCTTGGATCAGAATCTGCTCGATATCCGGGAAGACGTTTTCCACCGCAACCAGGGTGAATCCGAATTCCACCAGGCCGTGACCGAGGTGTTCGAAAGCCTCAACACCGTCATCGGCCGGCACCCCGAATACGCCGACGCCGCCATCCTGCAACGCATGTGCGAGCCCGAGCGCCAGATCATCTTCCGGGTCCCCTGGGTGGACGATGAGAGCAAGGTGCAGATCAACCGCGGCTTCCGTGTCGAATTCAACTCGGCGCTGGGCCCGTATAAGGGTGGACTGCGGTTCCATCCTTCGGTCTACCTGGGCACCGTTAAGTTCCTGGGCTTCGAGCAGGTATTCAAGAACGCACTGACCGGCATGCCGATCGGCGGCGGCAAGGGCGGCTCCGATTTCGACCCGCGCGGCAAGTCCGACGGTGAGGTCATGCGCTTTTGCCAGTCCTTCATGACCGAGCTGTACCGCCACATCGGCGAATACACCGACGTCCCGGCCGGAGACATCGGCGTGGGTGGCCGGGAGATCGGCTTCCTCTTCGGCCAGTACAAGCGCATCACCAACCGCTATGAATCGGGCGTCCTGACCGGCAAGGGCATGGGCTGGGGCGGTTCGCTGCTGCGTCCCGAAGCCACCGGCTACGGGGCCGTGCTGTTCGCCCAGGAGATGCTCAAGACTCGTGGCTCCAGCCTGGACGGGCAGCGGATGGTCGTCTCCGGCTCCGGCAACGTGGCCATCAACGCCATCGCCAAGGCGCAATCCCTGGGGGCCACCGCCGTGGCGGCCTCGGATTCCAGCGGATACATCGTCGACGAAGCCGGCATCGACGTGGAGCTGTTGCGCGAGATCAAGGAAGTCGAGCGCGGCAGGATCAGTGACTACGCGGATCGACGCGGCGGGAACGTGAAATACGTCGAGGGCGGCTGCGTCTGGGATGTGGACGCCACCGTCGTGCTGCCCGCCGCCACGCAGAACGAACTCGAGGCCAAGGATGCCAAGCGACTGGTGGAAACCGGCGTCCTGGCCGTCGCCGAGGGTGCGAACATGCCCTGCACCGCCGATGCGATCGCCATCTTCCAGGAAGCCGGGGTGCTCTTCGGCCCGGGCAAGGCAGCCAACGCCGGCGGAGTGGCGACCTCGGCCCTGGAGATGCAGCAGAATGCCAGCCGTGACTCCTGGAGTTTCGGGCATACCGAACGCCGGCTCGAAGAGATCATGGTCGGCATCCACACCACCTGTGCCACGACGGCCGATGCCTACGGTAAGCCGGGGAACTACGTGGCCGGGGCCAATATCGCCGGGTTCATGAAGGTCGCCGACGCGATGCTCGCCCTGGGAGTCATCTAGGGGCCTTGGACCGGACTGGACGGGCCGGCGATGTCCCGGGCACCGCGGTGTCCGGGACATCGTTGCGTCCGGGGTGTTTACATGGGGGGATGGAGAACACCGAAGCACTCGCCGCCCACCGCATCGACCCCGAGGCGCTCGAGCAGGACGACATCGACACCTACCGCCTGCTCGCCGGGGACATCGCCTCGGGGGCCGCAGTGGTGGCCACCCGCCGTTATGGCCGGGACATCGCCGCGACGGTCACCGGATTCCTGGACGTCTCCTACGATCCGCCCACCATGCTGGTCAGCCTCTACGCGGACGGACGCATCGGGGAGGCGGTCTCCGAGTCCGAAGGCTGGACGCTGTCGCTGTTGAACGGGGAGCACCAGGGGATCGCGAACTGGTTGGCCAGCCCCGCCAATCCCGTCCATGGCCTGTTGAGCCAGGTCCCCTTCCGGCGCGCCCCGGTCAGTGGGGCCGCAGTGATCGAGGGGGCCATCTCCTGGTTCGAGCTGAGGACGACGGCGGTGCACGAGGTGGCGACACATCTGGTGGTCGCCGGGGAGGTCGTCGCGATGGGCACCACCGACGACGACGCCGGCGCGAACGATCCACTGATCCACTTCTCCCGTGAATACCGCCATTTGCGGCGCTGACCGGCACCAGGGCTCCGAGGCGCCTGCTTCGCGCTGTCCGGGGCCTGGTCGGGGGGAACACCGGAGGGCCGGGTTGCTGCGACGGGTTTCACAATCGCATCACCAGCCACTAGTGTGGTCTGCTAGATGGTACTGCGTACGGGTTTTTCCACGCGATGCCTTGCTGGGGTGTTCCTTTATCATCCGAACCAGGAGAATATTGCCGATGGCCGACGCTAAGAACTTTTCGAATGCGCGCTTCATGACGGTGGCGGAAGTCGCCGAGATGATGCGTGTGTCGAAAATGACTGTGTATCGCCTGGTGCATGCGGGAGACCTTCCGGCAGTTCGCTTCGGTCGTTCCTACCGCGTGCCGGAGACCGCCGTCGAGGACTACCTGAAAACCGCGCGTGTGGACGGGACGTCGGAGACCGCCTGAGGGCGTGGTCCGCACGGTCGCCTTGGGCAAGGTAAACTAGTAGGGAACATTTAACGTCCGCGATGGTTGCTGCCTGCTCCCCGCGTGGTCGTCAGCAGAAATCAATCATTAGTCTGTGAGGAACCAAATGGGCTCAGTTATCAAGAAGCGCCGCAAGCGGATGGCCAAGAAGAAGCACCGTAAACTGCTTCGTAAGACGCGCCACCAGCGTCGCAACAAGAAGTAGCACGCGGCGGGACAGGATCCCGCCCCTGATGCTTGACGGCGGGGTTCCACCTTCGGGTGGGGCCCCGCCGTCGTCATGTCCGGGCCTTGCCGGAGGCAGGGCCCGCCCCACCCGGCTCCTAGGGGCGGAAGCGTCGGCGCATCATCCGCAGGCCGCGCCAGAGCCCGTAGACGGCGCCCGAGACGGTGGCCGCCCGGATGCCGATCGTTGCCGCATGCCGTCCACGGCGGAAGTCATATACGGGCCAGTTGTGGGCCAGGGCGTGGCGGCGCAGGCGTACATCCGGGTTGATGGCCACCGGATGTCCGACGACGGTCAGCAGCGGCACGTCGTTATAGGAATCGCTGTAGGCCCAGCTGGTCGAAAGATCCAGGCCTTCGCGGGCCGCCAGCTCGGTCACGGCGGTGGCCTTGGCCGGGCCATGCAGGATCTCGCCGACCAGCCGGCCCGTATAGACCCCCTCGTGTTGGTCCACCACGGTGCCCAGCGCACCGGAAAGGCCGAGCTTGTCGGCGATCACCTCGGCCACTTCCAAGGGGGTGGCGGTGACCAGCCACACCGGCCGGCCTCCGTCCAGATGCGCCTGGGCCAGCGCCCGGGTCCCGGGCCAGATCCGGCTGGCAATGAATTCGTCGTAGATCTCGTCGCCCAGGGCGCTCATGTCATCGACCAGGATGCCGGCGGCCAGGGCCAGCGCCTGGTCCTTGATCCGGTGGACCTGCGCGAGGTCCTCGCCGCGCACCATGAAGCTGATCTGCTGCACGCCCATCCACAGGGCGTGGCGCAGGCTGAACGCCCCCCGGCTATACATCTTCCGGGCCACGGCGAACAGACTGGCCCCGCGCATCATGGTGTTGTCGACGTCGAAGAAGGCGGCGGCATGCCCGGGGGATGGTGGGGCTGCCGGTACATGGGCGGCTCGGGGCTGCTCTGGCATCTGGATAGTCTATCCACCGAGACGGGCCACGCGAGCGGTGCCGTGCGTCACGGGGAGGATCGTTTCTGCCCGGCCGCGGGGGAGTAACGGTAGGTTTGGAGTATGGATTCTTCGCTTCAACCACCCCGGGTCAGGCTCTTGAGCCGGACCGGATGCCACCTCTGCGGGGCCGCCCGCGCCACCGTCCAGACGGTGACGGCACGGCATGGAGTCGCGTGGGACGAGGTCCTCATCGATGACGATCCGGCCCTGATGCAGCAATTCGGCGAAGAGGTGCCGGTGCTGTTGGTGGATGGGGTGCAACGCGATTTCTGGGTCATTGATGCGGATCGGCTCGAGAAGTTGATCAGTGCGTGAATCCGATGGAAAAGGCACTTCCCGAGGCGACGCTGAGTCGCATGACCGGCTATCTGCGCGCCCTGGAGGCCATGCGTGAGGTCGGTCGCCCGACGATCTCCTCGGAGGTCCTGGCCGCCGCCGCCGGAGTGAATTCCGCGATCCTGCGCAAGGACCTCTCGCTGTTGGGGACCTTCGGGACCCGGGGCGTCGGGTATCGGATCGAGGTGTTGGCCGAGACCATTTCCGAGACCCTGGGGTTGGAACGGGATTGGCGGGTCGGCATCCTCGGTGCCGGCAACCTGGGCCGCGCCTTGGCCGGCTATGCCGGTTTCCGTGAAGGCGGGTTCAGCATCCAAGCGGTCTTCGACATCGCCGAAACCGTCATTGGCGATGCCGTGGGCGGGCTGGCGGTCCGTCCGGTGGGTGAACTGGCTGCGGCCACGGCCGAACTGGGGTTGAACATGGCCGTGCTGGCCGTCCCCGGACCGGCGGCCCAGGAACTCTGCGACCGGGTCGTCGGTGCCGGGATCACCAACATCCTCAGTTTCGCCCCGGTGATCCTCCAGGTTCCCGAGGGCATCCACATGCGCCGGGTGGACATGGCCCGGGAACTGCAGATCCTGGCCTACCACGCAGGCTTCGGGGCGGGCCGCCCGGCAGACCAGGACTGAGGGCTGCTAGCGGAAGCCGCCCCGCTTACGCTGGGCCATCGCCTTGACGTAGTTCGAGGAGGGCGTCAGCCAGGCCAGGACGATGCCGGCCACGCCGAGCAGGATCACCAGGAGCGAGATCGGATCCGACGGGGTGAACAACCCGAACAGGGAGATCGCCGCTAGGACGGTGCCGGTGATGCGGGCCCCGTTGCTGCCCTTGCGGATGAAGCTGGCGATCAGCGCGTAGACCCCGGCCACGACCACCATCATGATCAGGACGACGACCTTCAGGGCGCTGATCATCGATTCGAGGTCGATCCCGGCGTCGTCGAGCTGCTGCTGGGTCTCGGGACCCTGCTGCGCGATGGCTTCGCGGATGGCCTCAACGACCATGGCGTTCGGCAGGAAGATCAGGATCAGCGCCTGCACCAGGGTGATGATCCCGGCGCCAATGATCAACCAGAATGCCGCCTTGAGCTGTTTCGGGGGTGCCGGCCGCGTGCCGGGAGTTCCCCCGAAGCCCGCTGCCCCACCGTCCGGCTGCTGGCCGTAACCGTAGCCATAGGGGGAGGGGGCGGGATTCGCATGGCCCTGTCCCACCGGGGGCAGGTTCGGCTGACCGGGCTGGCCGTAGCCCGGAGGCAGGCCCGCCCCCGGCTGCCCGGAGGAACCGGGGCCCTGGGTGCCCTGGCCGTACTGGCCCGGCTGGCCCGGAGGGTTCTGGCCGTATTGGGGGGACCCGGTGGCGTCGGCCCCGGTCTCGGGCAGGCGTTGTCCGAACTGCGGGGGACCGGGAACCGGGGGAGTGGTGCCGTCGTTGGTGGCATCCGGGTCCTGCTGCGGGTCCTCGGGGGTGGGGGTGCTCATCGTCTGTCCTCCATTGGTGTTGCGTACGGTGGGCCCAGCTCCCAGACTAATGCGCCCGACCCCTGTCGGGGCATCATCACGAAGGCTGACACTATGCGCCCGCGAGGGATGCATGAAGTGGATCACCGTCCTCCTTTTAGGCGACGCCGCAAAGGTTTGAGACACTAGATGCATGCCTGTCGCCACCGTCCACCTGCTCCGCCATGGGGAGGTCCACAACCCGGACAAGGTGCTCTATGGCCGGTTGCCCGGATTCCGCCTCTCCGATCTCGGCCGCACCATGGCGGATCGTGCCGCGGAGTACTTCGTGGCCCAGCGCGACGCCGGCGCGTCAATCGTGCATCTGGCGGCCTCGCCACTGGTCAGGGCCCAGGAAACGGCCGAGCCGACGTCCAAGGCCCTGGGCCTGCAGATCGCCACCGATGATCGACTGATCGAAGGCGGAAACCATTTCGAGGGACTCTCCGGAGTCAAGGGGCAGCTGCGCAACCCGCGGCACTGGCCCTACCTCATCAACCCGTTGCGTCCGTCCTGGGGGGAGCCCTACCGGGTCCAGGTCGAGCGCATGATGGCCGCGGTGAAGGATCACCGCGACCGGGCCGTTTCACTCGGCGGCCCCGGAGCCCAAGCCGTGCTGGTCAGCCACCAGCTACCCATTTGGGTGACGCGCCTGGCCGCCGAAAACAAGCACCTGTGGCATGACCCCCGGAAGCGGCAATGCACGCTCACGTCGGTCACCAGCCTGGATTTTGAGGGGGAACGGCTCGTTGCCGTTCGTTATACCGAACCCTGCGCTGACCTGCTGGCCAACGCGGCTAACATCCCCGGAGCCTGAAGAACACATGCCGTCCCATCCGTCCCGCCTGTCCGATTCACCGTTTCCCGCCCGACGACACGTCCTGCGCTCCGCCGCGCTCTTCGCCGCCGTCCTGCCGCTGGCCGCCTGCGCCGCGACCGAGGACCCGCTGGCGGAACAGGCCAAGGCCGGCAACGGGAAGAACTACATTGCCGGGGACGGTTCCGTCCAGGAATACGACCAGGCAAGCCGCGGGAAACCTGTGGAACTGGACGGCACGACGTACGAGGGCAAAACCATTGACTCGGCGCAGCTCAAGGACCAGATCACCGTCCTGAACTTCTGGTATGCCGCCTGCGCCCCGTGCCGGCTCGAGGCGCCGCATCTGGCCAAACTGAGCAAGGCCTTCAAATCCAAGGGCGTGCAGTTCTACGGGGTGAACGTCCGTGATGGCCAGGACACGGCGCACGCGTTCGAACGCACCTTCAAGATCGACTACCCCTCGATGCCCGACGCCGACGGATCGATCCTGCTCTCGATGACCGAATACGTCCCCCCGCAGGCCGTGCCCACCACGCTGGTGCTTGATCGCCAGGGCCGGGTGGCGGCCCGCCTGCTGGGTGAAGCCGATGAGTCCACGCTGAAGGCACTGATCTCCGACCTGGTCTCCGAGTCCGCGTGATCGCCGGGCTCGTCACTGCCCTTCCGGCGCTGGGCGTCCAGGGCAACCCCTTCGCCGAGGCCGTCCAGGACGGCTCGCTGCTGCTCTCGATCCCGGTGGCCGTCCTCGCCGGGCTCGTCTCCTTCCTATCGCCCTGCGTCCTGCCGTTGGTTCCCGGGTTCCTGGGCTATGTGACCGGGCTGACCGGGGCGGATCTGGCCGAACAGAAACGGGGCCGGATGGTCACCGGCATCGGGTTGTTCGTCCTCGGCTTCAGCGTGGTGTTCATGCTCATCGGGATCGTCTTCACCAAGGCGACCGTCTGGCTGGCCCGGGACGGGGACTGGGTCACCCAGGCCCTGGGCCTGGTGGTCATCGTCATGGGCATCGTGTTCATGGGCGGATTCTCCTGGTTCCAGCGTGATCGCAAGATCCACCACCGGCCCCCGGCAGGTCTCTGGGGTGCCCCCGTGCTGGGCATGACGTTCGGTCTGGGATGGGCCCCATGCATCGGGCCCACCCTGTCCGCAGTGCTGATCATGAGTACCGGCCCCGACGCGAATGTGGCCCGCGGTGCCCTGCTGACCTTCACCTACTGCCTGGGCCTGGGGGTGCCGTTCCTGCTCATCGCCCTGGGATTCAGGAGGGCCGCGGGGACGTTGGCCTTCTTCAAGCGCCACCAGGTGGCCGTCATGCGCGCCGGCGGCCTCCTGCTCATCCTGTTGGGCCTCGTGATGGTCACGGGGCTGTGGGGTGAATGGGTCGTGCAACTGCAAACATGGTTCGCCAACGAGATAAGGTTGCCGATTTGATGGCCCTGAACAGCAAGTCCAATCACGCATCGTCGGGTTCCGCGGGCGGGAAGAACCCCCGGGGAGGCCGCAAGCCCGAGGTGGCGGTACCGTCCCTGGGGCCCTGGGGCATGGTGAGGTGGGCCTGGACCCAGCTGACCAGCATGCGTACCGCCTTGTTCCTGCTCCTGTTGCTGGCCGTGGCCACCGTGCCGGGATCGCTGTTCCCGCAGCGCCCGGTGAACCCGACGGAGGTCACCGCCTACCTGGAGAACAAGCCGGTGCTGGGGGAATGGCTCGATACCTTCCAGCTCTTCGACGTGTTCTCCTCCGTCTGGTTCTCCGCGATCTACCTGCTGCTGTTCATCTCGTTGATCGGCTGTGTCTTTCCCCGGGCGAAGAAGCACTACAAGACCTTGCGCACCCCGCCACCGCGTACCCCGGCCCGGCTGTCGCGGCTCCCCGAGAACGGGAGCTTCGAACTGGCCGACGATCCGGCCGCCCGCAGCGACGGGGAGGTCCTCGACCGCTCCGCCGCCCTGCTGCGCAAACGCGGTTACCGGGTCGAGAAACGTCCCGGGGGCACGACGCCGTCGGTGGCCGCCGAACGCGGCTACGTCCGTGAAATCGGGAACCTGGTCTTCCACTTCTCGCTCATCGGCGTCTTGGCCTCCGTCGCGATCGGTGGGGTCTACGGGTACACCGGCCAGCGGATCGTCGTGGAGGGTGAGTCCTTCGTGAACACGCTGGTCTCCTACGACTCCTTCAATCCCGGAACCGGTTTCAAGGAAGGCTCGCTGAGCCCCTTCTCCGTCGCTCTGGACGACTTCGATGTCACCTACGACCGCGAATCGACCACACACTTCGGCCAGCCCATCGACTTCCATGCCCAGGTCACCACGTCCGAACCCGGCCAGAAGCCACGGAAGCAGGATCTGCGCGTGAACCATCCGCTGCGGATCGGTGGCACCGCCGTCTATCTGGTGGCCAACGGGTACGCCCCGGACATCGTCGTGCACGACGGCAACGGCAAGGTGGCCTACTCCGGCCCGGTGGTGGCGGTGCCGCAGGACGAGGTCTTCACCTCCCTGCTGGTCCTGAAGGTCCCCGACGCGGCCCCCGACCAGCTCGGTTTCGTCGGCCTGTTCCTCCCCACGGCGGGGATCACCGCCGAGGGGGTGGGGGTCTCCCTAGATCCGAGCCCGACGGAACCGCAACTGCAGCTGAACTCCTACTACGGTGACCTCGGTCTGGACTCCGGGGATCCACAGAACGTCTTCGTCCTGGACACCGACGACCTGAACGAACTGAACAGCAGGAAGCTGGACGCCGGCGGCCTGGTCGTCAATGCCGGCCAGACGGTGGAACTGCCCCAGGACAAGGGCACGATCACCTTCAAGGGCATCAAACGCTACGCCGCCCTGGACGTCCACCACGATCCGGGCAAGCTGCCGGTGGGCATCTTCGCCGCCTTGGCCCTGATGGGTCTGGCCGTTTCCCTGTTCACCCCCCGCCGGCGTGCCTGGATCAAGGTGCACCCCGCCGCGGGCGAATCGGGTGGCTCCGGGGAAAAGAGTGGGCGTATCATCGAATACGGAGTGCTCGCCCGTGGCGAGGACCCGCGTGTACGGCAGGAAGCCCGGGAGATTCGCACACTTCTTGAGCGTGAATTCACCGGCACCGACCGGACCGAAGTTTAGGAGACAGAGGAAAAACGCATGCCCACGATCAACGAAAACCTCGGCGCCTACAGCGACCTCTTCATGCTGCTGGCGGCCATGGCCTACGCCATTGCCTTCATCGCCTTCGCCTGGGATCTGGCCAAATCGAGCCGCACCATCCGTGAACTCGAATCGGGCCTGCTGGCCGAGGAGGCCAAGCAGCTGGCCATGGCCGGTGCCGCCGGAACGGGATCCGCACGTGGCGCCGCCGCGACCAGCGCTCCTGCTGGTCCGCATGCCCCCGCCGAAGACGATGGCCTGCTGGTCAACGAATCGATGAACTACACCCGGGATGCCGGCAAGCGCACGGCAGCCCGCATCGGAGTCTCGGTGGCCTGGATCGGCGTACTGATCCACGGGTTCGCCGTCGTCTCCCGCGCCATCGCTGCCGGCCGGGTGCCGTGGGGGAACATGTACGAATTCCTCACCACCGGCGCCTTCCTGGTGGCTGCGGTGTTCCTGGTCGTGCTGCTGCGCAAGGACCTGCGCTTCATGGGGACCTTCGTCATCGGCCTGGTGACGTTGATGCTGTGTGCCGCGACGATGGGCTTCCCCACCCCGGTCGCGCATCTGGTCCCGGCGTTGCAGAGCCCCTGGCTGGTCATCCACGTCTCCATTGCCGTCCTGGCCTCTTCGCTGTTCACGATCACCTTCGCGTTGAGCGTCCTGCAGCTGATGCAGGCAGACCGCCAATCGAAGCTGGCCGCCGGCAAATCCGATAAATTGGCGTTCCTGCGTCTGGTTCCCAGCGCGGCCGCGTTGGAGAACTTCGCCTACCGGATCAACGCCGTCGCGTTCGTGATGTGGACGTTCACCCTCATCGCCGGTGCCGTCTGGGCCGAAGCCGCCTGGGGCCGTTATTGGGGCTGGGACACCAAGGAAGTCTGGACCTTCGTGATCTGGGTGGTCTTCGCCGGCTACCTGCACGCCCGGGCCACCCGTGGCTGGACCGGCACCCGGTCGGCCTGGTTGAGCATCATCGGCTACCTGTGCATCGTCTTCAACTTCACCGTGGTGAACCTGTACTTCAACGGCCTGCACTCCTACGCGGGAGTCTAGCCACCGCCGGATCCCCGAGGGGCCCGGGAGGAGACCGCAAGGTTTCCTCCCGGGCCCTCTTCGTCCAGAGGGTGGCCTCGGGACGGCAGGCGGGAGGCGGGACCGCAGGGAACGACGCAAGCCCCGGCAGTGTGCCCTCCGGCGCCCGGGCGATGACCTAGAGTGGTTTGATGCCCTCAGCCCAGGACCCCCTGCCCTTCCACCGCACTGCCATGTTGCCGCTGCTGCTGGCCATGGTCGCCATCGCGCTGGCGCTGGTTTCGACGTTCCTGGCGGCACTGGTGGCCAAGCTGGTGCTGCTGGGGCTGGCCATGCTCTTCGTGGTGGGCTGCGGTGTGAGCCTGGGGATCCTCTTCGCCCGCGTCCGGAAGGAAGCAGCAAAGCAGCCTCGCGACTGAACTGTGCAGGGCCCCTTCGGCCCAGGAAGGGTGCCTAGCTGCTCGGCGGGTTCGAGTCCTGGTCGGAGGAATGCGTCCCATCGTCATGCGGTGGGTTCTGGTTCTTCCGGGCTTGCTCCTCACGGGCCCTCAGCTCGGCCTCACGGCGACGCAGGTCCTCCTCCTTGGCGCGTTGGCGCCGTTGGGTTTCGAGGCTGCGCAGGAAGTCCGGGTCGTCGTCGGGGGCCGCCGGGCCACGGGTGGGCCGCTGGCCCTGGGAGGGGCCCGAGCCCGAGTCGTCCGGACGGCCGAGCCAGAACCATAAGAGGGCCCCGATGAGCGGAAGCAGGATGATGGCCAGGATCCACCAGGGCTTGGCGATGCTGCGCACCCGGTCCGCCGGTGTCTGCACGCACTGGATCACTGCGTAGATGGTGACGGCGAGGGCCACCAGTGCACCGAGCATCAAGTTTCTGACCATGGATCCATTGTAGTGAAGAAAACGTGCCGCTGCTCCAGCCGGTAGAATCGAAGAGTGCAGTTCCTCAAGTACTCCCTCATCCGTCTGGTCCTCTTCTTCGCGGTCTTCGCCGCCCTGTACTGGTTGTTGGGCTTTTCCCCCTGGTTGGCCGCCATCATCGCGGCCGTGATCGCCTTCTGCGTGGCCTATCTGTTCCTGAACCGGATGCGGACTGAAAGCGTCCGGCAGGTCCAGGGACGGGTGGAGGAGCTACGCCGGAGCCCGGGGACCCACAAGGGGACGGTCGAACGTGAGGACGAGGACGCCGAGGACGACTTCCAGTAGTCCAGCGCGGATCAGCCCTGCTGACGGAGCACGACCGTCACGACCATGCCGATGGCGAAAAGCACGCTGTAGCCGAGGTTGATGAACCCGGTCTGCCGTAGCACCGGGATCAGGGCCGCGCGCCGACGGGTGCGCAACATGACCCAGGACGGCATCAGACACAGCGGGGCGATCAGGACGACGAGCATCAGCCAGGGGAAGTCGGCCACGACCAGCAGCGGCAGCAGCAGGGCCAGCCCCAGCATCAGCACATAGGAGATGCGGGCCCCGTCATCGCCCAGACGCACCGCCAGGGTCCTTTTGCCGACCTCGCGGTCGGTGGGGATGTCGCGCACGTTGTTGGCCATCAGCAGGGCCGTGGCGATCAATCCGGTGGCACAGGCACCGACCCAGGCGGTCGCAGGCAGTTCGAGGACCTGGGTGAACGTGGTGCCCAGGGTGGCGACGAGGCCGAAGAACAAGAAGACGAACACCTCGCCCAGGCCCTGGTAGCCGTAGGGCCGGTCCCCGCCGGTATAGCCCCAGGCCGCGAAGATCGCGGCGACCCCGACCAGCAGCAGCGGCCAGGCCTCGGACAGGACCACCAGGGCCAGCCCGGCCACCGCGGCGGCAGCGAAACAGCCGAAGGCAGCGGCCTTGACCCGGCCAGGCTTCGCCGCGCCGGAGCCGGTCAGCCGCAACGGGCCGACGCGGACGTCGTCGGTGCCGCGGATCCCGTCGGAGTAGTCGTTGGCGTAGTTCACGCCGATCTGCAGCAGCAAGGACACCAGGGCGGCCAGCCCGGCGCGGATCCAATGGACTTCGCCCGCCACCCCGAATGCCGCCGCCGTGCCGATGATGACCGGGGCGATGGCCATCGGGAGGGTGCGCAGCCGGGCGCCTTCGATCCATTGGGCGGGTGTGGCCACGGCAGGGTCCTCTCGGGTGGGTGCTGGCTGTTGGTCCAGCGTCCTATTCTCTCCCTGCCGCCGCCAACTGGGAAATTGCCGCCCGACGGTCGGGTTTGCCGCCCGGGAGGGCAGGAAGCTCGGGGACCTGCAGCAACCGGCGGGGGACGGCCGCGGGCCCCAGCGAGGACCTGACGGCATCTCGGATGGATTCTCCGGTGGCCTCCCCGGTGACCAGTGAACCGATGGCGGAGCCCCATTCGGGGTCGGGGACCCCCACCACCAGGGCGGAGCGGACCCCGGGGACCGCTTCGATGGCGGCAGCCACCGCGGCGGCGGAGATCTTCACGCCACCGGTGTTGATGACATCGTCGATGCGCCCGAGCACGTTGAGCACCCCGTCCTCGTAGCTGCCCAGGTCATCGGTGGTGAACCAGCGCCGCCCGGCGGCGTCGAGGAGGAAGCGCTCGGCCGTGTGGGCGGGGTCGTCCAGGTAGCCCGCGGCCAGGACGTCCCCGCCCAGGCGGATCCTGCCGGCGGCGACGTCGAGGTGCACCCCGGGCAGCGGTTTGCCGTCGTATACGCAGCCACCGCAGGTCTCGGTCATCCCATAGGTCCGCACGATGTTCAGGCCGTGGGAGCGGGCGCTGGAACGCAACGATTCCGAGGCGGCCCCGCCGCCGAGCAGGATCGTGTTGAACCGACGCAGCACCGCGATGGTTTCCGGTGCTGGATCCTCCAGCAGGCGGGCCAGCTGGGTGGGCACCAAGGAGGTCAGGCGCACCTTGTCGGTCAGCTCGCCCGCGGCAGCGGTGAAGGCCTGGGCAGTGAACGAGCCGGCCAGGTCCATGGCCCAGGGACGGGTTCCTGCGTAGAGGCTGCGCGTGAGCACCGCCAAGCCGGCGACGTAGTGCACGGGCAGGGCCAGCAACCACTGTCCTTCGGTACCCAGATGTTCGGCGGCGGCCATGGACGAGGCCGCCAGGGAATCCGTGGGCAGCACGGTGCGTTTCGGTGTCCCCGTGGAACCAGAGGTCCGGACGACGGCGGCGGTGCCCTCCGGGACGTCCTGCGGGGTGTCGATCCGGTGGCTGCCCGCTGCCTCGCCGGGCAGGATCTCGACCGCCGGCCCCTCGTCGTTCAGGGTCGCGGCGAGGGCTTTCAGGATCTCTGCGATGTCCATCCCGGGCTCCTAGAAGTAGTAGGGGTGCGAGGACCAGTCGGGTTCGCGTTTGGCCAGGAAGGCATCCCGGCCTTCCACGGCCTCATCGGTCATGTAGGCCAGGCGGGTGGCCTCCCCGGCGAAGACCTGTTGGCCGGCCAGCCCGTCGTCGGCCAGGTTGAAGGCGAATTTGAGCATCCGGATCGCCTGCGGTGACTGGCGGGCGATATCGGCCGCATATTCCAGGGCGACCTCCTCGAGGCGCTCATGGTCCACCGCCTCGTTGACGGCTCCCATCGAGACCATGTCCTCGGCGGAATATTCGCGGGCCAGGAAGAAGATGCCGCGGGCATTCTTCTGGCCGACCTGCCGGGCCAACAAGGTCGAACCGTAGCCGGCGTCGAAGGAGCCGACCGTGGCGTCGGTCTGCTTGAACTTGCCGTGCTCACGGGAGGCGATGGTCAGGTCGGAGACCACGTGCAACGAGTGGCCGCCGCCGGCCGCCCACCCGTTGACGACGGCGATGACGACCTTGGGCATGGTGCGCATCAGCCGTTGGACCTCGAGGATGTGCAGGCGCCCGGCCCGGGCCGGGTCGATCGACTCGGCGGTCTCGCCGCCGGCGTAGCGGTAGCCGTCCCGGCCACGGATGCGCTGGTCCCCACCGGAGCAGAAGGAGTGGCCCCCGTCCTTGGCGGAGGGGCCGTTGCCGGTCAGCAGCACGGTGGCCACATCGGAGGTCATGCGGGCATGATCGAGGGCCCTGAAGAGTTCATCGACGGTTCCGGGGCGGAAGGCGTTGCGCACCTCGGGCCGGTCGAAGGCGATGCGTACGGCGGGCAGATCACGGAGGATCCTGCCCTGGGCATCGCGTTCCACCTGCCGATGGTAGGTGATGTCCTCGAAATCGAAACCCTCCACGACCCGCCAGCGGATGGGGTCGAAGAGATCGGATACCTGGGGTGGAAGTACGTTTTCAATCACGCCCACGAGTCTAGCGCCAGCAGGGTCGTGGACCTCGCCCGGGCGGGTTTTTCGACACCCTGTAGAATGAAGTGTCCACTGGAATCAGGAGGACACGTTGGAAATGATCACCCGTGCCGATCTACCGTTCTTGGCTGAAGCCGATACGGCGGCACTGCATATCTCGATGTTCATGCCCACCCACCGCTTCGGCGACCAGTCCCGGGCGGACCAGCTGCGTTGGAAGAACCTGCTCAGCGCGCTCGAGGAATCCCTGGAAGGGCGTCTACGCCCGGCCGAAATCGACGACCTGCTCGCCCCTGCCAGGCAGCTGCGTGACGATGCCTGGGCTTGGCAGCACATGAGCGACGGGGTCGCATTATTCATGCGGCCGGGGTGGCACGCCAGCTACCGGGTGCCGTATTCCGTCCCCGAATTCTCCACGGTCGGTGACCGGCTGGTGCTGGGGCCGCTGTTCCGGCTGCTCTCGGGCGATGAACAATTCCTGCTGTTGGCCGTCAGCCAACGCAACCTGCGCCTGCTGGAGGGCGACCGCCAGCAGATGGCCGAACTCGAGCTGAACGGGGTGCCCACGGCCCTGCGCGACGTCGTCGAGGCCCAGGAACCCCGGTCGGACACGATGGCCCGGCCGGCTGCCGACGCCGGAACCAAGGGCGGTTCGGCCGTGTTCTACGGCCACGGTGCCGCCGATGAACACTTCAAGAAGAACGAAGTGACACGGTTCGTGCGTGAAGCCGCCAGCGGGTTGCGTCCGCTGCTGTTCGAACGCGGACTGCCCCTGGTGCTTGTGGGCCCCGATCTGCTCGTGAGCGAATATCGGGGCGCCGGGGACTATCCCCACATCCTGGACGACGCCGTGATCCGCAACCCGGACCCTCTGTCCTCCGGTGAATTGCATCGGCTGGCCTGGCCCGTCATCGAAGACCGGTTGCGTGCCGAGAGGTCGAAGCTGATCGAGCAGTTCCGTTCCCTCCATGGGACCGGAAGGGTCTCCAGCGATCGTGCCGAGATCCATGAAGCCGCCCTGCACGGGCGGATCGAGACCCTGTTCATCCAGGCCGATCCGTGGTGCTGGGAGCAGGCTGCTTCCGGACCCCACACCATCGTGGCGCTGGGACGGGACGACCGGTATGCCGGCTGCGAGCAAATCGAGGCGGCAGCGGTCGCCACGATGGGCAGCGGGGGACTGGTCCATGCCAGTTCGGAACCGGCCGACCCGGACAGCCCGATCTCCGCGATCTTCAGGTACTGAACACCGCGGGGGTAGGGCGGTAGGCTCCGAGGATGGAATCGTTGCGAACCCAACAGGATGTCAACGCCACCGCGGATGTGGTGTGGAGTGTGCTGCAGGACGGTGCCCAGTACTGCCGCTGGGTCCCCGGGGTCGAGCACGTCGATGGAGGCATCCAGGACGGCCAGTCCATCACGCTGCTCGGCCCGGAGGGCCAGGACAGCACCCGGATGCAGGTCACCACGGCCACGAACCGCCGGAGCATGACCTGGCGGACGGGCCCCGGGTGGGGATTGGACGCTTCGGAGATCACCTTCGAACTGGCCGAGACCGAATTCGGGTGCACGGTGGTGCTCGACCGCCGGGACTCGGGGCTCCTGCACGGCCTGCTGGGGGACGACGAGGAGGACCCCAAGGCCCGGCTCGACGAACTGGCCAGGAACCTGGCCCAGGCCGCCGAGACCCGGGGAGCCCATGAGGAGGTCCGGCAAAGCCCCGACGGGGATCCCGGGGAGGGCACCGGCATGGGTATCTCGGGGGCGGACGTCGAGCCGGATCCCGGCCCCGGGGTGCCGGGGCCGGACCGGGGGACTGCCTGACGACGGCGGGCCCGGAACCATCAGGATGGTTCCGGGCCCGCCGTAGTTGCCTCCAGGGCCTAGCGGGGATCCTCGGCGAGGATCCCGGTGTCGTTGGCATTCGGGGTCTCCGTGCCGCGCAGCGATGCGCCGGCGGTTTCGACCATGTAACGCACGGCGATCAGACCCACGACCGCCGCAATCATCATGTAGACGGCCGGGAAGAGCACGAATCCGGTGCTGTCGATGACCGCCTCGTTGACAATGGCCGCGGTGCCACCGAGCAACGCAGTGGCCACGTTGTAGGTGATGGCGAAGCCGGCAAAGCGGACCTGGGAGGGGAACATCGCCGGGAAGGTGGCCGTGATCGTGGCCAGCTGCGGGAGGTACAACAGACCCAGTACCGCGAAGCCGATGATGGCCAGCCCGAAGTTCTGGCCGATGAGCCAGAACATCGGTACCGGGAAGATGATCAGACCGAGGGTGGAGGCATACCACATGGGCTTGCGACCCACCTTGTCGGAGAGGCCGCCAACGAACGGGATGACGCACATCATGGCCACCTCACCGAGGATGATGACGATCAGCGCCTGATTCGAATCCATTCCCAGCTGGCTTTCCAAATAGGTGGGCATGTAGGTGATCAAGGTGTAGTTCACCATGTTCAGGCAGGAGACCATGCCGAACATGACCAACATCGGGCGCCAGTATTGGGTGATCACGGCCTTGAGGCTGCCGCCCTCCTCCACCCCGCCGGTCTCCTCGAGCTCTTGGAACACCGGGGTGTCTTCGAGCTTATTACGCAGGTACAAACCGACCAGGCCCATCGGGAGGGCCAGCATGAACGGGATCCGCCAGCCCCAGGAATCCATGGCCGCCTCGGGAAGCACCAGTTGGAAAAGCAACATGACGGCAGCACCGAGGGCGAAGCCGCCCAGTGTGCCGAACTCCAGGAAGGAGCCGAAGAAACCGCGCTTCTTGTCCGGGGCGTATTCGGCCATGAAGGTCGCCGCGCCGCCGTACTCGCCGCCGGTGGAGAAACCCTGCACCAGGCGCAGCAGGATCAGCAGGATCGGAGCCAGGATCCCGACCATGTCGAACGTCGGGAGCACGCCGATGAGGAACGTGGCCCCGGACATCATGAGGATGGTCAGGGTCAGGACGGTTTTGCGTCCGAGCTTGTCGCCCAGCGGGCCCCAGATGATTCCACCCAGGGGGCGCACTACGAACGAGACGGCGAAGGTGGCCAACGCCAGGATCGTTCCGTACTCCCCGGGAAAGAAATGAGCGGTGATGTAGGTCACCGCCACCGCATATACGCCGTAGTCGAACCATTCGGTCAGGTTGCCCATGGCTGAAGCCGCGGTGGCCTTGTGGATCATCGAGCGTCCCTCGGCGGTGTCAAGATCCGGGCCGATGTCCTCGGAGTAGTCGATGGGGGCCTGCGCGGTGGCGTCGGGGGTGCCCTCCGTCGAGGGGGAGTCTGTGCTGTCGTTCGGTGGCATGGGTGCCTCCCAAAATTCTTCAGCTTTCGTCGACAGGGGCCGGTTCTGAGCGCCCAGGGCGGAGGGCCGGCGACGGTCCACGATCCGGTGTCGAGCATCGGAGTCTGTCAAAGGCATCCATATTACCGGCAGGTATAAAAGCGGTCAATTTCGTCATCAGGGCCGGGGTGAGTTGACCGGTGGGATGCGGGGTGGGAATCTCTTAGTGAACGATTGGTCGGTAATTGTGTCCCGAGACGCATTCCACGGCCGGCAAAGATGCCTGAACAGAGGCCAACCGAAGAGGGGTTTTCATGTCCGAAGCATTCCTGGTGGGCGGAGCCCGCACTCCGGTCGGTCGTTATGGCGGGGCCCTGGCCTCCGTGCGTCCCGATGACCTGGCGGCGTTGACCGTCCGGGCCGCCGTCGAACGGGCCGGAGTCGATCCGGAGCTGGTGGACGAGGTCATCTTCGGCAACGCCAACGGGGCCGGGGAGGAGAACCGGAACATCGCCCGCATGGCCTGGCTGCTGGCCGGGTACCCCGATTCGGTCCCGGGGATCACCGTGAACCGGCTGTGCGCCTCGGGGATGTCCGCCATCACGATGGCCAGCCACATGATCAAGGCGGGGGCCGCCGACATCGTCGTCGCCGGTGGGGTCGAATCGATGTCCCGCGCCCCGTGGGTGATGGAGAAGCCCTCCAAGGCCTTCGCGAAGCCCGGCGCCACCTACGACACCTCGATCGGCTGGCGGTTCCCCAACCCGGCCTTCCTCTCCGGGGAGCTCTCCCGCGACGGGAAGACCACCTTCTCCATGCCCGAGACCGCCGAAGAGGTCGCCCGCGTCTTCGGCACCTCACGGGAGGATTGCGACGCCTTCGCCGTACGCTCCCACGAACGCGCCCTGGCAGCCATCGCCGCCGGCCGCTTCGCCGAGGAGATCGTTCCGGTCACCGTGACCGGGCGCAAGGGCGCCCGGACCATCGTCGATACCGATGAGGGGCCGCGCGCCGGGACCACCATGGAGGTCCTGTCCGGACTGCGCCCGGTGGTCAAGGGCGGTTCGGTCGTCACCGCAGGCAACGCCTCGACGCTCAACGACGGCGCCTCGGCGATCATCGTCGCCTCCGAGGCGGCCATCGAGAAATACGGGTTGACCCCGCGCGCCCGCATCCTCGACGGGGCCTCGGCCGGGGTGGCCCCGGAAATCATGGGGATGGGCCCGGTCCCCTCCTCCAGGAAGGTCCTCGAACGCACCGGGCATACCGTGGACGAGCTCGCCGCCGTGGAACTCAACGAGGCCTTCTCCTCCCAGTCCCTGGCCTCCATGCGCGAACTCGGCCTGGACCCCGACATCGTCAACAACGACGGCGGCGCCATCTCGCTGGGCCACCCCTTGGGCTCCTCCGGCTCCCGCATCGCCCTGACCTTGCTGGGCCGGCTGGACCGTGAAGCCTCCGCAGGGAACAAATTGGGACTGGCGACCATGTGCGTGGGCGTCGGCCAGGGAGCCGCCCTGCTCGTCGAGGGGGTCTAGTGGTGGGTGCACAAGACCTGGGTCCCCAGGAGCAGCACGACGGCGCAGCCGGGCTCGACGCCGCGGGCTTCGCCACGCTGATCGTCACCGAGGCAGCCGACCGGATCACCGTCCGGCTGCACCGCCCGGAGGTCCGCAACGCCATCGACCAGACGATGGTCGATGAACTCCATGCGGTCTGCAGCCATCTGGAGGCCTCCCCGAAGATCCTCATCCTTTCGGGGACCCCCTCGGATCCGGAGACCGGGGCCAAGGGCATCTTCGCCTCCGGCGCCGATATCGCCCAATTGCGCCAACGCCGCCGCGAAGACGCCCTGGCCGGGATCAACTCCTCGCTCTTCGAGCGGATCGCCCGGTTGCCGATGCCCGTCATTGCCGCCCTGGACGGTTACGCGCTCGGTGGGGGTGCCGAGCTGGCCTACGCCGCCGACTTCAGGATCGGCACCGAGGCCCTGCGGATGGGCAACCCCGAAACGAATCTGGGCATCATGGCAGCCGCCGGGGCCACCTGGCGGTTGAAGGAGCTCGTCGGGGAGCCGATGGCCAAACAGATCCTGCTCGCCGGGAAGGTGCTCACCGGAGAGGACTGCCTGAAGGTGGGTTTGATCGGCGAACTGGTCGGCTCGGCCGAACTGGGCGGTGCCGCCGAGGCGCTGGCGGACCGGATCGGCGCCCAGGACCCATTGGCGGTCAGGGTCACCAAGGCCGTGTTCCACACCCCGCGGGAAGCCCACCCGGTGATCGACACCCTGGCCCAGTCGATGCTCTTTGAGTCAGAAGCCAAATTCGACCGCATGCAGGCATTCCTCGACAGGAAGAAGAAGTAACGATGACCCCCAGCACCCCGGAAAAGAACACCGCCGTCCCGAGCGAGGCCGACGCCTCGACGTCCCTGCCCACCCGGGTCGGGGTCCTGGGCGGGGGCCGCATGGGCGCCGGCATCGCCCATGGCTTCCTCATCAAGGGAGCCGACGTGCTCATCGTCGAACGCGACGCACCCAGTGCCGAAGCCGCCCGGGAACGGGTCGCCACGGCCGTGGGCAAATCCATCGACCGCGGCCTGGCAGGAGCCGTCGAGGACCATCTGGCCCACCTGACGGTGAGCACCGACTACGCCGACTTCGGGGACCGCGAACTGGTCGTCGAAGCCGTCCCGGAGATCTGGGACCTGAAGGTCTCCTCGCTGCAGGCGGTAGAAGCCGAGCTGGGCTCCGAGGCCGTCTTGGCCTCGAACACCTCCTCGCTGTCCATGAGCGGCCTGGCCGGTCATCTGGCCCGTCCCGGGAGCTTCCTGGGGCTGCACTTCTTCAACCCGGTCCCGGCCTCGACCCTGATCGAAGTCGTCATCGCCGAGCAGACCGCGCCGGCCCTGGTGGAGAAGGCCCGCGGCTGGGTGGCCGGTCTGGGCAAGACCGCCGTCGTCGTCAACGACGCCCCCGGCTTCGCCTCCTCCCGGCTGGGGGTCATGCTCGCCGTGGAGGCGATGCGCATGCTCGAGGAGGGCGTTGCCTCCGCCGAGGACATCGACAACGCCATGGTGCTCGGCTATAAACACCCCACCGGCCCGTTGAAGACCACGGACCTCGTGGGGCTGGACGTGCGGCTGGGGATCGCCGAATACCTGGCCGAGCAGCTCGGTGAACGCTTCGCCCCGCCGGCGATCCTGCGCCGGAAGGTCGAACGCGGGGACCTGGGCCGCAAAACCGGGCAGGGCTTCTACGACTGGAGCTGATCCGTGGGGCCCCTCCTGCCGGCGATGGGGGCGCATGGCAGGATGGGCCCATGAACGAGGTGAACTGGGAAGGCGCCGTCAACGCGCGGCGCGTGGCAGGACGGCTCTACCGGATGGGCCGCAGCGAATGGCTCACCGAACGCGGGTGGGCCCAGGCCCATGACGCAGGCATCCGCACGGTCATCGACCTGCGCAATGCCGACGAGCGTCGACGTCGGCCCACCGACCCCGCGGTCGACCCCGGGGCGCTGGCGGGGATCACCGTGCTGCATTGCCCCACCGAGGACCAGGCCCATGAGGAATTCATGGCCGCGGCCGCCTCGGCAGACACCCCGTACCTCAGCGATCCGCGCTACTACCCGGCGAACCTGGAGCACTTCCCCCGGCTGGTGGCCGGCGTCTTCCGTGCCCTGGCGGCGGCCCGGGGCTCCGTCGTCGTGCATTGTTCCGCCGGCCGGGACCGGACGGGAATGATCATCTCCATGGCGCTGGCCCTGGTCGGCAGGCAGGATCTGATTCCCGGCCAATACGATGCCGGAGCGCGCGGAATCAACGAATGGCACCGGATCAGCCCGGTCAAACACCCCTATGAACGGCATTTGAGCGAGGAAGAGCTGGCCCCGGTCATTGCCGGACGCCAGCAGTCACTGGCCGAATTCGTCGACGGGATCGACGTCGAGGCCTTTCTGCTCGGGCAGGGGCTGACGGTCGCCGAGATCGATGCGGTGCGGGAACTGCTCGCGGGCTCCCGGGCCTGACCGCTGCCGGTCGGGGATCGGCGGGAGGACACATATCGTCCGATCCAACGATTTTTCGAATTCGACTTGCCAGAACCCGGGCCGGGGGAGTTGGCTGGTTGGCATGGCAAAAATCCTCGTCCTCGGTGGTACCCAGTGGCTGGGCCGAACCCTTGCGCTGCAGGCCGTCGAGGACGGGCACGATGTCGGGTGCTTGGCCCGTGGCAGTTCGGACGGCTTCCCCGAGGGGGTCCGCGAATTCCGGGTCGATCGTGAGGTCGAGGACGCCTACGCGGGGGCCGCGGCCGAACCCTGGGACCTCGTGGTGGAACTGACCTGCCGGCCCGCCCACGCCAAGGCGGCGGTGGAAGCCTTGTCCCCGCAAGCCGGACACTGGGTCTTCGTCTCCTCTTGCTCCGCCTACGCCGTCCACTCCCGGGCGGGGGCCGCCGAGGCCTCGAAGCTCCTGGTGGCCCAGGACTCCAGCCTGGGTTACAGCGACGAGAAGTTCGGCGAAGCCAAGGCCGGTTGCGAATGGCTCACCGTTGCCTCCCGTGGCAATGCGGCACTGCTGGTCCGTCCGGGACTGATCGGTGGCCCCGGGGACCCCACCGGCCGGTCCACCTACTGGCCCCTGCGGTTCGCCCGCGGGCAGGAGCCGGTCCTCGTCCCCGACGACGACGGCGAGGCCCGCTATGTCCAGATCGTCGACGTCCGCGATCTGGCGGCCTTCATCCTGCGCGCCGGGCTCGAGGCCCGCAACGGACCGGTCAACGTCGTCGGTGCCGAGATGCCGCTGGGTGACGTGATCGCCAGCGCCCAGAGTGCCGCGGGATACAGTGCCGCCGTCGTGCCCTACCCGTTGCACCGGATGCCGGACGACGCCGTCGCCCCCTGGTCGGGCCCCCGCTCGCTCCCGCTGATCCTGCCCGCCGGGACCGAATTCGCCGGCTTCGCCCGCCGGTCGGATCGCAGGGCCCTGAAGTGGGGGCTGGTGCGCCGTCCGTTGGCCGAGACGTTCTCCGATATCATCGCCGCGCACGACCCCACCGAGGAGCTGCGCTCGGGACTGAGCGCGGATCACGAGGCGGAGCTGATCAACCGACTGGGCTGAGTTGAATCATCGTCAGGTCCAGGCGGCGGCCAAAAGGTCGGCGAGCAACTCCTCGGGATCCTGGTCGAGTCCCCGGCTGGTGAACCAGGAGCAGACGTTCCGGCAATCCCTGGCCAGCAGATCGGCGCCCAGCGGGTTCGCGGCCAGATCGACCAGTTGTGGCAGGTCGATGATCACCAACCGGTTTCCGGAGACCAGGATGTTGTACGGGGAGAGGTCCCCATGGGCGTATCCCAGCGAGGCGAACCCGCCCATGGCCTCGACGAGCTGGTCGAAACAGGACTGGAGCACAGGCCGCGTCGGCCGCAATTGCTGCAGTCTGGGGGCTGCGGCGTCGGGATGGTCGGGGTCGGTGATGAATTCCATGAGGATCTCGGTGCCATCCACCTGCACGGGGTAGGGGACCGGGATCCCGGCTTCGTGGGCCCGGACCAGGAAGTTCCATTCGGCGGCGGCCCACTGGGCCGCCTCGACCTGGCGGCCATAGGAGGAACCGTTCTTCAGTGCCCGCGCATCCCGGCTGCGCCGTACCGTGCGCCCCTCGGTATAGATGGTGGAGCGGCGGAAGGCGCGCTGTTCGGGGGGCCGGTACCTCTTGGCGGCCAGTAGGGACCGGCGGGTGTCGGTGGCGCGTTCGAGCAGGAAGACGTCTGCTTCCTTGCCGGTTTTCAGGATCCCGAGTTCGGTGTCGATGGCCCCGGCGTCCTCGATGATGAACCCCGGGCGGGGCGTGGGGCCGCGCATCAGTCGTTCCACGTTGTTCCAGGTGGACCAGCGTTGATTGGCGGCCAGGGAATCGTCGAGCATGTTCCATCCCGCGGGGCGTTCCTCGCCGGTGCCGTGTCCGGACGTCGCGGGCGTCAGTTTTTGGAAGGTGGTTTCCGGATCAGTAGCGGAATTCGAAGTCATGTAGGTGGTGGCTCCCGGGGAGGTGGTCGATGGAGGTCGGGGCGTGTGGGGCAACAAGGGTCGTCATGGCGGCCTCCCGGGAGTCGGTGATGGGCGGGACCCTGAGTCAACAACAGTGATCGAGGAAAGTCAATCACTTTCGGATCGACCGCGCCCCACTGGCCGTCATGTAGGCTGGGCCTCAAATACCGACCGATCGTTCAGGAAGGACTTGTCGACGATGACAACGCAGACCCCCGAGCTGGTACCCAGCTATATCCAGGACTCCTGGTGGACTCCCGAGGGCACTGACGGGGCCACGACGGTCCTGGACGCGAACACCGGCCAACAGCTGGCCCTGGTGAGCGCTGCTGGTCTCGATCTGGCCGAGGCCGTGGACCACGGCCGCTCCGTGGGGCACCGTGAGCTCGGGAAGCTGACGTTGCACGAGCGGGCCCTGCGGGTCAAGGAGATGGCCCAGTACCTCAACGAACGCCGCGAGGAACTCTACGACGTCTCCTACCGGACCGGCGCCACCAAGGTCGACAACATGGTCGATATCGACGGCGGAATCGGGGCCCTGTTCATCCTGTCCTCCAAGGGCCGTCGTGAGATGCCCAACTCCAACGTCGTCCAGGACGGCCCCGCCGAGCCGCTATCCCGTGACGGTTCGTTCCTCGGGGGCCATATCTTCACCCGCATCCCCGGGGTCGCCGCACAGATCAATGCCTTCAACTTCCCGGTCTGGGGCATGTTGGAGAAGTTTGCCCCCGCCTTCATCGCCGGTGTCCCCACCCTCGTCAAGCCCGCCACCCCGACCGGATACCTCTCCGAGGCCGTCGTGCGGATGCTGGTCGAATCCGGACTCCTGCCCGCCGGCTCCCTGCAACTGGTCTCCGGCTCCGCCCGCACCCTGCTGGACGTGCTCGACTACCGGGACATGGTCTCCTTCACCGGTTCGGCCTCGACCGCGGACGCCCTGAAATCCCATCCGAACGTCGTCTCCGGCGGCATCCGCTTCACCGCCGAAACGGACTCCCTCAACGCCGCGATCCTCGGCCCCGACGCAGTGGCCGGCACCCCCGAGTTCGAGGCCTTCATCAAATCCGTCACCACCGAGATGACTGTCAAGGCCGGCCAGAAGTGCACCGCCATCCGCCGCGCCATCGTCCCGGCGGGACTCGAAGACGACGTCGTGGCCGCCATCGGCGCCCGACTGACCCAGCGGGTGGTCGTGGGGGATCCGCGGGCCGAGGGGGTCACCATGGGGGCCCTGGCGTCGCTGGACCAACTGCGCGATGTCCGCGGCGCGGTCCAGGACATGCTGGCTGCCGGCGGCGAGATCGCCTACGGCACGTTGGATGCCCCCGTGGTCAGAACCGCTTCGGGGGAGGAACACGAGGTCGCCGAGGGCGCGTTCATGTCCCCTCTGCTGTTGACCTGGGCCGATGCGAAGGCGGAAGCAGTCCACTCGCTGGAGGCCTTCGGCCCGGTGGCCAGCGTGCTGGGCTACACGGACCTGGACGAGGCAGTGGAGCTCGCCGCCCGCGGCAGCGGCTCGCTGGTGGCCACGGTGTGCACCAACGACGGGGACGTTGCCCGTGACCTGACCATCGGGATCGCCGGCCACCACGGCCGGATCCATATCCTCAACCGCGAGACCGCCCGCACCTCCACCGGCCACGGGTCCCCGGTCCCGCATCTGGTCCATGGCGGGCCGGGCCGCGCCGGCGGCGGCGAGGAACTCGGCGGCGTCCGGTCCATCAAGCACCACATGCAGCGCTCCGCCATCCAGGGCTCCCCGAACCTGCTGACCGCCGTCACCGGCGTCTGGCATGCCGGAGCAGACCGGGTCATCGCCGGGGCCCCCGAATTCGGGGCCGTGGAAGGAGCCATCCACCCGTTCCGCAAATCATTGGCCGAGTTGCGGATCGGCGACGCCTTCGCCTCCCCGTTGCGTGAAGTCACCCTGGACGAGATCACCGCCTTCGCGAACACGACCGGCGATACCTTCTACGCCCATACCGATCAGGAGGCGGCGGCGGCCAACCCGTTCTTCCCCGGGGTCGTCGCCCACGGGTATCTGCTGGTGTCCTGGGCGGCGGGGCTCTTCGTCCAGCCGGCCCCGGGGCCGGTGCTGGCCAACTACGGGTTGGAGAACCTGCGGTTCATCACCCCCGTTCCGGCCGGGGACCGGGTCCGGGTCACGCTCACCGCCAAGCGGATCACCCCTCGGGTCACCGACGAGTATGGAGAGGTCGCCTGGGACGCCATCATCCACAACCAGGACGATGAGATCGTGGCGACCTATGACGTGCTGACCCTGGTGGAGAAGGAAGACACCATCTACCGGGACTGGTCGACGCGCGACTGAGGCCTCCGGGAACCTGCCGGCGGCGAGAGCCGCTGGCAGCTCATCCCAGATCCACCATCCGGTATCCCATCCCCCTGACGGTCTCGAAGCGTTCGGCGCCGAGCTTATTGCGCAGATACCTCACGTAGACGTCCACGATGTTCGATCCCGGATCGAAGTCGTAGCCCCAGACCCGGGAGAGCAGCTGTTCCCGGCTGAGGACCTGGCCCGGGTTGCGCAGGAACGTCTCGGCCAAGGCGAACTCGCGGGCCGACAGGTCGACTTCCCGGCCCTGGAGCAGGGCCCGGCGGCCCCGGCAATCCATCTCCAGGTCGCCATTGCTCAGCAGGGCGGGATCCGAGGTGCTGTTTTCGGGTTTCAAACGCAACCGCAGCCGGGCCAGCAATTCCTCGAAATGGAAGGGCTTGGCCATGTAGTCGTCCGCTCCGCTTTGCAGGCCGGTCACCGTGTCGTCGATGCTGCTGCGGGCGGTGAGGATGATCACCGGGGTCTGCAACCCGAAGGCCCGCAGGCGTTTGAGGACCTCGTATCCGTCGAGATCGGGCAGACCAAGATCCAGGATGATGGCCTCGAATTCCCCGTCGGTGGCCAACCGCAGACCTGCTTCGCCGGTATCGGCGACGCTGGGTTGCAAGCCCGCCGCCTTCAGGCCCTTGGCGACGAAGGATGAAATGCGCTGCTCATCTTCGATGATCAGGATCCGGCTCATGTCCGGTGTTCTCCTCTTGGACGGGAAGTGTGAGGGTGAAGATCGAACCGCGCCCCGGGGCGGAGTCCACTTCGACAATACCCCCGTGGGCGGCGGCAATGGCCGAAACGATGTTCAGGCCGAGCCCCGAGCCGAAGCTCCGGGTGCTGTTGCGGCCCCGGCCGAACCTCTCGAAGATCCGCTGCTGGTCGGTGGGCTCGATCCCCGTTCCCTGGTCGCGAACCCACAGCCGCAGCCGGTCGGTCCCGGGTCCGCCGACGGGACCGCCGTCGCGGATGATGGCCGAGCCGAGGCCGATCGCCGTCCCGGTGCCACTGAACTTCACGGCGTTGGCTGCCAGCTGCAGCACGGCCTGGGTCAAGCGCCGGGGGTCCACGGCGACGGACACGTCGGCGCGCTGGTCCACCTGCCAGTTCCGGTCACCGAGGCCGCGGGCCTTGTCCAGGAGCTCATCGAGCCAGGGACCCAGTTCCACGGGCCGGGGAACCACGAAATCGGGGCCATCCGATTTCGCCAGCGTGACCAGGTCGTCGATGAGCAGTGACATGCGGTCGAGTTCATCCACCGCGATGTCCCGGGACTGCATGACGTCCTGGGGGTCGTGGTCGTCCATCAGTTCCAGATGGCCCCGGATGATCGTCACCGGGGTGCGCAACTCGTGCCCGACGTCGTTGAGTAGTTGCCGTTGGGAGGTCAGTGCGGTTTCGAGCCGATCGAGCATGGCGTTGATGGTGAGGGTCAGATCGGCGAACTCGTCGTTCCCCACGGTATCGATGCGTTGGGAGAGATCGTTTTCCGAGATCTGCACGGCGGTCTCACGCAGGAGCCTGACCGGTAGGAGCATCCGTCCGACCATCAGCCAGCTGGCGATGCCCGCCAGGACCGTGACGCCGGCACCGACGGCGATGAAGAATTCGAAGCCGCGATCCAGGGCCCTGACCTCGGCGCCGTAGTCGTAGGCCAGCACGAGTCGGGCCGGTTCCTGGTCGGCGGCCAGCTGGACCGGGACGATCACGGCCCGGTAGGTGGTGGTGGAGGTCGTGACTGAGCTGAGGGCGATCCGGTGCGGTGGGCCGGTGGTCGCCGCCCAGTCCACGAATTCCTCGTCGTTCTCCAACCGGAGGTCGACCGTTTCGGGGGCCGTCCATTGCAGGTTCCCCTGGCTGAAGCTGACCATGCCCTCGGTGCGGGCCGGCAACGTCCGTTGCATGGCGATGTAGAGCAGGTCGTTCGCCTCGGTGAAGGCCTTGCCGGTTTCGGTATCCAGGCCCTGGGCCGCGAGGACCTGGAACTCACCGACGGTCCGGCGCAGGGAATCATCGATCCGGTCGTTCAGGGCCGACCGTTGCAGCAGATAGATCGTTGCCCCGGCGACCACCAGGGTGATGGTCACGATGGCGATCATCCCGATGAGGACGCGGGATCTGACCGACCAGCCCCCACGGGCCGGGCTAATCCTCCTCATCGTCATCATCCTCGTCGTCATCGTCATCATCGTCATCATCGTCATCATCGTCATCATCGTCGTCATCGTCGTCCGCGGGGGACGGGGGAAGCGGCGCGACGGGGGCCTTGGTCTGGGGCGGGACGCGCGTCTTCGCCGGGGCTGCCGGTGCGCTGGAGGGACTCGCCTCCGCGGAGGAGGAGTCGGCGGGCGGGGAGGAAGCCGGCGACGATACGGGCCATTCGGTCGCGTTGATCGGCGGACTATAGGAGGCCTTGTCGCCGGAGCCGGGGGCGTTCAGGTTCCCCGGCAGTGCCGGCAGCGTTCCGTTGTCGACGACGAGGCCGGGGCCCACATCCTGATCGTGCGGGGTGGTCAGCGCCCGGGCAGCAGCAAAGGCGCCGACCACCATCGCCAGCAGAATCACGATGGCGGCGGTCAGATTCACGAACCGTCTCATGCCCCTAGTGTTCCTCCTTCGGATGAGCCGCAGATGAGAGGCTTCCTAGTATGCCTTGACGCGTTGCTCGACGATGAGATGGATCAGGGCGAAGCGTCCCTCGTCGTCGATCGCGGCCAGTGCCGCCTGAAGCGCCGCGGGGATCTCGTCGTCGTCCTGGACGCGGATGCCGAATCCGCCGAAGGCGGTGGCCAGTTCCTGGCCGTTCATGAGGAACTCCCCGTCCCCGGCGATGCTCACCACGCGACGGCCGGGGTGGGCGAGGGAGGCGGCGACGGCCGAAGGGATGGAATAGCCCATCGACCCGTTGCGGGCGCTGATCATGGAGGCATAGCCGTTGGTGGGGAAGTAGCGGTGTGCCCAGTTGGTGTGTTCCCCGGCGCCGAAGGTGACCATGGCGTCACGGGGCAGCGTGGGAACCAGTTGGGCCATCAGGGTGGACATCCGGGCCGGTCCGTCCCCGGGGCCGTTCTCGGGTAAGGCGGCGAACTTCTCTTGTTCGGCGCGCATCCGGGTGGTCCATTCACGCCAGGAATCCTTCACGGGCAGTTCCATGCGGACCAGGTCACGAATGAAGACATCGGGTTTGGCCACGATCTGATGCGATACCGGGCCCGAACGCCCGCGCAGGGACGGATCGATGGTCACCAGGAAGTTCTTCTTCTCCCAGTTCTGCCGGACCGCGAAGCCATCGGTGATGACGTCGCCGGGGACGGTGCCCACGAAGATGAGCAGGTCGGTCTCCTCGAGCAGGTCGTAGGTGGGTTTGGGGCGTCCGTAACCGATGGGCCCCACATACGAGGGCGACGTGAAGGGGACGGTACCTTCGCAGCGCCATTCCGCGGCAGCCGGAAGGTCGTGCTCTTCGAGCCAGGTGGTGAATTCCCGGGCGCCCTCGGCCGTCCAGTCGTTGCCTCCGAAAACGAATAATGGTTTCTCGGACTCGTTCAGGGCCCCGTTCAGTGCCTTCCAATCGGTGACGGTCATGCCTCCGGAGGCGACCGGGATCCGCGGGTGCAGTTCCGCGGGGACGGGACGGGTGATGATGTCCTCGGGCAGGCCGACGACCACCGGCCCCGGGCGCCCGGACATGGCGGCGAACATCGCCTCGGCGACGACCTCCGAGGCGCGTTCCGCGTGGTCGAGGATCATAACGCGTTTGGCGCCGGTACCGAACCAGGCCTTGGGATCGAATTCCTGGAAGGCCTCCTTTTCCCGGTGCTCGAAGGGGATGAGCCCGACGAAGAGGACCATCGGGGTGGAATCCTGCCAGGCGGTATGCAGGCCCACGTGGGCATTGGCCGCCCCGGGGCCACGGGTGACCATCGCGATGCCCGGCCGCGGGTTCATCTTGCCGTCGGCCTCGGCCATGTAGGCGGCCCCGCCTTCGTGGCGGCAGACCACCGTGTCGATGGGGGAGTCGTGCAACCCGTCCAGGACATCGAGGTAGCTTTCGCCGGGGACGAGGTAGGCCCGCTCCACTCCGTGGGCGACCAGGGTCTCAACGATCAGATGGCCGGCGGTCGTGGTGCCGGTTGCAGCCGACCCCCGGGCCGGGGTGGGATCGGCTGCGGTGGATGCGTGCGGGGTGGTTGTCATGGGTGACCTTTTTCGCCGTTGAATGAACCGTCACTGGGGACACGGGCTCCGGGAAGGAGCCGAAGCGTCCGTGCGTGCCGACAGCTAAGTTACCGGACAGTAGCTTCTGGTCCCAGAAACACCGACATGGCATCGTCATGAAACAGGGGTCCCGGCGGCGGCTGTCCGTCCGTAGGATGGGGAGCATGACCCAGAGTTCCCACACCGTCACGGGCCGGGTGGCCGTCCTGCGCCCCTGGACTTTCAGCGACCGTGACATCGCCTCGGTGATCCGGGCCCACGCCGCACCCGACATGGCCGGACAGTCGGCGCGGCCCATCACCGATGCCGCTGGGGCCCGGACCTGGCTGGACGTCATGGTCCCGCGCGCCGAGGTCCGGGAACCGACCGCCGAGGAGGCCCAGGACCAGGGGCCGGATCCGGTCACGTTGCAGGCACTGGCCATCGACGTGGACGGCGTGGCCGTCGGACACGTCATGGTGTCCGGGATGGAATGGCGGCACCAGACCGGTTGGGTGTCCTATTGGGTCGAGCCCTCGGCCCGTGGCCAGAGGCTGGCCTCCGCCGCGGTGGCGGCACTCGCCGGCACGTGTTTCAGGACGTGGGGCCTGTATCGGCTGGAGTTGGGGCACCGGCTGAACAACCCGGCCTCCGGCGCCGTCGCCGCGGCTGCGGGATTCATCCGGGAGGGCGTCGAACGCCAGAAGCTGCGCTACCAGGACGACGGCGGGGCCTGGGAGCGTTTTGATACCGCGCTCTGGGCCCGGCTGGCCACGGACCCGTCCCCTGAGACCGTCCCCCTGGACATCCTGCCGGGGTGAGGCCCGCCGGCCAGGGGAAAGGGGTTCAACCGTCCGTGGCCTGCAGTCCCGAGGTGGCGAAGATCCGGTCGGAGATGGCCCGGATGGTGTCTTCCTTGCGGCGGTTGTAGTCCATGACGACGCCGCCGGCGGCCATGGTTGCCGCCGCCGCGGAGCGTTTGGCCTCGACATACAGATCCCGGTCCCCGGGGTGGACGCGCAACCAGTCGCGAAAGAGCCTGTGGCGGATCGTTTCGGGGCAGTCGGGGCCGAAGACGTGCACGTTGGCCTCCGGGGTCTCGAGCCGAAAGCACCGGTGCCCATGCCAGTCCGGCTCGCGGACGACCAGGGTGAACCCCGCACCCTCCAACGCCTCGCGGTAGGAGGATTCGTCGGCAGGATCGGCGACGGTGACATCGATGTCGATGACCGGTTTGGCCGGCAGCCCGGAAACCGCGGTGGACCCGACATGCTCCACCGCCAGGGCCGTGGGGCCAAGCGCCGCGCGGAGACGTGCGGCTATGAGTTCAAAGGTGGCGGGCCACAGGGGATCAGGCTCCGCGATGACGATGGGACGTGGAACGGGAGGGCCGGTGACCCACACGCCGGGATCCGGTTCCTCATCATGATGGTTCATGATTTCTTCGTCGGTGGCCATGGATCGACAGGCTACTACGCCGCGGTGGCGACGGGAACCGACTGCTGTCAGGCCTCCTGGTAGGGGCTCGGCGGGTATTCCACGGTGTCGTCCTGGACGGCCTCGGCCGGGAGTTGACGCCAGGCCCACCAGCCGAAGAGCGAGGCACCGAACTGCAGGACAAGCACCCCGAGCGTGGCGAAGGCCGGCTGGTTGCCGAAGTAGACGGCCACCTGGGCGACGGCCGATGCCGCCACCACGAGCCAGGCCCACCGGAAGCCGTTGGCCACCCCCACCAGGCCGGCGGGAACCAAGGCAGAAAAGACCAGGGTCAACCAGAAACTGATTTGGATGCTGCCCAGGATCTGCCCGCTGAAGATCGTGGGAAGGGCCGAGGCGAAGGCGATGAGCAGGGTGATGACGAAACCCCAGACCAGGGAGGAGGCCGTGAACGACCTGACCTCGACGGCTCGGCCGAACTTCCCCTGCAGGCGGTACTTGCTGAAACGCCATAGACCGTAGATCGGGACCAGCAGATAGGGGACGGCCTTGAAGAAGCCGTCGTAACCGAATTGCAGGGCGATGACCATCGGACCGGCGAACACGGCGATGATCTGGAACCACCAGCCGAGGTCGTTGCGGCGGGCCAGCAACAGCAAGGCGATCCCGGTCAGCAGCACACCCAGCGCGTCGAGCGCGAGGATCGTTGCCTCGGCGGTGCCAGCGGTCTGGTTGAAGAGGGTCTGGAAGAGCTGGTCCACGAAGAATGCCTATCGAACGGATGGGAGCAGGCGTGGGCGGGGAGCCACACGGAGGGAACCCCACGATGGTACCGCCGGAACGTGGCCGCATTCGAATCCACGCCGGGAGCGATCCGGGGCCGGGCGAGGGCAGGAATCAGGGGCGAAGGCCGTCGAGCATCATCGCGATTGCGTTGTCCTCGACCTGCTCGGGAGTCGAAGGGCCATCGGTGCGGTACCACTCCACGAGCGAGTTGATCGTCCCGAACAACAGGCGCGTGGTGGTGCGCGGGTCGATGTCCTGACGTAGCGTGCCCTCCTGCTGGGCATCGATCACCAACCGGGCCAGACGCCGGTCCACGGCACGCCGGCGTTCCAGCGCCAGACGTTCGATCTCGGTGTTCCCGCGCAGTCGCAGCAGCAGGGTCACATAGGACTGGCGTTCGATCAGCACCCTGATGGTCGAACGCAGGATGAACTCGAGACGCTGCCCGGCGGTGCCGTTGGAGGCGCGGGGATCCTGATCCAGGGCCTCCAGCGGCACCAGGGCCTCGTCCAGGGCCCGGTCCAACAAGTCTCCCTTGGAGGGGACATGGTGGTAGATCGCCGATTTGCTGATGCCCAGATGGTCCGCCAGCGTCCCCATGGACGTCGCATCGTAGCCGTATCTGTTGAAGACCTGGACGGCGATGGACAAGACGGAGTCCTGGTCGTGGCCGGGGCGGCCGCGTTTGGCCCCGGAGGGTCTGCTGGCGGTGGTGGGCATGCCGACGATCCTACTTGTTGCGCAGGTCGTAGATGCGCCGCAGCTTGCCGACCGAACGTGGCAGGGACTCGGGGTCCACCACGTCGACGCGGCAACTGGAGCCGACATGGATCTTGATGAGCTTCTGCAGTTCGCGGCTGGCCTCGATGGCCCGGTCCGAGGTGCAGTCCACCCGGCGTTCGATCTTCACGGCGAGCTCGTCCATCCGGCCCGGACGGGTGATTTCGAGCTGGAAGTGGGGTGAGAGTCCACCGACCTTCAACGCGATCTCCTCGATCTGGCTGGGGAAGAGGTTCACCCCGCGCAGGATGATCATGTCATCACTGCGCCCGGTGATCCGGCCCATGCGACGGTGCCCGGGACGCGCGGTGCCCGGCAACAGGCGGGTCAGGTCATGGGTGCGGTAGCGGATGATCGGCAGCGCCTGCTTCGTCAGGGACGTGAAGACCAGCTCGCCGTGTTCGCCGTCGCGCAGGACCTGGGACGGGTCGAAGGCATCGATGATCTCCGGACGGAAATGGTCCTCCCAGATGTGGCTGCCGTCCTTGGTCTCACCTGATTCGCCGGCCATCCCCGGGCCCATGACCTCGGAGAGGCCGTAGATGTCGCAGGCATCGATATCGAACATGACCTCGAGCTCATGGCGCATCTCCTCGGTCCATGGCTCGGCGCCGAGGACGGCGACCTTCAACGACGTGGAGCGCGGGTCAATGCCCTTGCGCTGCATGGCGTCCCCGATGGTCAGCAGGTAGGTGGGAGTGCACAGGATGGCCTCGGGGGCGAAGTCGTTGATCAGCGTGATCTGCTTCTCGGTCTGCCCGCCAGACATCGGGATCACGGTGGTGCCGAGTCGTTCGGCGGCCGCGTGGGCACCCAGTCCACCGGTGAACAGCCCGTATCCATAGGCGTTATGGACCTTCCATCCCGGTTTGACCCCCGACAGGCGCAGGCAGCGGGCACCGAGCTTGGCCCAGTCGTCCAGGTCGGTCTGGGTGTAGCCGACGACGGTGGCCCGGCCGGTGGTACCCGAGGAGGCGTGGATCCGCGCGACCTCGTGCTGCGGGACGGCGAACATCCCGAACGGGTAGGTCTTGCGCAGGTCCTCCTTGTCGGTGAAGGGGAACTTGGCCAGGTCGGAGAGTTCCTTCAGATCCGTGGGGTGGACCCCTGCGGCGTCGTACTTCTCCTGATAGAGCGGGACGCGGTCATAGGCGTAGGCGACGGTCTCCTGCAACCGGGTGAGCTGGATCGACTCGATCTGATCGCGGCTCATCGTCTCTTCGGGATCGAGCGGGTTGGGGAGTTCGGTTTCTGGGACTGTATGCGTCATTGCTGGCCCTTTGGTGATAGCTGGGTGGGTGGAAGATGCATGACGTCGGTGGTTTGGTTCCGGCGTCGGGCATCTAGCGCTTGGGGACGGTCCGTGAACGACCGCGGAACTCGGCGACAATTTCCTCGCCGCCCTCCGGGGTGGTCTGACGGATCTGGATGTCGTACAAACCGCTGCGCCCTGACTGATGGCGGCGGGTCGCCTCGGCGGTGAGCAGGCGGCCCGGAAGGCCCGGTTTCATGAAGTTGATGTCCACACCCGAGGCGACGGTGACGGTGTCCTCGGAGCCTTCGGCGGGATTGCACGCCATCGCGAAGGCGGTGTCGGCCAGGGCGAAGATCATTCCGCCGTGTCCGATGCCGAAGCCGTTGAGCATTTCGCGACGCAGGGTCATGGTGATCGTGGCCTCGCCCTCACCGACGTGGACCACCTTGATTCCGAGCCATTCCGAGGCGTAGTCGTTGGTGAGTACGGCGTGCTGCGGGGCGGTTTCCGCTGGCACCGCATCGACGTCGGTATCGGTCATGCTGGGACTCCATCCACGATTTACTGAACGTTCATTAGGTAATCTTGAAATGTGATTCAAGTCAAGCCATGAACCGTGGGAGAGGGTTTGTTAACGCACGGGGCAGGACAGGATCCGTGGGGATCCCGCCCTGCCCGAAACCTCAGGTGAGTTCTGCTCAGAGGCGTTCGGTGGCGTCGAGCGCGTCGAGGGCGAAGGCGTAGTCCCAGGCGCGGTCCTTCCACGCTTCGTAGCGTCCCGAGGCACCTCCGTGCCCGCCATCCATTTCGATCTTCAACACGATCGGTTCGCTGCCGGTGCTGATGTCACGCAGGCGCTGCACCCATTTCGCCGGTTCGACATAGAGGACCCGGGTGTCGTTCAGGCTCGTGACGGCGGCGATCTTCGGGTACTGCACCGCGGCGATGTTCTCGTACGGTGTGTAGGACTTCATATAGGCGTAGACGTCCGCGTCGGTGATCGGGTTGCCCCATTCCTCCCACTCCAGGGCCGACAGGGGCAGCTCGGGGTCCAGGATGCTGGTCAGGGCATCAACGAACGGCACCTGCGCCACGATGGCCGTGTATAGCTGCGGTGCCAAGTTGGCGATGGCGCCCATGAGCAGGCCTCCGGCCGAACCGCCCATCGCCACGACGCGGCGCGGGTGGGCCCACCCGGTGGCGACCACGTGCTCGGTGGCGGTGACGAAATCGGTGAAGGAGTTCTTTTTCGCCAGCTTCTTACCGTCGTCGTACCAGTGGCGACCCAACTCGCCACCGCCGCGCACATGGGCGATGACAAAGACGACGCCACGATCGAGCAGTGAAAGCCGGGGAATCGAAAAACCGGGGTCCATGCTCATCTCATAGCTGCCGTAGCCATAGACCAGTGCCGGGTTGGAACCATCCCTGGAAACCTCCCGGCGGCGGATCACCGACAGTGGGATCCGGGTCCCATCGGCGGCGGTGGCCCATTCTCGTTCGGCCACGTAGTCATCGGCATCGTACCCTCCCTTGACCGGGGTCTCCTTGCGCAGCGACAGCTCCCCGGAGTTCAGCGTGTAGTCGTAGATGCGCGGCGGGACCAGGAAGCTGGTGTAGACCAGACGGATGACCGGGGCATCGTATTCGGCGCCGGCCAAAGAGCAGGTGTACAGCTCCTCGTCGAAGTCCGGTTCGGTCACGGAGGCCTGGGATTCGGTGCCCAGCCCGGCCAGCGGAAGGACCTGGATTCGTTCAATGGTGTCCTGGCGGACGGAGACCATGGCATGAGAGGCGGTGACCGCGGTGCCCTCGATCTTCACATCGTCGCGGTGGGCGAAGACCGTGGCCCACTGCTGATCGGCCAACGGTTTGGAGAACTCGTCGGCGGCGACCAGGGAGACCATGTTGTTCTCGGCGTCGAGGTTATGCGTGAGGAGATAGGCACGCTGGCCGTCCACGGTCACCGGGTCCATGCCATGAAGGATCTGTGCCTCGCGGCCCAGCAGCAGGCGGGGAGCGGCGAGTGGATCGACCAGATCCAGCGAATGGGTCTCCGCATATTCGGAGTTGCCGATGGAGATCAGCAGTTCCTGGCGGTCGGGGGAGAGGTCGAAGCCCATCCACATGCCCGGATCGTCTTCCTGGAGCACGACGGTGTCGCGGGAGGGGTCCTGGCCCAGGGTGTGAACCTTGACCTGGTTCGGACGCCAAGAATCATCGACCACCGTGTAGTAGACCCGGGTGCCGTCCGGGGAGAAAGCCAACCCGTAAAAAACGTTCTCGATGACATCGGGAAGTAGTTCCCCGGTGGAGAGGTCTTTGATGCGCAGGGTGAAGCGTTCGTCACCGGCATTATCCTGGGCGTAGGCGAGCAGGTTCCCGTCCTCGGCGACGGCCAAACCGCCCAGCGCAAAGAAAGGCTGGCCTTCGGCTTCGGCATTACCGTCGATCAGGATCTGCTCACCCTCGAACGGTTTTCCGGCTTCGATGACCGGCGGCGTCCAGTCGGCGACAGGATCACCGGTGTCGGTGGCGGCGGCGCGGCAGTGCACCGCATACTGCTGGCCCTCCGCGGTCCGGCTGAAATACCACCAACCATTTTTGCGGGCAGGAACCGAGAGGTCAGTCTCCTCGGTGCGCTCCTTGATCTCGGCGAAGATCTTCTCACGCAGCTCCTGCTGCCCGGCGGTCACCGCCTCCGCATAGGTGTTCTCGGCCTCGAGGTGGGCGATGACCTTCGGATTCTCCTTCTCGCGCAACCACTCATAGTCATCAACGAACGTATCGCCGTGGTGAGTGCGCTGGACGGGGATCTTGGCAGCGACGGGAGGCTGCGCTTCGATGGGGGATTCGCTCATGCGTCCCATTCAACGCCATGACGAAGGGGTCCCGCGCGCTGTTCGCCAGCGGCGTGTTGGGGGCGCGGCTACTGTTCCGGGGCCTCGTGATCGACGGCAGCCGGAATCCCTGGTGGCAGGATGGGTCCATGGCCCTTGAAGAACCGACCGCTGAAACCAACCCCGCCCTCGCCGTCTGGGAATCCGTCCTCGCCTATGCCCCCCGCTTCCTGAAGCATCTGCGCTCCTTCGACCGGCAGCCCGGCTACCAGGTTGCCGTCGCCGTTGATGGGGTGGTCATCGGTACGGTCGCCGGCGGCTATGCCGATGTCGGCTCCGGTACCGGGCTGACGGCGGCCCACCAGTTCCGCATCGCCTCGCATTCGAAGATGTTCACCGCCACCGCCATCCTCCAGCTGGCCGAACAGGGCTCGCTGACCCTTGAGGACGCGCTCGCCGACCACCTGCCCGAATTGGCGGGGACGGAGACGGGGAAGGTCACCGTAGCGGAGCTGCTCTCCCATTCTTCCGGGTTGACCCGTGACGGCACGGATTCGGACTTCTGGGTCCTGTCCCGGCCCTTCCCCGGCCGCGGGGTCCTGCTCGAGACCGCTGCCGGGGGTGGGGGCATCGGGCGCCATGTCCATTTCAAATACACGAACATCGGCTACGGTCTGCTGGGTCTGGTCATCGAGGCCGCCAGCGGACAGGACTACCGCGGATACGTCCGGGAGAAGCTGATCGAACCGTTGGGGCTCCACGACACCGGGCCGGATCTGGACGAGGGGGCCACCGAGCTGGCGACCGGGTACGGGGCGTTGGCCGTGATGGGGGAGCCCTATACGCTCGAGCACCGGTGCACGATCGACCACGTGGATACCGGCGCGCTGAGTGCTGCAACCGGTTTCTACTCCACCGCAGGCGACGTCGTGCGATTCCTCTCGGCCCATCTGCCGCAGCGCCCGGGACGACCGGTCGCGGGATCCCCGGTCTCCGAACACTCCAAACGCCGCATGCAACGCAAATTCGAACCCTCGGGGGTGCCCGGCCGGGATTACGGGTTGGGGATGATCCTGCAGGAGGTCCACGGACACGAGACCTTCGGACATAGCGGCGGCTACCCGGGACATATCAGCCGCAGTTGGGCGTTGCCGAAAACCGGGGTCGCCCTCAGCGTCCTGACCAATGCCATCGACGGCCCGGCCACGACCTGGGGCGAGCAGCTCATCGGGTTGGCGACCCTCGCTGCGGCGGACACCCCGGCATCGTACGCCGACGTCCCCGCAGAACACCTCGACCGGTTCACCGGGCGGTTCGCGGGTCTGTGGGGTGTCCAGGACATCGTCGAACTCGGGGGCAAGCTGTATTGCCTGTCCCTGGGCGCCGCCCCCGATCCGGCACTGGCCGAACCGCTGGAATATGTGGATTCCCGGACCCTGCGTACGCGCGATCCCAACGGTTTCGGCGGGTACGGGGAGGACTTCGTCTTTGAATTCGATGCCGCCGGAGCCGCAGCCATCCGGGGCCCCGGGGGCATGAAGCTGGTCCGGCAATCCGATTTCCGGTTGCCGTCAAGGGTGGCCGACCCAGCAGGCTGACCCGGCCTGGTCGTCGCGAGCGTCGGGTGTGGGGTGAAAAAAATAACACACGCCGCTGAGCACTCCCTGTGAGCTGGGTCACGATGCCTTATTGTCTAAGGGAGTCCAAGACCCGTGAAGACGGGCCGCACCACCAGCGAACGGGGTAGAGAACTTGCGACATCACATCAGGGCGGCCCGGACCGGGCGCCGTCGAACAGGGCTGGTGGTCGCGGCGTTCCTGGCCGTGGCCTCGCTTTTATTCGGTGCGACGGGAGCAGCCGCCGATACCTCGGCATCAGGCTCCGGTAATTCCGCCGTCGAAGGCAAGACCTTCGTCATCGGCACGGATACGACCTTCGCGCCGTTCGAATTCCGCAATGCCGACGGTGAACTGACCGGCATCGACATGGACATCGTCCGCGCAGTGGCCGAGGACCAGGGCTTCAAGGTGGAGATCCGATCGCTCGGGTTCAACGCCGCACTGCAGGCGTTGACCTCCAACCAGGTCGATGGCGTCATTGCGGGCATGTCCATCACCGATGAGCGCAAGGAGGTCTACGACTTCTCGGAGCCCTACTTCGAATCCGGCGTCCAGATGGCCGTTGCCAAGGGCAACGACGACATCAAGGGCTACGAGGATCTCAAGGGCAAGACCGTCACCGCGAAGACCGGTGCCGAAGGCGAGACCTACGCCAAGTCCATTGCCAAGAAATACGACTTCAAGGTCAAGTCACTGGACCAGTCGGCGAGCATGTACGAATTGGTGAAATCCGGAAACGCCGTCGCCGTGTTCGATGACTACCCGGTCCTGGCCTACGGCATCGCGCAGAATAACGGGCTGAAGACCGTCACCGACAAGGTGCCCGGCGGGTCCTACGGCTTCGCCGTGAACAAGGGCAAGAACGCCGACCTGTTGGCTGCCTTCAACGACGGGCTGGCCAAGCTCAAGGCCGACGGGGAATACGACAAGATCCTCGATAAGTACCTCGGCGATCCCACGGCCGCCCAGCCCACGAGCTTCTGGGAACTCCTGGAAAGCTCGTTGCCGGCACTGCTCAAGGGTCTGAAGAACACCATGGTCGTTACCGGGATTTCCTTCGTGGTCGCCATGATCATCGGCCTGGCCGCGGGATTCATGAAGATCGCACGGAACATCATCGTCCGCGGGATCTCCACGACGTTCGTGAACGTCTTCCGTGGCACCCCGCTGCTGCTCTGGGCCTTCATGTTCTACTTCGGCATCCCCCAACTGACGGGCCTGCCCATCAATATCTGGGTTGCCGCGGTATTGACCCTGTCACTGAACTCGGGGGCCTATGTCGCGGAAATCGTCCGCGGCGGCATCCAATCGGTGGATCCGGGGCAGATGGAGGCCAGCCGGTCGCTGGGCCTGGGCTACGGAAAGTCCATGCAGAAGGTCGTTGTTCCGCAGGCGTTCAAGATGATGACCCCATCGCTGATCAACCAGCTGATCATCATGCTCAAGGACTCCTCCCTGCTGCTGGCCATCGGCTTCGCCGAACTGCTGTACCAGGGCCAACAAATCTACGCGGCGAACTTCCGCGTCACCGAGACGCTGTTCATTGTCGGCGTCATCTACTTCGTCGCGGTCATGCTGCTGACGAAGCTGGCCAACTTCGCTGACAGGAGGTTCAACAAATGAGTGCGTCGACAACGGAAACGGCCCGCAAGCTGATGATCGAGGTGCGTGGACTGCGCAAATCGTTCGGCTCCAACGAGGTCCTGCAGGGGATCGACGCCGAGGTGGCCGAGGGGGAGGTCGTCTGCGTGATCGGCCCTTCGGGCTCGGGCAAGTCCACGTTCCTGCGTTGCCTGAACAAGCTCGAGGACATCTCCGGAGGCACGGTGGTGGTGGACGGCTTCGACCTCACCGACCCGAAAGTGGATATCAACGACGTCCGCCGCCATATCGGCATGGTCTTCCAACACTTCAACCTCTTCCCGCATATGACCGTGGCGGAGAACGTGATGCTGGCTCCCGTCGAGTTGAAGAAGGCGTCCAAGGCCGAAGGGCGGGAGAAGGCGATGGAATTGTTGACCCGGGTCGGGTTGGCCGAGAAGGCCAAAGCCCGGCCGGCCGCACTTTCGGGCGGGCAGAAGCAGCGTGTGGCCATCGCCCGGGCGTTGGCCATGAACCCCGGGATCATGCTCTTCGACGAGGCCACCAGTGCCCTGGACCCGGAGATGGTCGGGGAGGTCCTGCAAGTCATCCGGGATCTGGCCAATTCGGGGATGACCCTGGTTCTGGTCACCCACGAGATGGGCTTCGCCCGCGAGGTGGGGGACCGGGTGATCTTCATGGCCGACGGCGTCGTCTGCGAAGAGGGGACCCCCGAGCAGCTCTTCAATGACCCGCAGCAGGAACGCACCAAGGAGTTCCTCTCGAAGGTCCTCTGACCCGGCCAGGGCCACCCGGTCCGACGGCGGGGGCCGGTATGGATGCCGGCTCGCCTCCGTCGTCGTTTCCCGGGGCCCTGGCTCCTTGTCCGCGGGCCCTCTCCGTGCCTACGGTGAAGATGGACGTTCCCGGAACCGCACCCCGGGGACGGCAAGGCGGCGTTCGTCGCCCTGCAGGCAACCAGCGAAGGAGCGATTCATGAGTTCCGAAACGCCAGAACGAGACCCGAATATGGAACCGGACCCCGGATCCGAGTTCGCGCCCGACCCCGAAGAGTCCACCGGAGATCCAATGGACCCGGTGCCCACCGATGGTCGGGGAGGACAACCGGCCGAGGGGTCCTCGGACGATGCCGCCATGATGGAAGAGGGCGACCCGCTGCATGAAGCCGGATACGCCGAAGCCGAGGAGCTGCCGTTCGTCGAGGAAGAAGTGGAAGACCTGGAAGACCAGGGCGAGCTCTCCGACCCGGAGGCCGACCGACTGGCCAACGCCTCGATCGACGAGGAAGAAGACGAAGGGCTGGACCGGGTCCTGGCAGCCGACGCCGGGGACGACGTGAACCTCGACGGGGATCCGGACCCGGACGACGACCTCGACTCGAACTAGGGTCCGCCGGAAGCGGCCGGTTAGCGTGCCACCCAGGCGATGGCCAGAACGACGAGCGCCATGACCGGCATGAGCACCGCCGGCAGCATGGCCGAGATCCTCGCGTGGCGTTCGGCTGCCGGCGATGGCTGCAGCGGGTCCACCAGTGGATCCGCGGCATCTGTCAGCGCCCGGCGGAGTTGCCAGGCGGACATGAGGGCGATGGTCACCGCGGCCACGGCCAGCACCCATCCCGCGTTCAGGACCACGATGGCCGGTGTTCCATGGTGGGGGTCGAAGAAACCTGACAGGGCCGCGGCACCCGTGGCCAGAACGAAGACCACCGCGAAGACCCACAGGTGCCGTACGGCAAAGTTGAAGTAGTACGGCAAGCCAAGCATCAGGGCCATCGGGATCAGGACCAGGCCCAGCTGCGGCAGTGAGAGCCCGAGTGCGGAACCGCCGAAGACCGCGGAAGCGGCGCGGCCGAGCACCACGATTGCCAGCAGGGACACCACCGGAGCCATGACGGAAACGCTGGACGCCCCGGTTCGCCGGACCGTGGGCAACTCCAGTTCTTCGGCGTAGGTGCGGGGGTCCCCGAAAGCGTCACCGGCGGCCTGGCCGGAATCGGCGACGTGCTCGCGCACCACGGCCACCGCGTCGCCGATGGCCTCGCCGCGCACCCCCCGTAGGCGCAGGGCGAGAATGAAATCGTTGATCCAGGACTTGTCGGTCTGCGTGGGGCTCATGATCCGCCTTTCGTGATCGGTTGACGCCGAGACGTATAGTTCGCTGCTTGACGCAGTCATGGCATTCTGAGTTCCGAGACGAGGAAGGCCAGGGCGATCAGCGGCATCAAGAAATGCGGGATCGTCCCGATGAGCCGGGCGACGATACCCGTGGGGGCAGGGGCCGGGCCCGTCGGGCCCGGCAAGGGATCCTGCGGGGTGCGGAGATCGTCGACGACCGACCAGACGCTAGCCGCAAGCATCGCGGCCCCGGAACCGATGGCGAACCACAGGGGCTGGAGGTTGAGCCAGGCCGGGAAGCCTCGGTCGGGGTCGAAGAGGCCCGCCCCGATACCGGCGCCGATCACCACGAAGAAGGCCACCGCGAAGACCCAGAGGTGGCGCACCCCGAGGTTGAAGTAATACGGCAAGGCCAGTACGAGCGCACAGGGAAGTGCGAAGAGCAGTAGTTGCGGCAGTGACACCTCCATGGGGCTCCCCGCGAACACGGCAGGGATGGACTGGGCGAAGACCAGCAGCCCCGTCAGCGAGATCGCCGGCCCCATGATGACCGGGCTGCCTGGTCGAAGATTCGGTTGACGCGGCAGGTCGAGTTGCTTCGCGTAGAAGCTTGGATCCCCGAAGGCTTCGTGGGCGTCCTGCCCGGAATCCGCGATATGCCCGCGGACCACGGCTGTCGCATCGCCGATGGCATCGCCGCGGACCTCGCGCAGGCGCAGGGCGAGGATGAACTCTTCGATCCAGGATTCGTTGGGTTGCGTGGAGCTCATGGCCGGGGCTGCCTTTCGTGATCAGTGGACGGCGATACTGCCGTCTGGTCCGGCTCGGAGGCCAGGAAGCGGCAGGTCAGTGCCGCGAATTGCTGCCACCCGCGGCGGTGGCGTTCGAGCTCGGCCCGCCCCTCGGTCGTGAGGGAGAAGTACTTGCGGCCCGGGCCGGAGGTTCCGGCGCGCCATTCGGTCTCCACCCAGCCGGCCCCCTCGTACCGCGTGAGCAGCGGGTACAGGGTCCCGCCCTTGACCACGCCGAGTCCCGCTTCTTCCAGTTCTGCGATGATCGCGTAGCCGTAGGACGGCCCGGATTCCAGGGCCCGCAGGGTGCATAGCCCCAAGAGGGCACGCATCCAATCGGTGGGCCACGGGGTTCCCGGGGGCCCGTCGTCGGCAGCCGCGTGGTGGATGGACATGAGTAGATTGTCTGTCTAACTAGTAAGTGTGTCAATCTTTTGGGAGGTCGGGCGCATCAATTGACGGATAGGTGATCTGCCCCATATCCTGAACGAACGGTCAGTAATTCGAATACTTGTCACAGTGAGGTGAGCCGCTTGGCTGCACAGAACGACCCGAACGGGCCCCTGTCCACGGTTCCGACGCCGGAGGAAGAGGCGGCGCAGGAGCACTTCGACGCGGTCATCGCCGAAGACTCGCGCATCGAGCCCCGCGACTGGATGCCGGAGGGGTACCGCAAGACCCTCACGCGGCAGATCTCCCAGCATGCCCACTCCGAGATCATCGGCATGCAGCCCGAGGCCAACTGGATCACCCGCGCCCCGAGCCTGAAGCGCAAATCCATCCTCATGGCCAAGGTCCAGGACGAGGCGGGCCACGGTCTCTACCTCTACTCGGCCGCCGAGACCCTGGGCACCCGCCGGGACGTGCTCACCGAGCAGCTGATCTCCGGCAAGGCCAAATACTCCTCGATCTTCAACTACCCGGCCCGCTCCTGGGCAGATATGGGCGCCATCGGCTGGCTGGTCGACGGTGCCGCCATCGTGAACCAGGTTCCGTTGTGCCGTGCCTCCTACGGGCCCTACGGCCGGGCCATGGTGCGGGTCTGCAAGGAGGAATCCTTCCACCAGCGCCAGGGCTTCGAGATCCTCATGGAGCTGGCCGCCGGCACCGAGGCCCAGAAGCAGATGGCGCAGGATGCCATCAACCGCTTCTACGGACCCTCGTTGATGATGTTCGGTCCTCCGGACGGGGATTCGCCGAACTCGCAGCAGACGATGAAGTGGAAGATCAAGCGCTTCACCAACGACGATCTGCGCCAGCGCTTCGTGGGCATGATCGCCGAGCAGGTCAAGGTGCTGGGGCTGACCCTGCCCGATCCGGAACTGCGTTTCGACGAGGAAACCGGCAAATGGATCCACAAGGACCTGGACTGGGCCGAGTTCAAGGCAGTGATCGCCGGGGCCGGACCGTGCAACGCGCAGCGCCTGCAGCGTCGCCGCGATGCCCACCACGAAGGGGCCTGGGTCCGCGAGGCCGCCGCAGCATATGCCGAGAAGATGCAACAGGAAGCAGAGGTGGCCTAGGTGGCCCAGGAAAAGAACCAGCACGACGCCGGGGCCCCCGCCACCCGCGAATGGCCCCTGTGGGAGGTCTTCGTGCGCTCCGCCCGCGGTCTGTCGCATGTGCACGCCGGATCGCTGCACGCACCGGATTCCGAAATGGCGGTGCGCAATGCCCGGGACCTGTACACCCGGCGCAATGAGGGCGTCTCGCTCTGGGTCGTGGCCTCCACGGACATCATCGCCTCAGACCCGGATTCCAAGGGCCAGTTCTTCGAATCCCCCCAGGGCAAGGACTACCGGCACGCCACGTACTACAAGAAGAGCGAAGGCGTGAAGCACCTGTGAGCGCCACCGAGACCACCGAGAGCTACGGCGACTCCACCGCCTCGGCCACCCGCATCACCCCCGGCAACGCCCTGCGCCCGGAAGACATCCAGCTGCAGCAGGGGGCACCGGGCGAAGCGGTGGCCCAGTATGCCCTGCGTCTGGGCGACGACGCCCTGGTGCTGGCCCAGCGCCTATCGAACTGGATTTCGCGCGGCCCGGAAATCGAAGAGGACATCGCCCTGGGCAATATCGCCCTGGACCAACTCGGCCATGCCCGCTCGTTCCTGTCCTATGCCGGGTTGGCCTGGGGCAAGAGCGAAGACGATCTGGCCTACTGGCGCGAGGAGGAGGACTTCCGCTCGCTGCACCTGTTCGAGCAGCCCAACGGCGACTTCGGGGTCACCATCATGCGCCAGCTGATGATCTCGATCTACCAGCACCTGCTCTACACCGAGCTGCTGGATTCCTCCGATGAGACCATCTCGGCGATCTGTGCCAAGGCGGTCAAGGAGGTCGACTACCACCGTGACCACGCCATCATGTGGACCCGCCGGCTGGGCATCGGCACCGAGGAATCGGCCCGCAGGATGCGCCATGCCCTCGAGGTCCTCTGGCCCTATGTGGGCGAACTCTTCGAAGACGAGGACCTCTACGACGAACTCGGCGACGCCGGGGTGCGGCCCTCGAGCCTGCGCGAACGGTGGGACACCGAATTCGCCGCCGTCCTCGAGTCGGCCGATCTCGAGGTCCCGACCGGCCCGTTCGCGCTCTGCCGCGGCCGCCACGGCGAGCACTCCGAACACCTGGGCCATTTATTGGCGGAAATGCAGGTCCTGGCGCGCAAGCACCCCGGCGCCAGCTGGTAAGGAGCAAGCCATGAGCACGAGCACGACGACCCTGTGGGCCATCGCCGCGCAGGTTTGTGATCCCGAGATCCCGGTGTTGAGCATCGAGGACCTGGGCATCCTGCGTGATGTCCAACTCGCCGAGGACGGCGGTGTGCGGGTGGTCATCACCCCGACCTATTCGGGGTGCCCGGCCATGGACGCCATCCGCGAGGACCTGCAGACGGCGTTCCACGCCGAGGGCTACGGCGACGTCACCGTCGACCTGGTGCTCTCCCCGGCATGGACCACCGACTGGATGAGCGAATCCGGCAAGCTCAAGCTCGAGGAATACGGGATCGCCCCGCCGACCGGAACCGGTCACCGCGGTCCGGTCACCCTCGGCCTGGCCGTGAAATGCCCGCTGTGCCACAGCCTCAATACCAAGGAACTCTCCCGCTTCGGGTCCACCTCCTGCAAGGCGCTGTACCAGTGCCGGGAGTGCCTGGAACCCTTCGACTACTTCAAGGTGCTTTCATGACTGAAACGACCCCCCTGCCCGAGGCAGCCGACACCGATATGCCGGAGGATTCCGGGATCGGGACCTCCTCGCGCCGCCGGGCCGCGTTCCATACCCTCGAGGTGAGCGAGGTCCGCCGCCTGACGGCCGCGGCCATCGAGGTCACCTTCGCCGTCCCGGAAGACCTGATCGGGGAGTACGACTACCTTCCGGGTCAGTACGTCGCCCTGCGCAAGGACCTGCCCGACGAGGAGGGCAACGTCTCCGAGGTCCGGCGCAGCTACTCCATCTGTGCCGAGCCGAAGCCGGGCGAGATCAAGGTGGCGATCAAACGCGATCTGGGTGGCCTCTTCTCCTCCTGGGCCAACGAATCGCTGCGTGCCGGCGACACGATGGAAGTGATGAGCCCCTCGGGTGCCTTCATCTCCAAGCACAAGATGACCGCGCTGAACGACCCGACATCGATCGACACGAACGTCAGCCATAACTTCGTCGCCGTCGCCGCCGGGTCGGGGATCACCCCGGTCATGGCCATCGCCCGGACCGTGCTGTCCGCCAACGAGCGCGTCCATTTCGACCTCATCTATGCCAACCGGGCCGCCATGGACGTCATGTTCCTGGAGGAACTGGCGGATCTGAAGGACCGCTACCCCTCCCGCTTCGCCCTGCACCACGTGCTCTCGCGTGAACAACGGATCTCCCCGCTGCTGTCCGGACGCCTGGACGCCGAGAAGCTCACCTCGCTGTTGGGCTCGGTCATCCGCACCAACCAGATCGACGAATGGTTCCTGTGTGGACCCTTCGAGCTGGTCCAGCTGGTCCGTGACCACCTGACCGAACAAGAGGTATCGCCGGAGAAGGTCCGGTACGAACTCTTCACCACCGGCCGGCCCAACCGTCCCGAAGGCCAGATCGGCCGGGCAGTGGAAGTCGATGACTCCGGTGAGAACTACGACATCGAATTCCGGTTGGACGGACTTCAGGGCCAGGTGAAATCCCCGCTCTCCGCCCGCGAGACGATCCTCAACGCCGCCCTGCGGGTCCGCCCGGATGTCCCCTTCGCCTGTGCCGGCGGGGTCTGCGGCACGTGCCGCGCCAAGCTGGTCACCGGAACCGTGGAGATGGAAGAGAACTATGCGCTGGAACCCGAGGAGATCGAAGCCGGCTACATCCTGACCTGCCAGTCCCACCCGACCTCGGACGCCGTGTCCGTGAACTACGACGCCTAGGAGGCACCGCATGATCGATCTGCAGATCTCCGACGGCATCGCCGAAGTCGTGCTCAACGCACCCGGGAAGATGAACTCCCTCAACGAGGACGCCCTACGCGAACTCTCCGAGGTCTACGGGCGTGCCGCCCGGGCCGCGGACTCCGGAGAGGTCAGGGCCCTGCTGCTGCGCGGTGAAGGACGCGGATTCTGCGCCGGACGCGATATCTCCGACGTCGACCCGGCGGAGGACGACGTCCAGGGCTACCTGGGCGGTCTGGTGCAGCCGTTGCTGCGCCGGATGTCCGAGTTCCCGGCCCCGACCTTCGCCTCGGTGCAGGGCGCCTGCCTCGGCGTCGGGCTGGGCCTGGCCATCGCCACCGACGTCGTCTACGTGGCGGAGAACGCCAAGATCGGTTCGCCCTTCGCCAATCTCGGGGCCACGCTGGATTCGGGCGGCCACTGGCTGTTCACCGAACGGCTCGGTGCCCACCGGACGCTGGACATGATCTACACGGCCGAGCTGATCTCGGGGGTGGAAGCGGTGCGCTCGGGGCTGTTCAGCCGGTCCATGCCCGCCGATGACCTGCTGGAGACCACGCGGGGAATCGTGGGCAAGGTCGCCCAGGGGGCCACCCGGGCCTTCGTGGCCTCCAAGGCGCTGGTGGCCGAGGTGCGCGACCAGCGGCTCGGGCTCTGGGAGTCCATGGCCCACGAGAACCGGGCCCAGGACGGACTCTGCGCCACCGCCGACTACGCCGAGGGTTTTAAGGCCTTCCAGGAGAAGCGCAAGCCCGACTTCAAGGGCTGAGCCGGTCCGGGCGGCATCCGCCCGGTCCGTGCCCGTTAGCGGGTGTCGACGTCCTCGAAGACCAGGAACGTCTGGGTGTCCAGCACCCCGGGCATCGACTGGATGTTATCGAACACCACGCGGCGCAGATCCACGTTGTCCTTCGCCCGGACCAGCAGGATCACGTCGAAGTTCCCGCCCACCAGTCCGATGTGGTGGACCTCCGGCAGGGCCGCGAGCCGTTCACGCAGCTCACGCCACGAGTGTTGGCGCAACTTCAAGGTGACATAGGCCGAGGAGCGCAGTCCCGCCCGCACCGGGTCCACGACGGCCATGTACCGGGTGATGACCCCTTCGTCCTGCAACCGGTTGATGCGCGAGTAGGCGTGGGCGCGTGAGACGTGGACGTTCTGGGCCACGGTGGTCACCGACTGCCGGCCATCACGGGTCAGCTCGGCAATGATGCGGTGATCGACGTCGTCGAGTTTCACGGGGATCGAGTCCATGGTCTCCTCCGGAACAGATGTCTACGAAAGACGATGTAACGTCACTCACAGTGACGTTCTGTCTTCAAGAATAGAGTATTTATTCCCTATTTTCTAGGCATTTGTCCTTAACTGGATACGATCCGCTCCCGCTTCGCATACTTGAGTCACGAAGTGCTTTCGACGCTGCCGTGCTGATGCGGCCCGTCGGGCGCCGGGATTCTACGAAGGAGTACATCATGAGCGCCGTGCCAGGTGAGTCGCAAGCCGCCGAAGCCGCCGACCTCGACAGCGTCTGCCGCCACTTCGGCATTTCCGTGGAGGACTACCTGCTGCCCTCGCGCGGCCAGATCCAGATCGTCGACGAGGGCGGTTCGTTGCGCCCCGCCGAGGACCAGGGGACCGAGCCGGGCCATGAATACCCGCTTCCCGACGACGAGACGCTGCTGAAGGCCTACGAGCAGCTGGTGATCGGCCGCCGGGCCAACGACCAGAACTCGGCACTGGTCCGCCAGGGCCGCATGGCCGTCTACCCCTCCAGCCATGGCCAGGAGGCCTGCCAGGTGGCAGCGGCCCTCTGCCTGGGCCAGAACGACTGGATGTTCCCCACCTACCGGGACTCCGTGGCCGTGATGGCCAAGGGAGTGGACCCGGTGGAGACGATGGTGCTCTTCCGCGGAGACTGGCACGGCGGCTACGACCCCCGCCAGTACAAGGTCGGCATCCAATCCACCCCGCTGACCACCCAGTTGCTGCACGGGGTCGGTGTCGCCCATGCCGCCAAGCTGCGTGGCGAGGACACCGTCGTGTTGGCGATGTGTGGCGATGGGGCGACCAGCGAAGGCGATTTCCACGAGGCCCTGAACTTCGCCGCGGTGTTCAACCTGCCGGTGATCTTCTTCGTGCAGAACAACCAGTACGCCATTTCCGTGCCGCTGTCCCAACAGTCGGTGGCCCCGTCGCTGGCCCATAAGGCCGTCGGCTACGGCATGGCCGGCGAACGCGTGGACGGCAACGACCTGGTCGCGCTCATGGCCGTGCTGGGACGCGCCGTGGAACTGGCCCGCACCGGCTCCGGCCCGCTCCTGGTGGAAGCCCATACCTACCGGATGCAGGCCCATACCAACGCCGATGACGCCACCCGGTACCGGGAGGACGAGGAAGTGACGGCCTGGCAGGCGAAGGACCCGTTGAACCGGATGACCACCTACCTGAAGAACAAGGGTCTGCTCGACGATGCGGTCACCGAACGCATTGCCGCCCACGCCGAAGACACGGCGCAGGCCCTGCGTGATGGACTGAACCAGGACCCGGAGATCGATCCGCTGGAACTGTTCGATCACGTCTACGCCACCCAGACCCCGCAGCTGGCCGAACAGCGCGCACTGCTCGCGGACGAACTCTCCCGGGAAGGGGACGCCAAGTGAGCCCGCACATCACCACTTCATCCGAGGCCAACGGCAACGTCAGCGCCGCCACGGCCCGAGCCACCGAACGCGCCGCAGAACGGGCCGAGGCCGCAGGCCCGCGGCCGGTCACCTTCGCCAAGGCCCTGAACACGGCCCTGGCCGACGCCATGGAAGCCGACGCCGGCGTCGTGCTCTTCGGCGAGGACATTGGCACCTTGGGTGGGGTCTTCCGCATCACCGACGGGCTGACGGCACGCTTCGGAGTCGAACGCTGCTTCGACACCCCGCTGGCCGAATCCGGCATCGCCGGCATGGCTATCGGCATGGCCATGAACGGGATGCGCCCGGTCATCGAGATGCAGTTCGACGCCTTCGCCTACCCGGCCTTCGAACAGATCGCCTCGCATCTGGCCAAGATGCGCAACCGCACCCGCGGTGCCGTGGACATGCCCGTGGTCGTGCGCATCCCCTACGCCGGGGGCATCGGCGGTGTCGAACACCACTGCGACTCCTCCGAGGCCTACTACGCGCATACCCCCGGGTTGAAGGTCATGACCCCCTCAACGGTGTCCGACGCCTACCGGATGATGCGCGAGGCCATTGCCTCGAACGACCCCGTGGTGTTCCTGGAGCCGAAGAAGCTCTACTTCTCCAAGGACACGGTGGACCTGGACGCCCTGCGCACCGAATACGAGGCCGCGGCCGCCGCCGGCGAACACCCCACCGAGGGCCATGCCGCCGTGGCCCGTGCCGGCACCGACGCGACGTTGATCGCCTACGGTCCGTCGGTTTCCACGGCACTGGCCGCCGCTGCGGCCGCGGCCGAGGAGGGGCGTTCGCTGGAGGTCATCGACGTCCGGAGCATCGTGCCCTTCGACGATGAGGCCGTCTGCGCTTCCGTACGCAAGACCGGCCGCGCCGTCGTCATCTCCGAAGCCCCGGGGTTCGCCTCCGTCGCCTCGGAGATCACGGCCCGGGTGCAGGAACGCTGCTTCCACTCCCTGGCCGCCCCGGTATTGCGGGTGACCGGATTCGACATCCCGTTCCCGGCACCGAAGCTGGAAGGCTTCTTCCTGCCTGGCGTGGACCGCATCCTGGACACCGTCGACTCGCTGCAGTGGGAGGACTAGACATGAGCATCAAGATATTCCTGCTGCCCGATCTGGGCGAAGGGCTGACCGAAGCGGATCTGGTGAACTGGCTCGTGGCCGAAGGCGACACGATCGTCGTGGACCAGCCGATCGCCGAAGTCGAGACCGCCAAATCCCTGGTCGAGGTGCCCAGCCCGTTCGCCGGCACCGTGCACCAGCTCCATGGTGCCGCTGGAGACACCATGGATGTGGGCAAGGCACTGCTCTCCGTGGACGACGGCGAGGGTGCCGACGGCGGTGACGCGGCACCGGAAGCCCCGGTCGCCACCGAGGCGGCCCCCGTGGAAACGGCCCAGTCCTACCGGGAGGAGGAGCGGGCCGGAACCGGCGAGGGCTCCGGCAACGTGCTGGTCGGCTACGGCACCCCCGGCGGGGCCGGTGCGACCCGGCGGACCCGCCGCCCGCGCTCCTCGACGCCCTCCGCGGCGAAGGCGCCATCCGCCACCGCGGCCCCGGCAGCGGCTCTGACGCAGGCCCGCACCGCGGCACCGACCGTGATCTCCCCGCTGGTGCGCAAACTGGCCCGGGACCACGGGATCGACATCGCCACGCTGACCGGTTCGGGCCGCAGCGGGCTGATCATGCGTGCCGACGTCCAAGGGGCCATCGACGCCTCGTCGGACGGGGCGCCGGCAGTGTCGGCAGCCTCCCCGGCTGCGGCTGCAGCTTCGGTCGATGGCATGGTCGGAGCCGACTCCCGTTCGGGGCTGGGCATTAGCTCACGGACACCGTTGAAGGGCGTCCGCAAGACCATTGCCCAAGCCATGAGCACCTCGCGCCGTGAAATCCCCGAGGCCACGGTATGGGTCGATGTCGATGCCACCGAACTGGTGCGGATGCGGGCGAAGCTCAAGGCGGCGGATCCGCAGAACACCCCCGGGCTGCTCGCGTTCATCGCCCGCTTCACCGTCGCCGGTCTGGAGCGGTACCCGGAACTGAACACCCGGATCCAGGACGCCTCCGATGGCGGACAGGAGATCATCGGCTTCGAGGGGATCAACCTGGGCATCGCCGCCCAGACGGATCGCGGCCTGATGGTGCCCAGCATCGCCCGGGCCCAGGACCTCAGCGCCCGACAGATCGACACCGAGGTCCGCCGTCTGGCGGGGGTCGCCCGCGAGGGCAAATGCACGCCCGCCGAGCTCACCCGTGGCACGTTCACGCTGAACAACTACGGCGTCTTCGGGGTGGACGGGTCCGCGGCGATCATCAACCACCCCGAGGTCGCGATCCTCGGCGTCGGGCGCATCATCGACCGCCCATGGGTCGTGGACGGGGAACTGGCCGTTCGCAAGGTCACGGAGCTGACCCTGACCTTCGACCACCGGGTCTGCGACGGCGGTACCGCAGGAGGGTTCCTGCGTTATATCGCCGACGCCATCGAGAATCCCGGCTCGGTGCTCGCGGACCTGTAGGCCGGGCCGGCCCGGCGGGACCATGCAGCCGGCGATGAAGGTCCCGAGGGAATCGGCGGAAGCCCTGGAGGCGGAAGGTTTCAGGCCGGTGCCAGCCGGGAGTTCCGCCACCAGTCCACGGTCGCCGCTGCGGCCGCCGGCAGGGCGGTGGGCTCGAGCCCGAGGGCTTCCTGGCTGGCGCGGGAATCCATGATGAACGGGCGATCGAATTGGTAGGCCATCTCCGCCATTTCCCCGAGGCCGGAGGCGGCGACGCCCAGCAGGCGCACCAGCCATCCAGGAAGTCCCGAAACCGGGGGTGGTTCCACCCCGCCCGCCCGGGCATACGCCGCCGCCAGGGCCCGTTGCGTCGTGGCGGTCGCGGTGGGGGCGTGGAGGATCCGGTTCCACAGCTCGGGCCGTTCGCTGGCCCGGATCATCGCCGCGGCAAGGTCCGGGACGAAGGTGAAGGAGTGGAGCTGTCCCGGGTGACCGAACGCGAAGAGCCGTTGGCCCGAGAACACGGCCTCCAGCATGCGCGCTCCGGCATGGGCGTTCTCCACCAGGGGGCCGAAGAAATCCGAAGCGACCACGCTGACCGTCGCGGTCGTCGAGGCCTCGCGCGCGGCCAACAGCCCGGTCCTGATCCCGCGTTTGCCTCCCGTCGCCTGGCGGGGGGAGTCTTCGGTCATGACGACCCCCGGCTCGGAGTAGGAATACAGGCCCTCGGGGAAGATGACCGGAATCCCCTGGGCGCCGGCGACCTCCAGGGCCACCTGATCCGCCTGCGGCAGGACCTTGTGCCAGGCGTCGGCCCGGTAGGCGGCGTGGACGCAGTGGAAGATCGCGGAGGCACCCGCGGCGGCCTCGGCCAGTTGGGAGGCATCAGTCGCGTCGACGCGGACCCTGCGGATCAACCGATGGGCCGGCCCGCCACCTGAACGGGTGGCCATCACCACGGTGTGGCCGGCATCGGCCAGTTGGAGGGCAACGGTGGATCCGACGGGGCCGGATCCGGTGACCAGGAAATGCTGGGACATGACACGCTCTTTCGTTGGACGGAAATGAGAGCAGTGCTCTCTAACGCAAAGCTACAGCCGGGAAACAGAGTGGTCAAGAGCAGTGCTCTCTTAAGTTGACAGTGCTCCCGGAGGTGTCGTTTGATGAGGGCATGACCAGGACGTTGACGCCGCGTGAACAAGCCAGGGAACGGACCATGGCCGAGATCATGCGCATCGCCCGGGACCAATTGGTCGCCGAGGGGCCCGCCGCGCTGTCGCTACGGGCCGTGGCCCGGCAGCTGGGCATCGTCTCCTCGGCCATCTACCGCTATGTTTCCAGCCGGGACGAACTGCTGACCCTGCTGATCGTCGAGGCGTATTCGGATCTCGGTGGGCAGGTCGAAAAGGCAGTGGCCGCGGCCCCGGCGCACCCGCTGGAACGATTCACGGCGCTGGCCCGGGCCGTTCGCAGCTGGGCACTGGACGATGCCGCCCGCTACGCCTTGCTGTTCGGAACCCCGGTCCCGGGGTACGCGGCCCCGGCAGCGCTGACGAACGACGCGGGGACCCGGGTGGTGGTCGCCCTCTTCACGATTCTTGACCAGGCGTGGGCCAACGGGATGATCACGACGGCGGTCAGTGGTTCCGCCGGGGACCAGGAGCCCGCCATCCCGGAGCGGTTGGGCCGGGACCTCGAGGCGATCAGGCAGGACTACGGAATCTCCATGCCCGCGGAACTCGTAGCCCGGGGATTCAGCTGTTGGTCGGGCCTATTCGGGGCAGTCACCTTCGAAGTATTTGGTCACTATGGGCCCGCGACCTTCGGTGACCCCGGGGAGATCTTCGAACGAACCATCCGGCTCCTGGCGACACAGGTGGGGTTGGGCCCCCGATGCCAGCCGGGAGGGAAGGCCTAACGGCGGTAGAAGTCGTCGGAGAAGGTCTCCACCGCCTCGTCGTCCTCGGCGGGCGTGGCTGCGGCGTGGGGGACCTCGGGTCCCTCGTCCCCGGCGGCACCGTGTGGCACGGCCGGGGTTGCCCGTTCGTCGAGCCGCAGATGGTTCTCCAGCATGCGCACCACCACCGAGGCGGCAATGAACGCGACGCCCAGCGGGATGACCGCGGTGCTGAAGATCGTGCTCAGCGCCCTCAAGGCGTTGGCGGTGACCATATCTTCCGGGTCCACCGTGTCGAAGAGGTACTGCATGAGGTTCATCGAAAACAGCTGCAGCGCCACACCGATGATGAAGATCACGACCCCGTAGATCATGAGCTTGATCGAAATGCGTTTCATCGCTGCTTCCCCCGGTCCTTTGGGTGGTTCCGACGGTTCCTCGCCGGCGCCTTGGTCCCCTCGAGCCTACCTACCAGGACCGGCCCCCACGGCCCCCGGGGGGGCCGGGGGAATAGAGTCGGAGCATCGACAGCGACTTCGGAGAACCGCGGCCCACCCACGGTTGCCGGGACAAGGACGGATCATGAGTGCCAAGGCGACGGCCGCTCCCTGGCAGCGGGCAGGGGAACGCACCCACGTCCTGCGCCTGGAGGGGTTCGCCGTCAATGCCGGGCTGGTGATCGGTGATCGGCGGGCAGCTGTCATCGATTCGGGGGCCGGGCCGGCCGAAGCGGCCGAACTACATGCCGCAGTCCGCACGCTGACCGACCTGCCGCTGGTGCTGATCAATACCCACGCCCACGGGGACCACTTCTTCGGCAATGCCTACTTCCGTGCCCAAGGGGTCGCCGATATCTGGGCCCACGACCGGGCCGCCACGACGATCGCCCTGCGCGGCGCCGAACAGCGCGACCTGGTGTTGGAGGTGGATCCGGACATGGCGGCACCTCGGGGTCCACACACCCGGATCCTCCCCCCGAACCGGACCGTGGGGGCCGACGGGGTGGACCTGGATCTCGGCGGGTGGTCCATCAGGCTCTTCCACCTGGGCCCCGCCCACACCGACGGGGATCTACTCATCGCTTCCGGCCGGGTGCTCTTTGCCGGGGACCTCGTCGAAGAGGGGGCCGCCCCCCAATTCGAGGACTCCTTCCCCGGCGCCTGGGACGAGGCGCTCGGACGGATCCTGGCCCTGGGCCCGAGGCACCCGGTGGTGGTGCCGGGGCACGGGAAGATCGTGGACCTGGGGTTCGTCCGGGCCCAACGTGAGGAGCTTCAAACAGCCATAGAGCGGTGCCGTGCCGTGCTCGAGCACCCCTCCACCGACCCCGCCGGGGTCGTCCCGTCCCTGCCCTACGACCCGGTCCAGTCCCGGCACCTGTTCCTGCGGGTGAGGGACACCGCCGGGACGGAACAGGAGTAGGGACATCACCTCGACTTCGCAGCCCGGCGGTGGACCCCCGCTGCGCACGCTGATCTTCCGCATCTACGCCCCGTCACTGCTTTATGCCGTGGGCCGGGGCAGCATCCTGCCCGTCATCGCCTTGAGCGCCCGTGGGCACGGCTCCACGGTCGCCGAAGCAGCATTGGTCATCACGCTCATGGGGGTCGGCTCCCTGATCACCAACATCCCGGCGTCCCTGCTGATCGCCCGCCTCGGCGAGCGCACCGCCATGATCGGTGCCGCGCTGTGGGCCAGCGTCGGCATGGCCGTCTGCCTGGGGGCGGGCCACCTGGCCCCCTATGCTGCCGGGGTGCTGATGATCGGCATGGCCGGTTCCGTCTTCAACCTCTCCCGGCAGAGCTACCTGACCGAAGCGGTGCCGGTCACCTACCGGGCCAGGGCCATGTCGGGGCTGGGCGGAACCCTGCGCGTGGGCCTGTTCGTCGGGCCCTTCGTCGGGGCAGCCACCATGCACTTCCTTGGTCTGCAGGGGGCCTACTGGGCCGGGCTGGTGGCCATGGTGGCCGCAGCCGGGGTCTGCATCGGCATCCCCGAACTCCAGGCCCCTGCCGGGTCGGGACGCCCGGAAAGGGGCGAAACCGGTGCCGCCCCGGTGCCGCGGACCGCGACGGTGACGTTGCGGGCGATCCTGGCCGCGCACTGGCGCACCTATGCCACGATCGGCAGTGCCATCGTGGTGATCTCCGCCGTGCGGGCCACCCGCCAGGCGGTCATCCCGCTCTGGGCCGAACACCTGGGCATGGACGCCTCCGCCACCTCGCTGGTCTACGGGCTCTCCGGGGCCGTGGACATGCTGGTGTTCTACCCGGCAGGAGTGGTGATGGACCGGCGTGGACGGACGTGGATCGCGGTACCGTGCATGGTGGTCATGGGTGTTTCCCTGGCCTTGATGCCCTTCACCACCGGGCCGGGGACCCTGCTGCTGGTGGCCATGTTGTTGGGCCTGGGCAACGGGATCGGCTCGGGTTTGGTGATGACCTTGGGCGCCGATCATTCCCCCTCGGTGGGCCGGCCGCAGTTCCTGGGCTTCTGGCGACTGATCTCGGATGTGGGGGTGATGTCCGGGCCCGTCCTCCTTTCGGCGGTGACGGCGATGGCCAGCCTGGGGACCGGGGTCTTCGCCATCGCGGCCCTCTCCTTCGCCGGGGGAGGTCTCTTCGCCTGGTTCATCCCGCGCAAGGCACCACCGGGAAGCCTGGATGCCCGCAGGATGCGGGCCTCGTGAGGAGTCCGGCCCGGGTCAGGACAGGGGGGCCCGGCTCCGGGTCTGATGGGAAAAGACCCCACACAACAAGCCGAACAGGCAGCCCGCGGCACCGATGATGAGCAATGCCCCGGCGACGAGGAACCAGCCACGGGCCGTGGTCCCCGCCGTCGGGCCCACATGCGTGACGAACAGATACACCGCCGCGGCGCCGATGAACCCCAGGATCCCCGGGAACCACAGGAGCGTGGGCCAGATCCCGGAGGAGGACCAGGAGGAATCCGGGCCCTTCCATCGGTTCCACTCCGGCTGCCGACGCAGGATGATCAGGCCGGCCAGCAACCCCCAGAAACCGACGACCAGATAGGCGGCGACCACGTCGGAGGGCCGATGCCAGCCCAGCGCAAACGTGGAGATCCCGGTCACCGCCGCATAGAGCCCGCCACAGGTCGCGATCAGGGGACGCCACCGGGGGGAGGTCACCAGGAAGACCGCGATCAGCGCGGAGGTGGCGACCGTGGTGTGCCCGGAAGGGAAGGAATTGCCGGTGGCCTCCGAGATGCCCAGGTTCGGGCGGACCAGCAGGAAGTGCTTGAGTATCTGGGTGCTGCCGATGGCGGCGCCGAAGGACAAGGCTGCCACGATGGGGGCATACAGGTCCCGCCGCAGGATTGCCGCAGCCAGCAGCGCCACCAGCGCCACGATGCCGGAGATCAACGGCAGCTGGTTCAAGAACGAGAGGGCCGCGGCCCGGGCCGTGTCGCTGTCAAGGAAGGCCGTCGCCCCGCGCAGGGCGTCTTCATCGGCCTGCTGTCCCGTGGCCGTGAGGACGAAGGCCCAATAGGCCACGCCGAACAGTCCGGCGACCAACAGCATCGCCAGGATCCACAACCCCGGATTGCGGGCTGCACGGTGGGGCGGTCCCCCCGGAACGGGTATTTCCCTGGTCTCGTTCATGTCGCTCCTAGCATCCCACGGGCCGGGCCGGTTCGAGCGGACCGCCGCCGATACGATGGTGTGATGGCTAATCCGGACAACGCACCATCCCCCTCCGAGGTTCCCACGCAGGCATCGAGGCAGATGAAGACCCCCTGGGCGCTGCCCCCCGTGGAGGAGATCCTGGCCTCGGCCCGTGTCGTGTCGTTGCCGTTGCGGGTGCGTTTCCGGGGAGTGACCCACCGTGAGGTCCTGCTCCTGGACGGTCCAGCAGGATGGGCGGAATTCTCCCCGTTCCTGGAATACGACGACGCGGAGGCTGCCCCCTGGTTGCGGTGCGCACTCGAGGCCGGCTGGCAGGGTTTCCCCGCGCCCGTGCGGACCAGCATCCCGGTCAACGCCACGGTCCCGGCGGTCCCGGCCGGAGGGGTTCAGGGGGTTCTCGCCTCATTCGACGCCGCCGACACCGTCAAGATCAAAGTCGCCGAACACGGTCAAACCCTGCGCGACGACGTGGCCCGCGTCGCCGAGGTCCGTCGCCTGCTGCCCGCCGCCGCCCTGCGGGTCGACGCCAATGCGGGGTGGACCCACGAACAAGCCCTGGAAGGCCTCGAGGCGCTCGCCGGGTTCGACCTGCAATACGCCGAACAGCCCGTCGCGGGAATCGACGGGCTGCGTCGGCTGCGTCTGGAGGTCCAGCGCCGGGGGCTGGGGGTGCGGATCGCCGCGGATGAGTCGGTGCGCAAGGAATCGGACCCGCTGGCGGTGGCCCGGGCGGAGGCCGCCGACCTGATCATCGTCAAGGCCCAACCCCTGGGCGGGGTCCGTGCCGCCCTGCGGGTCGTGGCCGACGCCGGGCTGCCCGCCGTCGTCTCCTCGGCCCTGGATTCCTCCGTCGGGATCCGTACCGGGGTGGCCCTGGCCGCGGCGTTGCCCGCGCTGCCATACGCCTGCGGACTCGGGACGGTATCGCTGTTTGCCGACGATGTCTGCCTCGACCGGTATGAAGCCCACGGCGGCTCGCTCCAGGTCCGCGACGTGGTGGCCGATCCGGATCTACTGTGCCGGCATGCTGCCTCCCCCGAGCGGCAGCATTGGTGGAGGGAACGCCTGCGGCGCTGTGCCGGGCTCCTGGCGGCCGGCCAGCCATAGGATGGGGGCATGACGTTCTCGGAAAGCCTCCTGACCTCCATGCAGGCGGCGCGGTTCGCCGTAGGGACCCTGATCGAGGACGGCGTCCGTGAAGTCGTCCTGTGTCCCGGCTCCCGCAGTGCCCCGCTGGCCTATGCGCTCGCCGAGGCCGAGACCCGGGGCCAGGTGCGCGTGCACATCCGCATCGACGAACGCGACGCCGGTTTCACCGCACTGGGGCTATCGTTGGCCACGAGCCGCCCGGTGGCCATCGTGACCACCTCCGGCACCGCGGTGGGGGAGCTGCTCCCCGCCGTGATGGAAGCCAACCACGCCGCCGTGCCGTTGGTGGTTGTTTCCGCCGACCGGCCGGAGGAGCTGCGCGGCACCGGGGCCAACCAGACCACCGACCAGGCCGGCCTGTTCGGGGTGCATGTCCGCTACTGCGTGGACATCCCGGCAGGCCAGGACCCGACGCCGGAGGTCAGGCGCGCCCTGCTGGCCGGGGAAGGGCTGCCGCTGGCAGGGTCCACCAGGGCCGGGGTGCATGCGGTGGACGTCAGCACCCCCACCCCGGCGTCCAGGGCACTGCGCCCCGCCGTCCAACTCGCGGCCCGTGGACCGATCCATATCAACCTCGCCTTCCGGGACCCGCTGGTCCCGGACACCGAAGGCAGCCGTGAGGACCCGACGGAGGCTCCCGGGAGCGGTGTGCCAGGCGAGCCGGATCCCGCCACGGTCGGGGACCTGTCTTCGGGCACGGTGCTGGACGAACTGCGCGAGGCGGAGCTGGAGAATCGACGCACGGTGGTCATCGCCGGACACGATGCAACGGCCATTGCCGAACGGTTTGCCAGGATGTTGGGCCTGCCGCTCCTGGCCGAGCCGAGTTCCAACGCCCGCTTCGGTCCCAATGCGATCGGCCCCTACCGGGTATTGATCCCGGAATTCGAGGCCAGGATCGACCGGGTCGTGGTCTTCGGCAGGCCGACGTTGAACCGTCAGGTGGGACGGCTGCTGGCCCATCGCGAGCTGCCACCGGCGCTCTACGTCCCCGAACCGGTGGCCTGGTTCGACGCCGGGCACCGCCGGGACCGGGTCATCACCGAACTGGGTGAACTGGCGGGATTCGCCGGCCGGGGCCCCGCGGGGTGGCTCGATGAGTGGAGAGCTGCCGCGCAACGGGCCACCGGAATCATCGACGAGGCGACGTCCGCGACGACACTGACCGGTGTGGAACTGGCCCGGACGGTCTGGAGCGCAGATACCGGCCCGCTGGTCCTGGGCTCCTCCAATGCGATCCGCGATGTCGATCTCGCCGGGACCCCCGGCCGTACCGGGCGGGCCGTCTATGCCAACCGCGGGCTGGCAGGAATCGACGGGACCCTGGCCACCGCCACGGGCATCGCCCTGGGCACCTCGCACGGCGTCGGGGAGCGCACCACGGTCCTGCTGGGGGACGTGACCTTCCTGCATGACGTCGGCGGCTTGTTCGTCGGCGCCGGGGAAACGGTCCCGGTCATGGACCTGGTGGTCCTCAACGATGGTGGTGGGGCGATCTTCTCCACGCTCGAACATGGTTCCCTGGCCGAACAACCGGAGTATGCAGGAACCGTGGAACGCTATTTCGCCACCCCGCATGGGGTGGATCTGCGCGCCCTGGCCGACGCCTACGGGGTGGACTACGTCCGGGTCGAGGACCGCCGCGCCCTGGAAACCGTCCTGGCCTCCGGTCCGATGGCCGACTCGGCGGTGCGCCGGCGCATCGTCGATGTGCGGATCGACCGTGTCGGAGTGCGCGGACTGCACCAGCGCATCATGGCCTCCGTCGCCCGTACCTGAGGCCGGCGGTGGGCGGGGCCCTTCAACCACAGCAAGAGCGTGGCTCCCACCGAAGCAGGGGCCACGCTCTTCGTCCTGGTGGTGTGTTCCTAGAGGACCTTGGAGAGGAATCCCCGGGTGCGTTCATGCTGGGGGTTTCCCAGGACATCGTCCGGTTTGCCTTGTTCGACGACGACCCCGCCGTCCATGAAGACCACCCGGTCGCCGACCTCGCGGGCGAATCCCATCTCGTGGGTCACCACCATCATGGTCATGCCCTCGTCGACCAGCCGACGCATGACCGCCAGGACATCGCCCACCAGTTCGGGGTCCAGTGCCGAGGTCGGCTCGTCGAAGAGCATCATGTCCGGATCCATCGACAGGGCCCGGGCGATCGCCACGCGTTGCTGTTGGCCACCGGAGAGCTGGGAGGGGAAGGCGTCGGCGCGATCGGCCAACCCGACCTTCTCCAGGTTCTGACGGGCGATCCGGCGGGCTTCGGTCTTGCCACGTTTCTTGGCCCGGCGCTGGGCCAGCACCAGGTTGTCCAGCACGTCCAGGTGGGGGAAGAGATTGAACTGCTGGAAGACCATTCCGATGCGGGTGCGGATCTTGTTCAGGTCCGTTTCCGGGTCGGTGATGTCGATCCCCTCGACCAGGATCGTTCCCGAGGTGGGTTCCTCGAGCCGGTTCACGCAGCGCAGCAGGGTCGACTTGCCTGAACCGGAAGGCCCGATCACGCAAACCACCTCGCCCTGGCCGACATGGAAATCGATGCCGGTGAGGACCTCGTTGTCACCGAAGCTCTTATGCAGATTGCGGACCTCGATGGCCGGATGGGCCGGTGCGGATTCCTGTGCGTTCATGGGCCTTACCGTCCTCTGTTTTGGTGGCGTTCGAGCTTGGCCACGAGCTGGGTCAGCGGCAACGTGATGACCAGGTACATCAGTCCCGCCACGATCAGCGGCGTCGAGTTGCCGAACTGCGACAGCGAATCTCGGGCGAATACGGTTAGTTCGCGGTCGCCCAGCGCCATGCCGGCGATGAACAGCAGCGAGGTGTCCTTGATGATGATGACCAGTTCGTTGGTCAGCGGTGGGGTGATGATGCGGAAGGCCTGGGGAAGAACCACGGAGATCATGGTCCACCCCGGTGCCATGCCCAGCGATCGGGCGGCCTCGCGCTGTCCGGCAGGAACGGCTTGGATGCCGGCGCGGATCGTTTCGGCGATATAGGCGGCGGAGACGAGGATCAGCCCGATCAGGCCGCTACTGGCGCTACCGCCGGGTGGATCCCAGGAGGCGAAGGCGGTGGGCACGGCGAAAGCGAAACCGAAGATGACCAGCAGGGCCGGCAAACCGCGGAAAGTCTCAATGTATGCGGTGGCGATCCAGCGGTACGGGCCCACCGGGGCCAGCTTCATCAGGGCCAGCAGCAGACCCAGGAGCAGGCCACCGGCAAAGGCGATGGCCGTGTAGACCACGGTGTTCTTCGCCGCCGTGATGATGATCGCGGGGAAGAGCTGCTTGGCGATCTCCACGTCGAGGAAGTTGTATTTGATTTCCTTCCAGTTCGCAGACAGGAGGAGGGCTGCGATGGCGGCGACGAGGATGACGTACAGGCTGCCGCGGAAGATGCGCCTGCGAGTGGAGGGTTTCAACGGTGTGGCCTTCCGGGCGTTGTCAGGGCTGCGCCCCGGGGATTCTTCCCCGGGGCACAGCCATCTGGATTACTACTACTTCGTGGAGAAGTACTTGTCGTAGAGCTCGTCGTACTTGCCGTTGTCCTTGAGCTCGGCGAGCTGGGCATCGAGCTCCTTGAGGAGGGCCTCGCCGCCGTCCTTCTTCACGGCGAAGCCGTACTGCTCGTCGGTCTTGTACTTGGCGACGATGTCGAACTTGCCACCCTGGGTGTGTTCAAGGTTCACCGGAAGGTCCTGCAGCACCGCGTCCACGCCCCTGGACTGCACGGCCGGGAAGAGCTCGGCATCCGAGGGGTAGGCCTTGATCTTCGCGTCCTCGGGGGCGTTCTCGCGGGTGTATTTTTCACCCGTGGTGCCCTGCTGGACACCCACCTTCTTGCCGGCCAGGTCATCAATTGACTTGATATCCGAGCCCTTGGGCACCAGCAGCGACTGCTCGGAGTCGTAGTAGCCATCGGTGAAAGCGAGCTTCTTCTCGCGTTCCGGGGTGATGGTCATGGCACTGGCCCCCATGTCGCACTGCCCCGAGGCGAGGACAACGCCGGACTGGAGGCCGTCGAAGCCCACGTCCTTGACGTCCAGCTTCAGGCCCATCCCCTCGGCGATCGCGCCCACCATGTCCATGTCGAAGCCGGTGTATTCACCGTTTTCCTCATATTCGAAGGGCTTGTACGGGATATCCGAGCAGACCGTCAGGGTGCCCGCGGTCACCAGCCCCAGATCGTCGCCGCCGGCCGAGGAGGTGGACTGTTCGTCCCCGCCGTCCGAGCCGCCGCAAGCCGTCAATGACATCAAGGCAACGGCCGAAACGGCCAGAGCCTTAGTGAAGCTGGAGTGAATCCGCATGTAAGTGTCCTTCTCGAGTGATCCGACGGACATCCTCGCCGGGATGGCCAGTGTAGCCCGGGAACGGGCCCAATGAGATGTTCATCACAAGCTACAGTGGTGTCGCTCCGGTAAACAAGTTGTTTAGGTGACAAAAAGATTACAAATTAAGCGCTTCACGCATGGGGCGCATCTTTGCCCAGGATTCAGCCAGTTCGGCGGCCGGGTCGGAGGCTGCGACGATGCCACAGCCGGCATACAGCCGCACGGTCGTCGGCGATTCGACGACCCCGCCGCGCAGGGCGATACCGAACTCCCCGTTGCCGGTGGCGTCGACCCACCCGACCGGTCCGGCGTAGGGGCCGCGGTCCATGTTCTCCAACCGGAGGATGAGGTCATCGGCCGTCACCGTCGGGGTTCCGCAGACCGCAGCGGTGGGGTGGAGGACCTCGGCCAGATCCAGCGCCGAGGGGGAGGTTCCGTCCTCGTGCACCCGCAGCTGCGCTTCGACGTCGGAGGCCAGATGCCACACATTGGGCAGCTCCAGGACGAAGGGCTCCTCGGGGGCGGTCATCCCGGTCACCAGGGGCCCCAGCTGGACCGTCAGCGAATCAATGGCCAGGCGGTGTTCGTGGCGCTGCTTCTCGTTGCCCGAGAGCATCCGTTCGGCGTACCCCTCGTCACCGGATGGTGCCGTGGCCCGGTCCAGGGTCCCGGCGAGCACCCGGGCCCGCGCGGTGTTCCCGGAGACCTTGACCAGCATCTCGGGGGTTGAGCCGATCAGACCGTCGACCGAGTAGGTCCAGCAATCGGCGTAGCGAAGCGCCAACTCCCTGAGCACTTGGGAAACGGCCAGCGGAGAGCCCAGTTCGGCCACGGCATCACGGGCCAGAACGAGTTTGGTCAGTTCCCCCGCAGCGATCGCCCGGACCCCGGCGCGCACCGACTCCTCATACTGGTCCTCCGAGACCCGGCCGGGCACCAGCTGGTCGCCACCGGGGGAGAGGTCGCGTTCGGTGGAGGCCTCCTCGAGCAACCCGGCCAGCTCCGCCTCGGCCGCAGCGGCGCTGAGCTCGAACTCCGGGTCGTCGGTGACCAGGGTCAACCAGCCGCTGTCGCCGGAGCGCCCCACGAGTACGCGCGGGACGATGAGTCGTGAAGCATGGGGGCTGGTGCCCGAGAAGGCGATGGAGGAGAAGGCAACCGGTCCGGTTCCGGGCAAGTCGACATCGTCCTGGACCGAGGCCGCCGCCGAGACGTCGGCCCACCAATGACGGAGCAGACGGAAGCGATCCGGGCCGTCGGCGGTGAAGCGGGCTGCCTCCCCGAACCCGACCAGGCCCTCGCCGCGGCGGCCCCAGACGAGGGAGTCATCGCGAACGAGCAGGTCCAACAGTGAGCTCTCCTGGCCGGTAGCGCGGGCGATGGTGATGCTGCGCAACCTGGGACGGGATGGGTCCTGGGTCTGCGCGCTGCCGGTTTCCGGCGCGACGGAGCCGGGAAGATCAATGTCCATGATGGTCCCAGCCTACCCGGGCGTGCGGGGCGCTTTTCGCCCTGACGTTGAATTTTGGGATACTTGGGGAATGAGCCGTGCATCGCTGGAAAAGCGTCCCGAAGAAGTCCAAGCCATGTTCGATGATGTTGCCCCGCGTTATGACTTGGCCAACGACATCCTCTCGTTGGGGCAGGCACGGCTGTGGCGCAAGGTCGTCGTCGAAGCCGTCGACGCGGTGCCCGGTCAGCGGGTGCTGGATCTGGCGGCCGGAACCGGGACCTCGTCGGAACCCTATGCCGACGCCGGAATCGACGTCGTGGCCTGCGACTTCTCCCTGGGCATGCTCGAGGTCGGCAAACGCCGGCGTCCGGATATTGATTTCGTGGCCGGCGACGCAACGAACCTGCCTTTCGCCGATGACAGCTTCGACGCCGTCACCATCAGCTTTGGCCTGCGGAACGTCAGCGAACCGAAGAAGGCCCTGGCCGAGATGCTCCGGGTCACCAAGCCGGGCGGCCGGCTGGTGTTGTGCGAATTCTCCCACCCCACCTTCGCACCCTTCAGGACCGTCTACACCGAATACCTGATGCGCGCGCTGCCGACCGTTGCACGGAAGGTCACCTCCAACCCCGCCGCCTACGTGTACCTGGCCGAATCGATCCGTGCCTGGCCGAACCAGGAAGGCATGGCCGGGTGGGTGGCCGAAGCCGGGTGGCAAAACTGCAGGTACCGCAACCTCAGCGGCGGCATCGTCGCCGTTCACCGGGCCACCAAACCGGTTGACCCCCGGGCCGCCGCCCGTCCGGCCAGCTAGCCTCCAGTCGATTAAGGAACACCCGTGTCTGTATTGATCGTCGGGGCCGGCCCGGCCGGCTCGACCGCAGCCAGCTACCTGGCCCGTGCCGGCATCGAGGTCACCGTCCTGGAAAAGACCTCCTTCCCCCGGGAGAAGGTCTGCGGCGACGCCTTGACCCCCCGTGCCGTCCGTGAACTCGCCCGGCTCGGTGTCGATCATTCCGAAAACGGCATCTGGCGGCGGAACCAGGGGCTTCGTCTGGTCGCCGGAGGACGTTCATTGGAGATCCCGTGGCCCGAGCTCAGCGATTTCCCCGATTACGGGTTGATCCGTACCCGGGAGGGATTCGACGAAACGCTGGCCCGCCATGCCCAGGCCGGAGGCGCCCGCGTGCTGGAACGCCACGGCGTTTCCGACGTGGTCCGGGATGCGACGGGCCGCGTCACCGGCGTCATGGCCAACATCCTGGACGAGCGCGGCCGCAAAACGGGCCAGAGGCGCGAATTCCGGGCCGATGTGGTGCTGGCCGCCGATGGGAACTCAACGCGTACAGCGGTCAGTAGCGGGCTGCATAAGCGCGATGACCGGCCCATGGGAGTCGCCTACCGGACCTACTTCACCTCCCCCCGGCACGACGACGACTGGATGGAAGGATGGCTCGAACTGCCGGATAAGTCCGGACGCCCTCTACCCGGCTACGGGTGGGTGTTCGGGGTCGGCGACGGAACCTCCAACGTCGGACTGGGCATCCTGAACTCCACGCGGGAGTTCGGCAAGATGGACTACCGTCAGGTGCTGCGCGAGTGGACCGCCGGGATGCCGGGGGAATGGGGGTTCACCGAAGCGAACCAGGTCGGGCCGATCCGCGGCGCCGCCCTGCCGATGGGGTTCAACCGCACCCCCCACTACACCCCGGGGCTGATGCTGCTCGGCGATGCCGGCGGCATGGTCTCGCCGTTCAACGGCGAGGGAATCAGCTATGCAATGGAATCGGCCCGGATGGCGGCCGAGCTGATCATCGATGCCCGGTCGGGGCTGCGCGGGACGACGCCGGCGGCCCGGGAGGCACTCCTGGCTTCCTACCCGGACGTGGTGAGGAACGCCTGGGGCAGCCACTTCACGCTCGGCCGGATGTTCGCCCGGCTCATCGGCAACCCGAAGATCATGAAACTGGCGCTGCGTACCGGCATGAGCACCCCGGTGCTGATGCGGTTCGTCGTGCGGATGCTCGCCAACCTCACCGACGACGGCGGACGCTCTTTTGAGGATAGAGTGATCCATGTGCTGGAACGGTTGGCCCCGCCTACGGGAAACCGGCAAGCACAAAGGGCACGGCCCGAGAAACGACCCACCCAGATGACAAGCAGGTCCTAGAACCGTGAATGATTCCCCGACCAACTGGACGACCGCCGGACACGGTGTGCCCGAATCCGTTGACTTGTTCGCGGAAACCTCGGCGATCGCCGCGGGCATCAACCTGCCACCGGGGTTCCGAGCCGTCGCCGAGGACGCAGAATTCGGCCCCGCCATTTCGCAGGGCATGGCCAAGGTCGAGAAGGTCCTGCGCGCCGCCGTGGCCAATTCCGATCCGCTCATCGACGCCACCAGCCGCCACCTGGTCGAAGCCGGCGGCAAACGGGTGCGCCCGTTGCTGGTCATTCTGACCTCGCTGCTGGGCGAGGGCGTGGGCCCCGAGACCATCAAGGCCGCGGCCATCGTCGAGCTCACGCACCTGGCCACGCTCTACCATGACGATGTCATGGACTCGGCCTCCTACCGGCGCGGAGCCCCCACCGCCCATGAGGTCTGGGGCAACTCCACGGCCATCCTCACCGGTGATCTGATCTTCGCCCGCGCCTCGGTCATCGGCTCCGAGCTCGGGGCCCAGGCCGTGGAACTGCAGGCCAAGACGTTCGAACGCCTCTGCCTGGGCCAATTGCACGAAACCGTGGGCCCGCGCGACGGGGAGGACCCGGTGGCGCATTACCTCGACGTGATCGGGGACAAGACGGCGTCGTTGATCTCCACCTCGGGAGTCTTCGGCGCCCTCTTCGGCGGGGCCGCCGACTACGTTGACGTCATGCGTGACTACGGCGAGAAGGTCGGGGTGGCCTTCCAGCTGGCCGATGACGTCATCGACGTCACCGGAGCCCAGGTGGATTCGGGCAAGACCCCCGGAACCGACCTGCGTGAAGGAGTCCCCACGCTTCCGGTGCTGTTGTTGCGCGAGGCCGCCGCCGCGGGGGACGCCTCCGCGGCCGAGGTGCTGACACTGGTGGACGGGGATCTGTCCAGCGACGAGGATCTGGCCCGCGCCGTCACCGCCCTGGCGGCCCATGAGGTCACCCGGAAATCCTGGGCAGTGGCCCGCCAATGGTCCGCAGACGCCATCGGGGCCCTGGCCCCCTTGCCGGAGGGGCCGGTGAAGTCCTCACTGGCGGCCTTCGCCGATGCCGTGGTCTCCCGGGAGAACTAGCCCGAAGGGCGGGCTCGTCCCGGGTCCGGGGCCCAGCCGAGCGCCGCAAGGGCTGCCGACAACTCCCGGGCCTTGCGGGCCCTGATGTCAGCGGGAACCCGGTGGCGTAGCTGGCGGTACAGGTTATCGTCCGAATACCGGGGAAAGACATGCTGGTGGTAATGCCAGACATGCTGGTTTCCGGCCGGCTCATTATGCTGCCGTGTGGAGGTCCCCTCGGGATTCCACGCCAGTTTCATGGCCAGGGCGAGTTGGCGGGTCATGATCATGATCGACGCTGCGGCGGCGTCATCCAGATCGTAGAGGGACTCCAGATGGGCTGCGGGAATGACCATCGCATGCCCGCCGTAATCACCGAATCCGTCGCAGGCCATGATGACCGCGACCGTCTGGTCGCTGTAGACCAGATCGGTCGGCACGCACAGGTTGTCTTCCGACAGCGGGCCGCCGGCCAGCAGTTCGCAGAAGGGGCAGTGGTACCCGGGCGGCTCATGGCTTCCATGGGGGTGCACCGGCACGTGGGCTAGACCTCCAGTTCGGGTTCCAGTTCCTCGAAGACCCACTCGAACAAATCGAGTACGTATTCGCTGAAGGTCCCCTCCTCGCTGTCCCATGATCCGTTGGCGTTGCGGCGACGATGGACGATCGGGTCGGGGACGTCCAACTGGTCGGCCCGGAAGCCCCAGACATACTGTTCGTCCTCGTCCTCCATGAACAGCAGATACCCGTCCTCGATCTCCAACTCGTCCGGATCGAAGAAGAAGTAGTAGGCCTCCATGAGGTCATCACAGGCCCCGACCGCCAGGTAGAACTCCTCGAGCACCTGGGGGATCTCGACGCCGGCATCCGCGAGCTCGTCACGGAGCACTTCGGAAGTCAACCCGTCCTGTGAAATCCACTGGTCATCAAGGTATTTGGGAATCAGGGAACGGAACTTCTCCACGAACATTTCAGCCATGCCTAAATACTATCTGTCCCGGGACTCAGTAGACGTCGCGGGCCGAGAGGGCCAGCCACAACTGGACCCGGTCCGGGGTGTTCGAAGGGTCGTACCCGCTGAGATCGGCGATCTGCTGCAGCCGGTACCTGACGGTGTTGCGGTGCAGGCCCAACGCCTCGGCGACGGTACCGACGCTGCCATTGAGCTCCAGGAACCGTCGCAGCGTGAGCATCAGGTCGGAGCCGTGGGCGGCATCAAAGTCCGTCAGGGGCTCCAGCGCCTCGGCTGCCAGTGCCTGCAGCGGCACGTCATGGGCCGCCAGGAGCAGCGACGTCAACGAAATCCTGGAGGGGTGGTTGATCCGGGCCCCATGACGCAGCGCCTCGACGGCTTCGAAATAGCTCCACCGCAGGCCGGTCACCTGGGCGTAGGAGCCGCCGTAGGACACCTTGGCCGGGATGCCGGCGCCCGAGAGGTAGGTGGCGAATTCCGAGGCAGCAACCTCGCCGTCCCCGGCGTCCAGGACCACCGCGAGCCGATCCTCCACCATGGCCGAGACCGCCTTTTCCCGTCCCGGCGGCAGCGGCAGGGTGGGTAGCGCCTTGCTGTTGGGTCTGAGCGCTTCGACCAGCAGGAGGGTGTGCGCGGCGTGGGGGGCGATCCCGATCGACTGCAGCCGCAGGGCGGCGTCCTGGCCCTCGACCATTCCACGGGTGAGGTCGGAGAGGACCTGTCCGCTGGTGGTGCGGCGGGATTCGCGCAACCGGGCCCTGCCGGCCAGCTCGACGCTGATCAGCGACTGGGCGTATTCGATGAGGCCCCCGCCGGCCCCGGAGCCTTCCAGATACAAGGTGCATCGATCCTGCAGGCCGGTGGAGACTGCCACGCTCTGCCATCCCTCGGCAGCGGGGGCCGGCCCATGGATCCGGGCCCCGTATTGGGTGAGCGCAACAGGCCGTTGGACTTGTCGGCGCAGCTCGCGCAGCAAGGGGTGCAGACCGCCGCTGAGCAGTGCCGAGGCCAGTCGTTGGTGGCCCTGCAGGAGCCCTTCCACACGGGCGACGTTCTCGGCGGCCAGTGCTTCGGCCATGATCCGGGTGATGGCCACGAAGGGTGTCTCGTACGGCACCTCGAATAATGGCAGGCCCACCTCCGTGGCCCGTCGGATGACGGCGGCGGGGACCCTGGCGTGGGTCAGCCCCGTGCCGTAGCCCAGGGCCAGCACCCCGGCACGGACGGCATGATCGACGAACCCGGTCTGGGAGGCGACGGTCTTCTGGCGGACCCCGGTGGTCAACAGGACCTCGCCGCCGGCCAGGAACGGCGTGGGATCGGCCAATTCGGTGACGGCCGCCCAAGACAGCGCGCTGTCTGCGGCGTCGTCCGTCCCGGCGAGGGGCTTGAGTTTCAAAGTGGGGGAGGACAAAAGTCCGGAGAGCGTCATCGCCATAAGCGCCAGTCTAGTCCGTGGTTGTGCATCGGCCTTACAACAGTTGGGATCTTTGGTTGTTGTGACGAACGCGACTCGGGGTAATTGTGACGAGCGCAACAGCGGTTTACGGTGTATGGCATGACCACTCCATCTCAGGCCGGGGCAGCGACAGCCAAGAGCCACAAACGAGAAACCTTCTCCTCGCGCAAGTTGTTCATCATTTCGGCCATCGGTTCCGCCGTCGGCCTGGGCAACATCTGGCGCTTTCCCTACGTTGCCTACGAAAACGGTGGCGGCGCCTTCCTGATCCCGTATCTGGTGGCCCTGCTGACGGCAGGCATCCCGCTGCTCTTCCTGGACTACGCAGTGGGCCATAAATACCGCGGGTCGGCCCCGCTGGCCTACCGGCGCATGCACCGCGCCGCCGAACCGCTGGGCTGGTGGCAGGTCCTGATCTGCTTCGTCATCGCCATCTACTATGCGGTCATCATCGCCTGGGCTGCGATGTACACGATCTTCTCCTTCGACAAGGCCTGGGGCGACGACGCGGACGCGTTCTTCTCCAGTGATTTCCTGCAGGTCGCCGAAGTCCCCGGCCTGAGCTTCGACTACGTGCCGGGGGTCTTGATCCCGCTGTTCATCGTCTGGGCCGTCATCATCGCCATCATGGTGCTCGGTGTGCGGCGCGGTATCTCGAAGGCGAACAGCATCTTCCTGCCGTTGCTGGTGGTCATGTTCGTCATCCTGGTCGTCCAGGCACTCTTCCTGCCCGGGGCCATGGACGGACTGAATGCCTTCTTCACCCCGAACTGGGGTGCCTTGGCGGATCCCGGAGTCTGGGCCGCGGCCTACGGTCAGATCTTCTTCTCCCTCTCCATCGCCTTCGGCATCATGATCACCTATTCCTCCTACCTCAAGCGCAAAACCGACCTGACCGGATCCGGCTCGGTCGTGGCCTTCGCCAACTCGGGCTTCGAACTGCTCGCCGGCATCGGCGTCTTCGCGGTGCTCGGCTTCATGGCACAGGCACAGAACGTCGCCATCGACGATGTCGTCAGCGGCGGTATCGGCCTGGCGTTCGTGGCCTTCCCGACGATCGTCTCGCAAGCGCCGTTCGGTGCGGTGCTGGGGGTGTTGTTCTTCGGGGCGCTGGTCTTTGCCGGCATCACCTCGTTGATCTCGATCCTGGAAGTGATCGTCGCGGCCGTCCAGGACAAGCTGGCCTGGGGGCGTGTGGCTTCGACGCTGGTGGTGACCGTGCCGATCGCCTTGATCTCGCTCGTGCTCTTCCCCACCACCACGGGGCTGCAGCTGCTCGATACCACCGACGCGTTCGTGAACAGCTTCGGCATCATGGCCGTCGCCCTGGCCGCGGTCATCGTGGTCACCGTGGGTGTCACCAAGCTGCCCGCCCTGCACGAACACCTCAACCGCACCTCCAGCCTCAAGATGGGCGGGCTGTGGCGGGTGCTGCTCGGAGGGCTGACGCCCATCGTCCTCGGCTACATCCTGATCTCCGAGCTGCAGGAGAAGGCCACCGAACAGTACAGCGGCTACCCTGCCTGGTTCAACGGGGTCTTCGGTTGGGGGATGGCCGGTTCGCTGATCGTCATCGCCCTCTTGCTGACGCTCGTTCCCTGGAGCAGGAAATCCAAGGCGAACAACGACCCGGAATACGACGTAGTCAAGGCCGACGAGGACGAATACGCGGCCGCGAAGAAGGAGGAGACCCTGCGATGACACCCATTGCGATCACCATGCTCATCATTGCCATCGTGACGGTCTGGGGCGGTTTGGCGCTTGCGCTGATCAACCTCTCCCGCCACCCCGAGGAACCGGAGGACGACCTGACCGAGGCCGCCGCACCCGAACACTAGCGCCTTCCTTCAACGGCGGCGTTTCCCGTCCCTTCCGGGGACGGGAAACGCCGCCGTCCGTGTGCTGTGCGGATGCATAACGCATCGTCGGCAGGCCTGTGCCAAGCACCCTAGCTTCGGCCGTAGGCCTGACCGTAGGCTCGGTGCCGACGTCTGACCCCGGACGCAGCATCGAATGGAAGGAAGCCGCCGTGGAGATCGAATACCGGCTCGAACAAAAGCGCAACATCACCGGGGCGTTCCCCGGTCCGGCCTCCCTGGCCCTGGCCGAACGTCGTGCGGCGACCGTGGCCGCCGGCGTCGCCTCGTCCGTGCCGGTCTATGCCGCCGATGCCGATGGCGGGGTCATCGTGGACGTCGACGGAAACTCGTTCATCGATCTGGGTTCCGGCATTGCGGTGACAACCGTCGGTGCCTCCAATGCGAAGGTCTCCGCCGCGGTCAGCGAGCAGACGGCACGTTTCAACCACACCTGTTTCATGGTCACCCCCTATGAGGGGTATGTGGAACTGGCCGAGAGGCTGGCCGCACTGACTCCCGGCGAACACGCCAAGAAGAGCGTGTTCTTCAATTCGGGTGCCGAAGCGGTGGAGAACGCCGTGAAGATCGCCCGGGTCGCCACCGGCCGGACCGCCGTCGTGGCCTTCGACCACGCCTATCACGGCCGCACCAACCTCACCATGGGCCTGACCGCGAAGGCGGCCCCCTATAAGCGGGGATTCGGGCCCTTGGCTTCGGAGATCTACCGGATGCCGATGAGCTACCCGTTCCGTGAGGAGAATCCAAACATCTCCGGCAAGGAAGCCGCCGAACGAACCATCCTGTCGATGGAGAAGCAGATCGGCGGCGACCAGATCGCCGCGATCATCATCGAGCCGATCCAGGGCGAAGGCGGGTTCATCGTCCCCGCCGACGGATTCCTGCCGCGCATCGCCGAATGGGCGAAGGAGCAGGGCATCGTCTTCATCGCCGATGAGGTCCAGACGGGCTTCTGCCGTACCGGTGACTGGTTCGCCGTCGACCACGAATCCGTGGTCCCCGACCTCGTCACCCTGGCCAAGGGCATCGCCGGGGGCCTGCCGCTTTCGGCGGTCACCGGCCGGTCCGAACTGCTTGATGCCGTGCATCCCGGCGGGTTGGGCGGAACCTATGGTGGCAACCCGGTGGCCGTCGCCGCGGGGCTGGCCGCCGTGGACTACATGGCCGAGGCGGATCTGAACGGTCGCGCCCGCGCCATCGAGGAGGCCTTCTACACCCGCCTGCGTCCGTTGCAGCAGCAGCTGCCGGCCATCGGGGACCTGCGGGGTCGTGGAGCCATGCTGGCCATTGAATTCGTCCAGGCCGGCGGGACGGCACCGGATGCCGAACTGACGCGGAAGATCGCCGCCGACTGCCTGGCCGCCGGTGTCATCATCCTGACCTGTGGCACCTACGGGAACGTGGTGCGCCTGTTGCCGCCGCTGGTGATTTCAGATGAGTTGTTGGCCGACGCCTTCGACGTGCTGGAGGCAGCCATCCGCCAGCACGCCTGACGGGCCGGGGTGACGGCCGGCGCCGGATCAGTCCTTGGCTGGTCCGGCGCCGTCGTGCTTAAGCGCGGTGGCAGTTGCCGCGCGGCGAGCCATCCGGGGAGGACCGGGCCGGCGCAGCATGTCGACCGCCACCAGGATGATGGCCACCCAGACGAGGGCGAAGCCGGCCAGTCGTTCGGCCGGCATGGCCTCCCCGAAGATGGCCACCGCAATGATGAACTGCATCACCGGGTTCAGGAACTGCAGGGTCCCCAGGGTGCTCAACGGCAGTCGCCGGGCCGCGGCGCCGAAGAGCAGCAGGGGTACCGCCGTGACGATGCCGCTGGCGGCCATGAGCCAGAAGTGTCCGGGACCGCTGCTCAGTACCGTCGCCTCGCCCCGGGAGATCAGCCACCCCAGGAAGACCAGTGCGGGAACCGTCAAGAATGCCGTCTCGAAGGTCAGGCTGGTCACGGCGGTGGCGGTGCGTCCCACCCGGTTCTTCACGAAGCCGTAGAGGCCGAAGGAGAAGGCCAGGGTCAAGGCGATCACCGGCACCGAACCGTAGGCGAAGGTCAGCACGAGTACCGCGGCGAGCCCGAATCCCAGGGCCGTCCATTGCAGCCGGGTCAATCGTTCCTTCAGGAAGAGAACTCCCAGGCCAGCGGAAACCAGCGGATTGATGAAGTAGCCCAGAGAGGCCTCCACGGCGTGCCCGTTGAGCACGGCAAAGGCGTAGGTCACCCAGTTCACGGTGATCAGGACCGCGGCGAGGGAGAGCCGTCGCAGGGCAGGGCGATCGTGCAAGAGCACGCCCAGGTCATCCCAGCTGCGGGTGATGGTGATGAGCAGCAGGCAGAAGACCAGGCTGAACACGATCCGACTGGCCACGATCTCGGTCGGTGAAGCGATCGCGATCGTCATGAAGTACAGCGGCATCAGGCCCCATAGCCCGTAGGCACCGAGACCCTGCCCCAATCCGGCGCGGCTCGGCCGGGGTGCGGCGCCCGCCGTTCCCGGACGTACGGGTGCTTCGGAGGCGCTCTGGTGGGACATACCTCTGGCAACCCGGGGCGTGCCCGGCCTATTCCGCATTCCGGGGGCTATTCCGTGTCGGAGTTCAAATAGGTCTGGATGGTCTGCACCGGTCGACCGGTCTGGACCAGCTGGCCGCGTCCCGGGGGAAGCGGCCGGGCCCGGATGTTGTTGATCAGTCCACCCTCCGACCGGTCCCCGCTCATGATCAGGGCGGCCGTTCCGGCGTCGCGCAGGGTGGAGAAGAACGATTCATACATTCCGCGGCTGGCACTGCGCACCTTGCGGGTCAGGATCACATGCAGATCCAGTTCATCAGCCATGGGCAGGTATCGGGTCAGGCGTGACAGCGGGGAGGAACCACTGGCCGTCAACACGTCGTAATCGTCGGCGATGACCACCAGCTTCGCCTTGCTGGGCTTGTTCTCCTCGTCGCCTCCGGTGCTGCGCAGCTCCAGTTCGGCCGCCAGGGCCCCGGAGAGCTGCTCGCCCACGATGGCGCTGCCGGCGTAACCACCCAGATAGTCGTCGGGCACGACGTCGTCGAGCCCCTTGCGGGGGTCGTAGACGCCGAACAGCAAGTCATCCGGGGCGTGCTGGGCGACCAGGGTGGCGATAACGTTGCGCAGGATGTTGGATTTACCAGATTCCTCGTCGCCGAGCAGGATCAGGTGGCGGTCCTTGGATTGCAGATCCAGGACGTGGTCTCCGAGGTCGACCTCGCGCAGCCCGAGCGGGAACCGGCCCCGGCCCGAGGCTGCGGGCGCCTGGTCCCACGCGACGCTGGGAGGCAGCACCCGGACCTTCATGGCGGTTTCAGTGGTGTGTTCGGCCACCTGGGCCACCAGGTCCTTCAGCCCGTCGGAGAGGTCCTCGGGATCGTGGACCCCGTCGATCCGAGGCAGCGCCACATGGCCGATCAGCTTGCGGTCCGACAAGGCCCGTCCGGGGGCCTCCGGATTGATCCCGGGGGCCACCTTCCGATCGATCTGCGAGTCCGAGGGTTCGGCGAGGGCGGTTTCGATCTTGTTGCCGAAGAAGCCCTGCTGGGCCATGCGCAGTTCCGCATTGCGGTTCAAGGTGGTCACCACATGGATGCCGTAGCCCCCACCGCGCATGATCAGCGCGAAGACGTTTTCCTGGATCTCCTCGAAGTCGTCGGCGATCTGCCCGTAACCGTCGATGACCAGGAAGATATCGGCGCTGGGCAGTTCGGGCAGCCGCCCGTCGGCGTGCATCCGGCGCATCGTGGTCAGGGAATCGATCTGGTGGTGTTCGAAGACCCGCTCACGGACCATGAGCATGCCCACCAGCTCCTCCACCGTGCGGCGGACGACCTCCCGGTTGGTACGGATCGCAGTTCCCCCGACATGGGGCAACCCTCCCAGCGGCAGCAAAGCGGAACCGAGCAGGTCGATGCAGTAGATGCCGACTTCATGGGGGGAATGGGTCAGGGCCATCGAAGCCACCACGGTGCGCAACAAGGTGCTGCGACCTGACTGCGGGCCTCCGGTGATCATCAGGTTCCCACCGCCCGAACCGAAATCGATCTGCCAGAGGCCCTGCCACTGCTTGGCCGGGTCGTCGAGCAGACCGATCGGCACCCGCAAACCGCCTCCCGCCCCCAGCTGGAGGCCATGTTCCCCCGGATGGACGCCGCCGGCTGCGGCATCCAGGGGGATGGCGGCCGGCAGCGGAGGCAACCAGATCTCCTGGACCGAACGCGGGAAGGAGCGCAGCGTATCCATCAGCGTGGACATCACGGTCGGCCCGGTGGTGCGCTTGGCGGCCACGTCCTTCTTCCTGGCGGTGCCTTCCTCCCCATCGGGTTCCTCCCCGGCATAGCGGGGAACCCTGAGCACCTCGGCGACCTCGGCAGGGGCCAGTTCATCCGCCTCGTCCTGCCGGACGTCCTCCACGGGGCCGGACACGTAGCCGGCCTTGAATCGCGTATAGACCGTGGTGTCGACCTTGAGGAAGCCGTAGCCGGGCACCGGGGGCAGGTGGAAGGCATCGGGGCTGTCCAGCACGGTCCGCGATTCGGATTCCGAGAGCGTGCGCAGGCCCAACCGGTAGGAAAGATAGGTTTCCAGGCCCTTGAGCTTTCCGGATTCGACGCGCTGGCTGCTCAGTAACAAGTGGACGCCGATGGAGCGGCCGATGCGTCCGATGGACAGGAACAGGTCGATGAAATCGGGGCGTGCGGTCAGCAGTTCACCGAACTCGTCGATGATGACCACCAGATGCGGCAAGGGGGCCATGTCCTCCCCGCGGGCCAGACGTTCGTTGCGGTGGACCTGGTAATCGGTGATGTTGGCGATGTTCCCGGCGGCCTTGAGGACCTCCTGGCGGCGCAGGATCTCGCCGTTGAGGCTGGCATAGACGCGTTCGATCAGTGAGAGGTCATCGGAGAGGTTCGTGATGATGCCCGTGACCTGCGGCGCCCCCTCGAAGGGGGCGAAGGTAGCCCCGCCCTTGAAGTCCACGAGGACCATGGCCAGCACGTCCGGGGAGTGGGTGGCCAGGAGTCCGAAGACCAGTGAACGCAGCATCTCCGATTTGCCCGAACCGGTGGCCCCGACACACAACCCATGCGGACCCATGCCGAATTGCGCGGACTCCTTCAGATCCAGGACCGTGGGACGGCCGGCGTCGTCGGGCCCCAACGGGATCCGCAGGAATTCGGCGTCGCCACGCGGTTTCCAGGTCCGCTCTATATCGGCCCGGTCCAGGTTCGAGCTGAGCCCGAGCATGCCGAGGAAACTCTCGGCGCCTTGGCCGGACCCCCCATGCTCCAGCGAGTCGGCCGAGAGCCGCAGGGGAGCCAGTTCATGGGCCAGCGCATCAGCCGTCGCGACGGAGAGGGGGTCCAGGGATCCGGAGGAGACGTCGGGATGCACCGGATCCGCCCGGTAGTCCTGGACCTGGAACCCCTCACTGGTCTGGGTGATCCGGATGGTGATGTCGCTGGGTTCCTCGCTCCGGTCGTGCACCAGGTGCAGGACCGTGAGGCCGAGATCCCCGGGGGTGAGGAACCGGTCGGCCAAGGGCAGCTCCTGGGCCCGGGATCCATGGGTATCCGAGACCACGACGAGCCGTGCCAAGGCCTGGCTGGCCCGGCTATTGACCTTCTTGGCTTCCACGGCGATCTTGGCCCGCCGTTGCAGATCGGTATCCATGATGTCGGCCAACGACGCCAGGTCGGGGCCGATCCGACGCTCCAGTTCCACCCCCGAACTGCGGCCCTGGTCCGCCAGATGCGGCAACCAGGTCGCCCACTGCCAGTCGTCCCGCAAATCCTCGGGCGTGCTGATGCCCAGACCCAGATCCTCGGGCGAATGGAACGCGCTGGCGGAAACCAGGAGGTTCCGGGTGGTGGCGGTGACGAAGTCGCGGTCGCCGATGATGCTGACGTTCCCCACCGAATCGAGCGGAACCGTCACCGGCATGTCGGGGCTGGTGGAGAAACGGCGCCTGAGGATTTCGGCTTCAGCGGCCATGAAGGAATCGGTCTGCTGGGTGGCGCCGGAGACGTCGTTGACCGTGATGTCCCGGCAGGGGCGGGACCCGGAACCGATCCTGACGTGCAGGAAGTCCTCGTTTCCGCGCCGGCGTTCCCAGAGCCTCATGGGGGTGCGGACGATGTCGAAGAGGGCCTCGGGCGGTGGGGCGCTTTGCCGGGCCACGCCGAGTGCCTCGATCTCGTCGGAGCGCATGTTCACCCGGGAGCGTTCCAGATAGCGCATGTAGTTCTCGCGCAGCTGGGTGCGCGTCCTCACGGCCTTGCCCCGGTTGGAGAACATCATGAAGATGGCGATCACCACGGTCACGATCATCATCATGGCGCCGATGGCCGCGAACGGGGAATTGCGGAACATCATCATGGCGGTCATGGAGACGGCGCCACCGAGCATGGGCACGATGGACATCAGGTTCAGCCCCGGGGCCTCGCCTTCGACTGGTGGGGGACCGTCGAGAAGGAAGGGGCGGAAGATGCGCAGTGGTGCCGAGGTCCGCGCTGGGCGGTGGATGATTCGCTGGGCCATCGGCTACCGGACCCCGTTGGCCAGTTCGAGGCTACGGGCAGCCAGTGCGGTGGCAGCCTCCCGATGGGCAGGAAGCATCAACGGCAAGGTGATGAGGGCCCCTGCGGCCAGATGGCGATCGTAGCCGATGGCATGGGCATCGAATCCGAGGCGGGAGAGCCGGCCCGCCTGATCGAGGGCCTGCAGGGCCGATGAACGGTCCTGCTGCATCACGAGCACCGTCAGGGGCAAGCCGGACAACAGCGGGTTCGCCCGCCATCTGGACAAGGCCGCCAGCGCGTCATCGAGGCCGGATAGGGTCGCCGGGACCATGAAGAGGGCCCCATGGCAATCGGCCAGCGCCGCCTGGGTCTCGGGGGCCTGCAGACCGGTGGGGCAGTCGAGCAGGGTGATCGGAAAATACCTCGAGACCGTGGAGGCGGCTTCGCGGAGCAACGGGGCGCCGGTTCGCTGTGCCGACCCCGACCGAGGACCCGTTGCATAGAGGCCTTCGGCGGCCGGGGCCAGCAACCCTGCCAGATGCGCGGCCCCGGGTTGGGCGCCGTTCGTGAGTTCGGGAACGATGGAGTCCAGCGAGGGAGCCTGATCGAGTCCCAGCCGCAGGGCGAGGCTTCCGTGGCCCGGGTCGAGGTCCAGGACGCAGACACTGTCGGGCCGAAGGGCGGAAAAGGTGCGGGCGAGCAGTGCGGAGGCAGTCGTCTTTCCGGCACCGCCGCGTGTCGAGACCACGGCGATCCGTCGACCGGTGGTGACCGGCGCCTGCACGCCGGCAGCAAACTGGCTGACCTGCGTGGCCCGGTGCTTGCCGCCGAACAACATCTGCAGGGCCCGCGGGAAGGACCCCCCGGTGGCGCGGACGCCGGAGAGCCGGCGTCGGTCGTTCTCCAGCGGGGCCCCCAGGGTGCCGGGGGAGGACTGGGCAGGCGGGGCGGAAGGGCCGGGAGCCGGGACGGAACCGGCGCGCCGGCGGCCCGGTGCGGGGGCCCAGGGATCGGTGATCGGCTGTCCCCACGGGTCGAGTGGTTGCTCGCCCGCGGGGTGGCCGGGAGTCTGAGGTGCGGTCATGGAAGGTCCTCCGTGCTAGAACGTGTCCAGCATTTGGGCGTAGACGCCGAAGTAGCCGATGAGCAAGGGGATCGTGGCGAGGATGGCCAGGGTTTCGAGGCGTTCACAGATCTGTCGGATCCGTGCCTCGATATGGTCCGGAAGGTCCACGGCCAACCCCAGGCCGATCACCACGGCCAGCACCAGGATCGACAGCCCGACAATCCATACGGTGTCTTCGTTCAGCCGGGTCAGGGCCCCGGCACCGGCCAGGACCCCGATGGCGGTGGCGGCATAGAGCGAATAGCGCTCCAGGGCCAGGGGGAAGGCCCGCGAGCGCAGCAGGGTTGCCAACGCGAGAGCAAGGAGCAGGGGAAGCGTCCAGACCGGATGCCGATCGCCCGTGGCAACCAGCCACATCCCGGCGGCCGCGGAGAGGGCTGCGGCCACGGTGGCCAGGGTGAGGCCGGCGTGGGCCGAACGGATGGCGGTGATGGCATCACGGCGCCAGATCGAGGTGCCGTTGGCCCGCTGGTCGTCGAGGGTGGACAAACCCGACAGGGACAGGGCCAGGGCCGGCAGCAGGCCCATGATGAGCACCGAACAGATCGCCGCGATGGCACCGACCCCGACGAGGAGGTCGGTATCGGTGCTGGCCGCTGTCCACCGGGCCAGGGGTAGGGCCACGGCCCAGATGCCGGCCAACGTCCCGAGGACACCGGCACCCAGCAGGACGGCCCGGGGATGTTTGAGCACCGTGGCCAGGCAGGCGACGAATACGGCGGTGCCTGCCGCGGCCAGCAGCAATCGCAACGAGGGAGCCGCGGTCCAGTGCAGCAGACCGATCATGCCCGCCCCCCATCCGGCGCCCATCAGGGCGGAGGCCACCGGGCGGGACGCAGCGGAGACCGAGGCGCCCAGTGCCAGCAGCCCGGCCCCCACGGCGAGCAGGACCCACCAGCGGGCATCGGGCAGATACCTTCCCAACAGGATGTCCAGCGCCAGCCAAAGCCCGAATGCGGCGAAGATCCCCGACGCGGTGACCAGATGGGTCCGGTCCCAGGAACCGCGTACTTCACGGGACTGCTCGACGACGGTATCGGAGATGTCATAGACGACGGCAGGGGGCGGGGCTTCGCTGTTGCTGAGCAGGGTCAGCCGTGCCCCGTCGAAGACCTGCGCCTGGGTCAAGGTCTCCCGGGCTGGGATGGGTTCCCCGCTGGCGGTCAGAAGGACCTTGGTCGCGACGGCGTCGCCCGGGTTGTCGCCCAGCAGGTCCAGGATCTGCGGCATCAGTGTTCCCACCGATTCGGTGGCGGGCAGCAGGAGGTCGGCGTTGCGGCGTTCCCCCACAAGGGTCACGCGTGTGTAGGGCTGGGCCATGACGGGCTAGTTCCCCATCCTTCCGGGGCTCGGGCTCGGGTTGGACGAAGACCAGGCCGACTGGGTCGGCCCGATGAAGGCGGCGGCGGAACTCTGCATTTGATCCTGCCGTTGCTTCTTTTCCTCGGCTCGGGTGGCAAGCATGTTGGAGACGAAGGAGATCCCGATGCAGATGGCGGTGATCAAGGCCGCGGCGACGAGGCTGAAGAGGAACTGCTTCGTCGTGGCCTTCCAACGGCGCTCGGTCGGGTTCTCGCCATAGAGCAGGGCATCGGTGACCCGGTTGCGACGGACGGCGACCGACTCGATGAGCTGGTTGTCGAATTCAGTCGCCATGGAGCCCTTTCGGTCTAACAATGTGGTGGTGTGAGTCCATCATGTCAGGTCGATGGACGAAAAATGGCAGGAAACCGGGGGCATGGGTAGTTCTCCCCATGCAGGACGCTTGACCCTGTTTGTTGCCTTGCCGTTAGCTGGTAGCAAGCAAAGCACGGTCAGCGAGGCCACCGCCACGCATCGATGAAGGGAAGCGGGATATGAGTTTCAAGGGAAAAATGGACGTCAACGCCATGAACAAGGCGGCTGAAGAGTCCAGCGGCTCCGGCGATGAGCTGGTGCGACTGGTCGAGGAGCTCGTCGACGGCGTCGAGGACTTGAAGACCACTTTCAAGGGCCAGGGGGCGGTCTCCTACCAGAACTTCATGGTCGAGTCCCAGCGGGTCCAGCAGGACCTGATCAAGGCACTGTCGGGTATTTCGCAGGGTCAGGCCGAGAGCGCCAAGCACTACGTCCAGATGGATGACGCCTTCGATGCCGAAGGCAAGCAAGCCGAAGGACAGGCTGCGGGAGCCAAGACCTCGGGCTTCAGCTTCTCCAAATAGCCACTACCGCGCAGCGCCTCCGGGGGCTGTCCACGCGCACCAGCGCCCCACCAACCCGACATACCGGTCCGACACGGACCCGCAGCAAAGGAATCGAACATGCAAGAAGGCCTCATTCAGTTTGACAGTGACGCCGCCTCGCGTACCGAAGGCGACATCATCCGCATTGCCGGACGCATCGAAAGCATCATCGGCGACCGCGAATCCCAGACGAAGTTCGTCAAGGACAACTGGGAGGACAACAACTCGGGAGATGCCTATTCCAGCGTCGAAAAGGACTGGATCGATGCCGCCAACGAAACCCTCCAGCTCGTGCACAGGGCGCGCAAGCTGTTGGGCGAGAACTCCGTGACGGCCAAGGACGCCAGCGGGAAGGTCCAGGGCATCTGGAGCTGATCCGCTGATGGATCGCGGTGCACCACGCTGCGATCGACGTCCCAAGGGGGCGGGTGGCCGGCCGGCCACCCGCCCCCTTGGTGTGTGCGCTCCCACACAAATGCGCGGGCCGGCGCTCTGGCAATTAGACTAGGTGGCCGTGTGTTAATTATTCTCCGGAATGACGCATCCCAGGAGTACCGCCGAAAGGAAAAACAGTGTCCAACCCAGCTGCTGATCGTCCGCTGCGAGTCGCCATCATCGGCGCCGGTCCTGCGGGCGTCTATGCCGCGGACATCCTGACCAAGGCCGAACGCGAGTTCGAGGTCAGCATCGACCTCTTCGACCGGTATCCGACCCCCTACGGGCTGATCCGCTACGGCGTCGCCCCGGACCACCCGCGGATCAAGGGCATCGTGAAGGCCCTGCATAAGGTCCTGGACCGCGGGGACATCCGCTTCCTGGGGAACGTCAACTACGGCCAGGACATCACCCTGGCCGACATCCGTGACATGTACGACGCAGTCATCTTCGCCACCGGGGCGATCAAGGACGCCGACCTGAACATCCCGGGCATGGACCTCGAGGGCGCCTACGGGGCCGCGGACTTCGTGTCCTGGTACGACGGGCACCCCGATGTGCCGCGGACCTGGCCCCTGGACGCGCAGCAGATCGCGGTCATCGGCAACGGCAACGTCGCCCTGGACGTCGCCCGGATGCTCTCCAAGCATCCCGAGGACCTGCTGGTCACCGAGATCCCGGACAACGTCCATGCGGGCCTGGCCGCCTCACCGGTGACCGATGTGCATATCTTCGGCCGGCGGGGCCCCGCCCAGGTGAAGTTCACCCCGTTGGAGTTGCGCGAACTCTCACATTCGAGGGATGTGGACATCGTCCTCTACCCGGAGGATTTCGAGTTCGACGATGCCTCCGATGAGGCGATCAAGACGAACAACCAGGCCAAGACGATGGTCAATACACTCACCAACTGGTTGGTCGAGCAGGAGGACCGGGAGGAGGCCGAGGACGCCGGGACTCGGACCCCGGCCTCGCGGCGGTTGCATCTGCACTTCCTGCACGCCCCGGTGGAGATCACCGGGTCCAACGGGTCCGTGGAGGCCATCCGGTTCGAACGTCAGGAACTGGACGGGACCGGCAACGTGCGCGGGACCGGGGAGCTGGTGGACTACGGTGTCCAGGCCGTCTACCGGGCGATCGGCTACTTCGGCTCCGAGCTGGCCGAGATCGGTTTCGACCCGAACCGTGGCGTGATCCCCAACGAGGGCGGACGCGTCCTGCACGATGACGGGCAGAAGATTCCCGGGCTCTATGCCACCGGGTGGATCAAGCGCGGTCCGGTGGGCCTGATCGGTAGCACCAAGGGCGATGCCCTCGAGACCATCGGCAACCTGCTGGAGGACCGGCTGGAGCTGCCGGCTGCGGTGCATCCCGATGAACAGGCGATCATCGACCTGCTCAAGCAACGCGAAGTCGCCTTCACGACGTGGGAGGGCTGGGTCGCCCTGGATGCGCACGAGCATTCCCTGGGGGAGGCGGCAGGTGCCGTGGAAACCAGCCGTGGACCGGTATCCCGTGAGCGGGTCAAGGTCGTCGAGCGCGAGGAGATGGTGCGGATCTCCCAGCAGCCGTAGTTCGGAGCCGCCACCGGAAAAGCCCGGGATCCCCTCGAAGGGATCCCGGGCTTTTCTGTCGGTCACCGGCGGGTGCCGGGGACGGGCTGCCTAGGCCTTGCCGGACTGCTCCGACGCGCCATCGGTCGTGCCCTGGTTGCCCGCAGCATGGCCGTCGCGCAGGATCTGACCGAGGTTCTCGTCCACGTTCGTCCAGTACTGGAAGAAGCGCTCGCGGATGTCATCACGGGTGATGCCGGCAACCTGTCCAAGCAGGTTGTCGTGGAAGCGCTCCTTGGACTCGGCGCTGAAGACGTCGCGGTACAGCGTTCCGGCCTGGCCGAAGTCGCTGTCCTCGCTGCGCAGGGTCTGTGCGGCGCGGACGAGCGTCCCGTCGGTTTCCCAGCTGCCTTCGCCGGCACGCTCCGGCTCGGCTGCCGCTCCACCGTAGGAGTTCGGCGTGTAGGGGCGCGTGGTGGCGTCGTTGAAGTGGTACTGCATGTTGCCTTCGTGCATGTACGTGTTCACATGGGCAGCGCGCGGCTGGTTCACCGGCAACTGGTTGTAGTTCGTGCCGATGCGGTTGCGCTGGGCATCCGGGTAGGAGAACACGCGGGACATCAGCATCTTATCGGGGCTGATGTCGGTGCCCGGAACCATGTTCGACGGTGAGAAGGCGGCCTGCTCGATCTCGGCGAAGAAGTTCTGCGGGTTGCGGTTCAACGTGAAGTGTCCGACCTTCACCAGCGGGTAGTCGGCGTGCGGCCACACCTTGGTGATGTCGAAGGGGTTGAAACGGTAGGTCTTGGCATCCTCATACGGCATGATCTGCACGAACACGTCCCAGGTCGGGAAGTTGCCGGCCTCGATGTTCTCGTACAGGTCGCGACGGTAGAAGTCGGCGTCGGAGCCGGCGAGCTTTTCCGCCTCGTCGTTGTTCATGTTGTGGACGCCCTGGCGGGACTGGAAGTGGTACTGGACCCAGAAGCGCTCGCCCTCGGCATTGATCCACTGGTAGGTGTGTGAACCGTAGCCGTTCATCTCGCGCCAGGAGGTCGGCAGGCCACGATCGCCCATGACGTAGGTGACCTGGTGAGCGGACTCGGGGGAAAGGGTCCAGAAATCCCACTGCATGTCGGCATCACGCAGGGCAGAGCCGTTCAGGCGCTTCTGCGAGTGGATGAAGTCAGGGAACTTGATGCCATCGCGGATGAAGAACACCGGGGTGTTGTTGCCGACGATGTCGTAGTTGCCTTCGGTGGTGTAGAAACGCAGGGCGAAACCACGCACGTCACGCCAGGTGTCGGGGGAGCCCTGCTCGCCGGCGACGGAGGAGAAGCGTGCCAGCGTCTCGGACTTGGCGCCCGGCTGGAAGACCGCGGCCCGGGTGTACTTCGAGACGTCCTCGGTGATGGTCAGTTCGCCGAAGGCTCCGCCGCCCTTGGCGTGCGGGTTGCGCTCCGGGACGCGTTCGCGGTTGAACGAGGCCAGCTTTTCGACCAGGTAACGATCGTGCAGGGCCGTGACGCCGTTGGCGCCGGTGGTCAGCGAGTGTGCGTCACTGGGGACGGGGGCACCGCTTTGTGTGGTGGTGAAGTTCTCAGACAAGAGGTTCTCCTTCAGGTGATGGTTTGCTGGTCGATGACTGGGCGGTCTCAGGCAACGCTCTCCCGGGGCTGGGCCCCGGAAGCGCCACCCTCGGTGGCATGCGCCGATTCCCTGCAGGAAGCGCATACCCCCTGATAGACCACGTCAGCGATCTGGATGTTCATGCCATGCGTATCGGAGGGGGAAAGACAGGGGGCATGGCCCACCGCGCACTCGACATCCTCGATCCGTCCACAGGTCATGCACACCGCGTGGTGGTGGTTGTCGTCCACGCGCGTCTCGTGCAGGGCCGCGGAACCGGGCGGAGTGAACCGCCGCAGCATCCCCAGCGCCGTGAGGTCGTTCAGCACGTTGTAGACGGACTGCATGGACACCTCGGGCAACTCGTCACGCACTCCGGAGGCCACCGTATCGGCCGAGGAGTGCGGAGTCGTTTCCAGGAAGCGCAGCACGGCCAGGCGCTGGCGTGTCACGCGCAGTCCCAATTCGTGTAGCCGCTCCGTGTGATCCATACCCCTATTCAACTCCCTATTTTGATGAAGTCAAGATAGGGCAGACTAAGTCGGCTGCCACCGGTCCGGATGGGGGCGCCCCGGGCCGTGCCATAGAATGGTGGGTCGAGGAGCCCCATCCCGTCCGTTCCTCCGGCGCCGTGATCCGCGGCTCATCCGGAACCCCGGGCAGGAGGCGGACGTTAAGCAGATATCCCGCCCGTCAGGTCGAGGGGCAGAGGCAGTAGCAAGGAGCCACACCCGGTGCGCAATCATTACAACGGCCTCAAGACGGCCGCCCTGCTCGGCGGCCTGTTCGGCCTGCTGTTGGTCATCGGATCGCTGATCGCCTCCGGAACGGGCAGGTCCTCGTTCATCTGGATCTTCGCCCTGATCGGTGTGGGGACCACCGCCTACGGGTACTGGAACAGCGATAAGATCGCCATCCGCTCGATGCGGGCCTACCCGGTCACCGAACAGGAACAACCGGCGATGTACCGGATCGTCAACCAGCTCTCCATCAGCGCCGGTCAACCGATGCCGCGGCTGTTCGTTTCCCCGACCGCGGCCCCCAACGCCTTCGCGACGGGACGGAACCCGCGCAACGCCGCCGTGTGCTGCACGGAGGGCATCCTGAACCTGCTCGACGAGCGTGAACTGCGAGGAGTGCTGGGCCATGAACTCATGCACGTCTACAACCGGGACATCCTCACCTCCTCCGTGGCCGCCGCCGTCGCCGGCGTGGTGACCTCGGTGGCCCAGTTCATGCTCTTCTTCGGTGGCGGAGACCGCCGCAACGCCAACCCGCTGGCCATGATCGCCACCGCATTGCTGGCGCCGCTGGCGGCCGCGCTGATCCAGATGGCGATCAGCCGGACCCGTGAATACGACGCCGACGAGGACGGCGCGACGCTGACCAATGACCCGTTGGCCCTGGCTTCGGCCTTGCGCAAACTCGAAACCGGCGTTCAGCGGGCGCCCTTGCCCGAGGATCAGCGCCTGGTCAACACCTCCCACCTGATGATCGCCAACCCCTTCCTCGGCGGAGCGAAGAAGCTCTTCGCCACCCACCCGCCGATGGCGGACCGCATCTCCCGGCTGGAGAAGATGGCGGGCCGGCCGCTGGAGTAGAAGCGGCCGCGCACCACCCATTTGGTCATTGGGTCAGGCTTGCGTATCGTCATGAGCATAGGTAAGGCTTACCTAGACACCTTGACGTCCACCCGGAAGCTCCACGATGATCGCGAATTTCCTGATCGGCCTGCGGGAAGGGCTTGAAGCCGTCCTGATCGTGGTGCTCCTATTGGCCTACCTGGGCAAGACCGGACGGACCCATCTGGTGCCGCGGGTCATGGCCGGCGTCGGTGTCGCGGTCGCCGTGTCACTGGCCTTCGGGGCACTGCTGACCTTCGGCCCGCGCGGCCTGACCTTCGAAGCGCAAGAGGCCATCGGAGGAACCCTGTCCCTGGTCGCCGTCGGATTCGTGACGTGGATGATCTTCTGGATGGCCCGGACCTCGCGGTCCATGGCCACCGACCTGCGCCATAAGGTCGATGGTGCCGCCGACGGGAAGGCCTGGATGCTGGTCCTGGTGGCTGCCCTGGCCGTCGGTCGGGAGGGCCTGGAAACCGCCCTGTTCATCTGGGCCGCGGCCCGCGCCACGGGGGAGACCTGGGAGCCTATCGCCGGCGCCGGGCTCGGACTCGCCGTCGCCGTCGTCCTGGGCGCCCTGATCCACCGCGGTGCCGTCAAGATCAACTTCGCCAAGTTCTTCAGCTGGACCGGGGCGGCACTGATCATCGTTGCTGCCGGGGTCCTGGCCTATGGCATCCACGACCTACAAGAAGCCGGCATCCTACCGGGGCTGCATCGGCTGGCCTTCGACGTGTCCCACGTCATCCCGCCCTCGAGCTGGTACGGCACCGTGCTCAAGGGGGTCTTCAATTTCTCCCCGGCCACCACCTGGCTCGAGGCCATCGCCTGGACCGGCTACATCATCCCGGTGTTCTACCTCTACTTCCGCGGCCTGCGCCGCGGCACCCCGGAGGCACGGACCGGGGCCTCTGCCGGCACCGTCGTCGACTCGAACGCCTGAATCCCCCCGCCGTCCCCGCGATTCCGCCCGACCCACCAAGGAACCCCATGACCCCGAACCGCACATTACCCACCGTCGCCGCCCTGGCGCTGGCCGCGCTGGCCCTGGCCGGGTGCACCGACAACAATGCGACCGCCGATGGCGGGGACGGCAGCATCGCGGTGACCAGCACCGATGACACCTGCGAGGTCAGCACCGATACCGTGCCGGGCGGGACACTCAAGTTCTCGGTGAAGAACGAGGGGTCCCAGGTCACCGAGTTCTACCTGCTAGCCGACGACGGCCTGCGCATCGTCGGGGAGGTGGAGAACATCGGCCCGGGCCTGAGCCGGGATCTGGTGGTCGTGGCCCCCGAAGGAAAATATGCCACCGCGTGCAAGCCGGGCATGGTCGGCGACGGGATCCGGGCGGACTTCGCCGTGGGACCGGTCCCCGAGGGCCAGGAGATCAGCGCCGACCGGGCCGCCCTGCAGGACACGGCCACGACGCAGTACGGCGCCTACGTCAAGGACCAGACCGACCAGTTGCTGGCGGGCACCAAGAAATTCGCCCGGGCCTTTGCCGACGGTGAGACGGATCAGGCCAGGAAGCTCTACGCCTCGACGCGTATGCATTGGGAGCGGATCGAACCGGTGGCCGAATCATTCGGGGACCTGGACCCGATCCTCGACGCCCGGGAAGCTGATCTGGAGCCGGGCCAGGACTGGACCGGCTGGCACCGTGCGGAGAAGGACCTCTGGCCGCCGAAGGACGACTACCAGGCCATGAGCTCCGCCCAGCGCCAGGAGATCGCCGACCAGATGGTGGACGACACCCAGGAACTGAAGGAGCGCACGCTGGACACGGAGTTCACCGCGGACGCGTTGGCCAACGGGGCCAAGGAACTCCTGGACGAGGTCGCCACCGGGAAGGTCACCGGCGAAGAGGAGATCTGGTCCCATACGGATCTGTGGGACTTCCAGGCCAACGTCGATGGGGCCCGCATCGCCTACGAGGACCTGAAGCCGTTGCTCGATCGCGACGACGCGAAGCTCGACGCCAGCCTCGATAAGAACTTCACTGCGCTGCAGAAGCTCCTGGACCAGTACCAGCGAGGTGACGGATTCGTGTACTTCGATGAACTGACCGAGTCCCAGAAACAGGAACTCGCCTCGGCCGTCGACGCCCTGGCCGAACCGCTCTCCCGGCTGACCGCCGCGGTGGTGAAGTAGTCGTGGAGGAACAACAGCCCGAGGGAGAAACGGTGCCGGAGCCGCAGGAGCGGCGGCCCGGGCTGCGACGCCGGACCCTGTTCACTGCCGCGGGCATCGGCGGGGTGGTCGGTGTGGCCGCCGGTGCCACCGGGGCTTCCGCCGTGGAGCGTGTTTCCGCGCCGGAGGCGGACCAGGACATCGTGCCCTTCCGGGGAGATCACCAGGCCGGGATCGAGACCGAAGCACAGGACCGGATGCATACCGCAGCCTTCGATGTCACGACCACCGAGCGGGAGGAACTGATCTCGCTTTTGAAGGATTGGACTGCCGCCATCGAATCGATGACCGGAGGGCAGCCGGTCGGCGGCCCCGAGGGGGCCACCGGCGGCGCCTATGATGCCCCGCCGGAAGACACCGGGGAGGCGTTGGATCTGCCGGCGAGCCATCTGACGGTGACCATCGGCTTTGGGCGCACGCTCTTCACCAAGGACGGGAAGGGCCGGTTCGGCCTGTCCGAGCGGCTCCCCGAGGCGCTGATCGAGCTGCCGCACTTTCCCGGGGACGCCCTGGAGGAGAAACGCAGCGATGGTGACCTGGTGGTCCAGGCCTGCGCCGATGATCCGCAGATTGCGGTGCATGCCGTCCGCAACCTGGTGCGCATCGCCTTCGGACGGGCCCGGGTGCGGTGGAGCCAGATCGGGTTCGGGCGCACGTCCTCCACCTCGACCGACCAGGTCACGGCGAGAAACCTCTTTGGTTTCAAGGACGGGACCGCGAACGTCAAATCGCAGGAGACCCAGGCCGTCGCCGAGCATGTGTGGGTCTCCGGGGCCACGGGCGGGGAAGCGTGGATGAACGAGGGCACCTACATGGTGGCCCGCCGCATCCGGATGCACATCGAAACCTGGGACCGCACCTCGCTGCGTGAACAGGAACTGGACATCGGACGGACCAAACGCGAAGGGGCGCCCCTGTCAGGTGGCGGGGAATTCGACGAACCCGACTTCGAGCTCAAGGGCTCCGCGGGACCGCTGATTGCGGGGGATTCGCATGTCGCACTGGCCCATCCGAGCCGGAACGCCGGGGTGCGCATGTTGCGTCGTGGATTCAACTACACCGACGGTTCCGATGGGTTGGGACGGCTCGACGCCGGATTGTTCTTCATTGCCTACGTGGTTGATCCGCGCACCCACTATGTGCCGATGCAGATGGCGATGGCCAAGAACGATCTGCTCGTGGAGTACCTGAAACATACGGGCTCGGGGCTCTTCGCGGTGCCCCCGGGGGTCACCGAGCCGGATGGCTACCTCGGCCAGGGACTGTTCGAGACCTAGGGGCTGCGGAAACGCCGCGGGGCCGCAGTCCGTGGCGGACTACGGCCCCGCGGGGATCCATGAGGTGACGATCTAGCGGAAATTCACGAACTGCAGGTCGACTTCCTCGAATTTACGCAGCAGTTCCATGGTGGCCTGCAGGTCGTCGCGGGACTTCGAGGAGACACGCAGTTCATCCCCCTGGATGGTGGATTTCACTCCCTTGGGGGCCTCGTCGCGGATCTGCTTATTGATCTTCTTGGCGATGTCCTGGGCGATCCCCTCCTTGATGGAGGCATCGATCCGGTATTCCTTGCCCGAGGCGTAGGGCTCTCCGGCATCCAGGGACTTCAGCGAGATCTTGCGCTTGACCAGCTTGGACTGGAAGACATCCAGCACTGCCTTGACGCGTTCCTCCGAGCTGGCCTTCAGCAGGATGTTCTCGCCGCTGTAGTCCAGCTCGGCTCCGACGCCCTTGAAGTCGTAGCGCTGCGAGATTTCCTTCTGGGCCTGGTTCATTGCGTTCGAGACTTCCTGGCTGTCGACCTTGCTCACGACATCGAATGTGGATTCACTGGCCACAAGTCCTCCTCAAGTTGGTTTCCCTGCATTGGCCTCCAGCCTATCGGCAGGGGCCATCCGGGGCACCCTGTCGGGCCCCGGGGGCGGGCCCGCCCGGCCGGCGGGGCCCGGTTTGGGGCCCGATTCGATTCTTGGCAGGAACTTCGGTAAAGTTTCTTCTCGTTCCGTTACGGAACTTCGGGCAGATTTCCCGAGTGGCCAAAGGGGGCTGACTGTAAATCAGCTAGCATCGCTTTCACTGGTTCGAATCCAGTATCTGCCACCCACGGTCCCGGCCAGGACCGCTGAAGACCCCGGACACATGAGTCCGGGGTCTTCTCATGTCCGGGGCCGGGTCTTCCCTCCGGTGGCCCGACCGGACGGCGTCAGGCGGCCAGCTCGTTGCCGACGTGCCTGAGATAGAGGTCCCACAGGATCAGGTGGGCCTCCCGGCTGGCGTTCATCACGGTCGCATAATGGGCCCATTGCCAAGCGGTCGCCCCATTGGAATCCGGGGGCGCGGGAGGACAATCGCCGGGGGTCCGCCATCCGGCGGGGGACCAGAGGGCGTGGATCGGGCCGGCGCTGGTGGCCGCCGAGGAGCAGTCGTCCAACGGGCGCGGAAGGCGCATGCGCCGCTGGATCCTCGGGGCTTCACCGACGGCAAAGATCTCGGACTTGGACACCTCCATCACCTGGGGCATGAGGCGTTGGTACTCGTCGGCCAGTTCGCAGCTGGCCCGGATGGACTCCCGCAGGAGTTCACCTTCGATCACGAACAGCAGCGTGCACCGTGGCATATGCGTTCCTTCCTTGGCGCCGGTTCCATAGTGGGGCAAGCCTAGGGAGCGGCAACGGCCCGGAACAGGGGGGGACCCCGGGCTGTGGAAAACCCACCACGGAACGGCGCCGGGGCAGACATGCGGCAGGGGGGAAGGCTACCGTGGAGGCATGGCTACCATCGACATCACCGAAGACCAGTTCCAGCAGACCATCCAGGACAACGATATTGTCTTCGTTGATTTCTGGGCTTCCTGGTGCGGGCCCTGCAAGCAGTTCGCCCCGATCTTCGCGGCGGCTTCGGAAAAGCACGAGGGCATCACCTTCGCCAAGGTGGATACCGAAGCCGAGCAGGGGCTGGCCGCGGCAGCGGGAATCACCTCGATCCCCACGCTGATGGCCTTCCGGGACCGGGTGCTGGTGTTCTCCCAGCCCGGGGCCATCGGGTCCTCCCAGTTCGATGACCTGATCGAGGCGGTCAAGGGCATCGACATGCAGGAAGTCCATGCCCAGCTCGCCGAGCAGACCCCCGGCCAGTAGCACCGCGACGGCCCTCCGCGGGGCGTCGGGCCACCGTTCGGGGCTGATATGTTGTGGATCACAGATGTTTGGACCGCAACCCCTGAAAGGTGCCGTCGATGATGGATACCGACAACCCAGCCAGCGCCGATTCCTACACCCACGGGGGGAACACCCCCGCGGTCCTGGAACAGAGTATCGGGGAGAACTTCAGATCCGTGGCGGCCCGGTTCCCGGATCATCCGGCGGTCCTGGAAGCCTCGACCGGACGCAGCTGGACCTATGCCCAGATGGACCGGGCCACCGACCAGCTCGCCCGGGCCCTGATCTCCGCGGGCATCGGCGTCGGCGACCGGTTGGGTATCTGGAGTCCGAACTGCGCCGAATGGACGTTGCTGCAATACGCGACCGCCAAGGCCGGGATCATCCTGGTGAACGTGAACCCGGCCTACCGGCTGGAGGAACTCTCCTTCGTCGTGGGCCAATGCGGCATGCGGGCCCTGGCCGTCGCCCCGTCGGACCAGAGCAGTGACTACACCTCGATGGCCCGGACCGTGGCCGGACAGGACAACCCCCTGCAGGAACTGATCCACCTGCCGCGCCCCGAGGGCATGGAACCGCGCGGCGGAGACCCCGCGGCGGATGCCGCCCGGAACCCCGGACGGGAATTCACCTGGGATTCCTTGCTGGAAATGGCCGGCCAAACACCGCAGGCGCACCTGGAAACGATCCTGGAATCGCTGGACCCCCATGAGGCGATCAACCTGCAGTACACCTCGGGGACCACGGGATTCCCCAAGGGTGCGACCCTGAGCCACCACAACATCCTGAACAACGGCTTCCATATCGCCGAGCTGCTCGGCTACACCGAGAACGACCGGGTGGTGCTTCCGGTCCCGTTCTTCCACTGCTTCGGGATGGTCATCGGCAACCTGGGGGCCCTCTCCCACGGGGCGGCCACCGTCCTGCCGGGCCGGGCCTTCAAACCGGATGAAACCCTGCAGGCCGTGCAGGACCACGGAGGCACCAGCCTATATGGGGTACCGACGATGTTCATCGCCGAACTCGCCCTTCCCGACTTCGCCGACTACGACCTGGGCACCCTGCGCACCGGGGTGATGGCCGGGGCGACCTGCCCGGAGGAGGTCATGGAACGGGTGATCTCCGAGATGAACATGGCCGAAGTGGCCATCTGCTACGGCATGACCGAAACCTCCCCGGTCTCCACGATGACCCGCACCGATGATTCCCTCGAACGCCGCACGCAAACCGTGGGCCGGACCATGCCGCAGCTCGAATCCAAGATCGTCGACCCGGTGTCGGGGGACGTGGTTCCCCGGGGATCGACCGGTGAGTTGTGCACCCGCGGCTACGCGGTCATGAAGGGCTACTGGAACGAACCGGAGAAGACCGCCGCAGCCATCGATCCGGACGGGTGGATGCACACCGGGGACCTGGCCTCGATGGACCAGGACGGCTACGTCCGCGTCGAAGGGCGCATCAAGGATCTGATCATCCGCGGCGGCGAGAACGTCTCGCCCCGGGAGATCGAGGAGTTCCTCTACCGCCATCCGGATGTCCAGGACGTCCAGGTGATCGGGGTGCCCGACCAGAAGTACGGGGAGGAGATCATGGCCTGCATCATCCTGCATGAAGGGGCGCAGGAGATGACCCTGGAAACGGTCCGCGAATACTGCACCGGTCAGATCGCCCACTATAAGATCCCCCGCTACGTGCAGATCCGCAGCAGCTTCCCGATGACGATCTCGGGGAAGATCCGCAAGGTGGAGATGCGCCAGGAAGCGATCCGGATGGTGGCCGGGGACTAGCCGCGCCGACCCGGCTCAGCGGCCCCGGTGGTCCATCGGGGCCAGCCGGGGCCCGAAGGACGGTTTGCGGAATCCGGACAGCCCGATCAGCCGGACCACGCGTTGGCGATGCCCGGCGAAGGGGGCCAGCAACCGGAGCATCCCGGCGTCGTCGGTGGACTTCCCGGCCAGGGCATGGCCGATGTAGGCGGCCAGATGGAAATCGCCGACGGATACCGCATCGGGGTGCCCATGGCTGCGCTGCAGGGTCTCGGCGGTGGTCCACGGGCCGATTCCGGGAACCGACTGCAGCGTGGAGCCCGGGTTGCGGGCGAGCTCCACGGCACCGAGCCGGTTGATTCCGGCGGCCGCTTCGGCGGCCCGCAGAACGGTGCGACGGCGTGAGTCATCCACCCGGGCCCGATGCCAGTCCCAGCCGCCGATCAGGCGCAGCCGGTGGGCTCCGGGGGCGATGGCCAGGCCCTCGGGCGCCGGACCGGGAGCCGGTTCGCCGAAACGCGAGACCAGATACCGCCAGGCGTGGCGTGCTTCGATGGTGGTGACCTTCTGTTCCAGGATGACCGGCACCAGGGCATCGAAGACCCGGCCGGTCGAGGGCAGGCGCAAGCCAGGGTTCCGCCGTCGTGCCTCGGCGATCCAGTGTGGAAGCTCATGCCGGGCCCCGGCGTCGAAGCCCGACCAGTCATCGGCTGCGCCCAGCAGTGCCGGAGCGCAGAGCACGGCCTGCTGGGCCCCGGGCCCCCAGGCCCGCACGGAGAATTCCGGTCCGGGGCCGTGGCCACCGGATTCCAGGGGGCTTCCACGGTCCCGCATCACCAGCAAGGTGGCGGGGCCCTGGCCGGTCTCGAAGCACAGCCAGGCCAGACCCGGTCCCACACGGGTGCACGGATCGTGGGTGCCACGCTGGAGGACTCCGAGCGTCGTTGCCAGGTCATATCCGGCCGGGGCGGACCACCGCCGGTGGGCATCCGGGGCGTCCACCGGGCCGGTGGGACGCAGCAGGGCTGCCGACGTCGGGAGGCCCGCAGCAGGGGTGGAGGTCATCCCCCGATGATCCCACCCGGACGCCCCAGGACCCAGCCGAAGGCCCGGGCGCACTCCATGACTCCGGGTTGCGCCGGACCCGGGGGCCCCGTGGGCCCGGCGGTAGAGTCGGCCTATGAAATACGCGGAATCCGTTCTGGAACTGATCGGCAACACCCCGTTGGTGAAACTGTCCAAGGTCACCGACGGCCTCCGGGCCACCATCCTGGTGAAGGTGGAGTACCTGAACCCGGGGGGCTCCATCAAGGACCGGATCGCGTTGAAGATGATCGAGGACGCGGAGGAATCCGGGGAACTGGCCCCCGGGGGGACGGTGGTCGAACCGACGTCGGGGAACACCGGCGTCGGACTGGCCCTGGTGGCCCAGGCCAAGGGCTACCAGACGATCTCCGTGGCCCCCGACAAGGTCGGTGCCGAAAAGCTCGATGTGCTGCGCGCCTACGGCGCCGAGGTCGTGGTGACCCCGACCGCGGTGGCACCGGAATCACCCGAATCCTATTACGGGGTCTCCGACCGGCTGGTCCGGGAGATCCCCGGGGCCTATAAACCCGACCAGTTCTCCAACCCCGCCGCCCCCGCCAGCCATTACGCCTCCACCGGCCCCGAGATCTGGAAGGACACCGACGGGAAGCTGACCCATGTGGTCATCGGCGCCGGTACCGGGGGCACCATCACCGGTACCGGTCGCTACCTCAAGGAGGTGTCGGCGGATCGGGCCACCGGACAGGTCAAGGTCATCGCCGCCGACCCCGACGGCTCCGTCTATTCCGGGGGCACCGGACGGCCCTATTTCGTCGAAGGCGTCGGGGAGGACATGTGGCCGGGCAACTACGACCCCTCGATTCCCGACGAGGTCATCGCCGTGGACGACGCGGATTCGTTCGCGATGACCCGCCGGTTGGCCCGGGAGGAGGGCCTGCTGGTCGGGGGCTCCTCCGGCATGGCGGTGGTGGCGGCCCTGGAAGCGGCGAAGGACCTGGACGAGGACGCCGTCGTGGTGGCCATCCTGCCCGACGGCGGACGCGGCTACCTGGCGAAGATCTTCAACGACTCCTGGATGAAGTCCTATGGATTCATCACCGACGGCGAGGAGGGGACCGTGGCGCAGGTGCTGGCCGGCAAGACCGGCGCCCTGCCGGAGCTGATCCATACCCACCCGGGGGAGTCGGTGCGCGACGTCATCGACATCATGAACGAATACGGGGTCTCGGTGCTGCCCGTGCTCACCGCCGAGCCCCCCGTGCGCCTGGGCGAGGTCGTCGGCAGCGTCGACGAACGTGAACTCACCGCACTGCTCTTCTCCGGCGAAGCGGCCCTGACCGAGGCCGTCGCCGGGCATATGGGCGCCCCCATGCCCCTGATCGGGGCCGGAGAGACGATCGGAGCGGCCCGAACCCGACTCCAGGAGGCCAACGCCCTGCTGGTCACCCACCATGGGGCCCCCGCGGGGGTGCTGACCCGGCAGGACCTGCTGAACCACCTGAACCACTGACCCAGCCCATCCCAGCGAAAGGTAGAACCCCCATGAGCAGCCCGACGAGCGGCTTCAATACCCGTGCCATCCACGCGGGACAGGCCTTCGAACCGCGCACCGGCGCCGTCGTGCCCCCCGTGCATTTCTCCACCACCTATGCCCAGGACGGCATCGGCGGGTTGCGTGACGGCTACGAATACGGCCGCGGCACCAACCCGACCCGCGATGCGCTGCAGGAACAGCTGGCGGCCGTGGAAAACGGAACCCATGCCTTGACGTTCGCCTCCGGTCTGGCCGCCGAGGATTCGCTGATCCGTGCGCTCACCCGCCCCGGGGACCACATCGTGTTGGGCAACGACGCCTATGGCGGCACCTACCGGCTGATCTCGGGCATCTTCGGGGACTGGGGCATCGGCAACACCGCCGTGGACATGGCGGACCCGCAGGCACTGGCCACCGCGATCGCCGCGCATCGGACGGCACTGGTGTGGTTGGAAACGCCCTCGAACCCGATGATGAAGATCACCGACATCGCCGCCGTCGCCCGGGCCACGCACGACGCCGGGGCCCTGCTGGTGGTGGACAACACCTTTGCATCGCCCTACCTGCAGCAGCCGTTGGACCTGGGTGCGGACGTGGTGGTCCACTCGACCACCAAATACATCGGGGGCCACTCCGACGTCGGGGGTGGGGCGGTCATCGTCAAGGAGGCCGGGCTGGCGGAGAAGATCGGCTTCCTGCAGTTCGCGGCCGGCGCGGTCAACGGTCCGCTGGATGCGTTCCTGACCACCCGTGGGCTGAAGACCCTGGGCGTGCGGATGGATCGGCATTGCCACAACGCCCAGGCCGTCGCCGAATGGCTGCAGGGCCGACCAGAGGTGGAAAAGGTCCTCTATCCGGGTCTGGCGGAGCATCCGGGCCACGAGTTGGCGGCGCGCCAGATGAGTGGCTTCGGGGGGATGGTCTCGGTGCAGTTCACCGGCGGCGAGGCCGCGGCCCGGAAGATCGCCGAGTCCACCCGGGTCTTCACCCTGGCCGAATCGCTGGGCGGCATCGAATCGTTGATGAACTACCCGTCGGAGATGACCCACGCCTCGGTCAAGGGCACCGAGCTGGAGGTTCCGGTGAACCTGCTGCGCCTGTCCTGCGGGATCGAGGACGTCGAGGACCTGATCGCCGATCTCGACCGGGCCTTCAGCCGGTTATAGGCCGACCGGCCCGGCCGCCTGCCCCGCCGGGACAGGCGGCCGGGGCCACTGCTTCCTAGTCCCCGGTCGACGAGGCAGGGTTCTCCTCCTCGAGCCAGGAGCGGATGGACTCCGCGTCGGCATTGAGCAGGGGAGGGGACGTATGGGTGGTGCGGGTCGTCTCCTCGGCGGTGGCCGCGTCGAAGAAGCGCAGCGGCGGGCCGGGCAACTGGATCGTCCCGAGCACCGGATGGTCGACGTCGACCAGCAGGCCCTGGGATTCGACCTGGTCCCAGGCGTAGACCTCGTCCAGGGTCCTGACCTTCCCGGCGGGGACCCCTGCCTCGTTCAGCTTCTCCAGCAGGTCGGCCGGGGCATAGGCGCTGAAGGCATCCTCGATCACGGTGATGAGCTTCTCGCGGTGGTGGACCCTCTCGGCGTTCGTGGCGAAATCGGGGTCGTCGCCGTCGAGGCCGAAGGCCCCGGTCAGCGCCTTCCAGAGCTTGTTGCTGCCGACGCTGATCTGGACGTTGCCGCCGCGGCAGGCAAACAGCCCGTAGGGGGCGATCGAGGGGTGGTGGTTGCCCTGGGCTCTCGGGACCTCCCCGGCGACGGTCGCCCGGGTGCCCTGGAAGGCGTGCACCCCGATGGCCGACGCCAGGAGCGAGGTCCGCACCACCTGGCCGCGTCCGGTCTTCTCCCGTTCCAGCAGTGCCGCGAGCACCCCGTAGGCGCCATACATGCCCGAGAGCAGATCGGTGATCGGCACCCCGACCCGTTGGGGGTCATCGGGGCCCGACCCGGTCAACGACATCAGCCCCGCCTCGCCCTGGACGATCTGGTCGTAGCCGCTGCGCCGGGCCTCCGGCCCGTCGTGGCCGAAACCGGTGATCGAGAGGATGACCAACCGGGGATTGAGCTCCTGCAACGCCTCCATGGAGAACCCCAAGCGGGTGAGCACCCCCGATCTGAAGTTCTCCAGCAGGGCATCGGACCGGCGGATTAGCGCGGTCAACGTCTCCCGGCCCTCCGCGGATTTCAGGTCCAGGGACAGCGATTCCTTATTGCGGTTGCAGGACAGGAAGTAGGTGGCCTGGGGGTCGTCCTCGGGTCCGACGAAGGGCGGGCCCCAGCTCCGGGTGTCGTCCCCGGTGCCGGGGGTCTCGATCTTGATGACCCGGGCCCCGAGGTCACCGAGCATCATGCCGGCGTGGGGTCCGGCCAGTGCCCGGGTCAGGTCCAGGACGGTGTATCCGGCCAGCGGTCCGCCGGCGGTGGAGGGGGACGAAGCGTTCGTGGGGGACATGAAGTCTCCTTTCGGGACGGGGAGGGGACCTAGCGCAGGGACGGGGCCCGGTCGGCGACGACGGGAAGACGGGTCCCGGCGTCGAACTCCATGACCTTCCGGCCTCCGATGAACACCTGCTGCGCCCGTTGCATCACATCCAGCGGATCCCCGGACCACAACACCAGATCCGCGTCCTTGCCCGCCTCGATGGACCCCAGGCGGTCGGCCAGGCCGAGCACGCGGGCCGGGTTGATGGTGATCGAGCGCAACGCCGTCACCGGGTCCAGCCCCTCCTTCACTGCCAGGGTGCACTGGTGGACCAGGAAGTTGATGGGCACCACCGGGTGGTCGGTGATCACGGAGATCTCCACCCCGGCGTCGTGCAGTTTGCCCGGGTTCGCCAGGGAGCGTCCGCGGAGTTCGACCTTGGATTTGGTGGTGAACAACGGGCCGATCAGCACCGGGATGTTCCGTTCGGCCAGCAGATCGGCGATCAGGTGGGCCTCGGTGCCGTGGTCGATGACCAGGTCGTACCCGAATTCCTCGGCCAGACGGATGGCGGTGGCCACATCGTCGGTGCGGTGGCAGTGCTGACGCCACGGGATCTCCCGGCGCAGCACCATCGCCAGGGCCTCCAGCCGCGGGTCGATGGCTTCGGGGTCGGCCTTGGCCATGTAGTTCTGCGCCTCGATGAAGGCCTTGCGGATCACCATGGCCGTCCCCAGCCGGGTGGAAGGGGTCTGTTTCTTCTCCCCGTAGACCCGTTTGGGGTTCTCACCCAGGGCTGATTTCAGCCCGCTGGGGGAGCGCAGCACCATCTCGTCGATGTAGCGGCCATGGGTGTGGATGGCCACCGCCAGACCGCCCACCGGGTTCCCCGAGCCGGGGTTGACGTTGACCGTGGTGATGCCCCCGGCCAGCGCATCGTCGAAGCCGGGGTCGAAGGGGTCCACCGCGTCGATGGCGCGGACCGCCGCCATGATCGGGTCGGTCATCTCGTTGACATCGGCGCTGGCGTCGCCTTCGCCCTCGGGGTGCATACCCAGGTGGACGTGGGCGTCGATGAAGCCCGGCAGCAGCCATTGGCCGTCCGCGTCGACGATCTCCGCATCGGAGGGAACGACGATATCGGGGCCGCTGGCCTCGATCCTGCCGTCACGGACGACGACGGCCCCGTCGTAGGGTTCGGCCTCGATGGGGACGACGTGTGCGTTGATGATGGCCAGCAGACTCATGGGTGAAGCCCTTTCGGAGCGGAGACGGGATGCCCCGAGCCTATCGCCCCGCCGTGAGCTGCGACACGGTAGGGCCTGCTACTTCGGGGGACGGGTGCGCAGGGCGCGGCGCTGGGCCTTGCGCTCGGCCCGGGCCGCCCGGGACTGCTCCTTGAAATAGGCCAGGCTCGGCGGCAGCCAGAGCAGGACGACGCCGATGAGCAGGGTCGCCCCGATGACCCCCAGTCGCGGGCCGCGCAGGATCAACGGCACCCCGCCGATGAGTCCGACGGTGGTCAACCAGGCCCGCCCGGCCAGTTTCCCGCGGGCCAGGCGCCAGGCACCGTAGCCGACGCCCAGCCCCAGCAGGGCCAGCAGCACCCCCAGGGCCACGAGGCCCGAGGGGCCCCGGTCCTCCAACAGTTTGGAGTTCCCCCACGAGGCGATGCCCAGCCCCAGCAGAGCGGCAGCCAGCACGGTCCACCAGCCGACGGCCAGGCGCAGGGTCAGGGGTAGTTTCTCCACGCCTGCCAGCCTACTGGGTGTGCCCAACCGCACAGCGTCCGGCCCGTCCTCACGCCGGTCCCTGCTGTAGACTGGGATCTCACCGATATCCGGCTTCCCTCGCATCCTGCCCAATTCTTGAGGCAGGAGCTCATCGTGTGTGAGTCCGCAAAACAGCGGGCAGTTCCTTCATAGGGGAGCGGCCGGACTGGTGTTTGAGTCCGAATGTGCCGCGGATCCCGTCTCGAACCGAGCCCCGGGTTATCCGCCCCTATGAATGAGGTAATGCCCCGTGTCTTCAGACATGTCCACCAACACGCCCGAATCCGCCTCCGAAGAGACCCCGGTGAAGTTCTCCGACCTCGGGATCGATGGCCGCGTCCTGGCCGCCGTCGAGGACCTCGGCTACGAGACCCCGACCCCGATCCAGGCCGCCACCATCCCGATGCTCCTGGACGGCCGCGACGTCGTCGGGTTGGCCCAGACCGGCACCGGCAAGACCGCGGCCTTCGCGATCCCCGCCCTGTCGAGGATGGCCGAACTGGCCGACCAGAACGGTACCGCCCGCAAGACGCAGGTGCTGGTCCTGGCCCCGACCCGCGAACTCGCGTTGCAGGTCGCCGAGGCCTTCACCTCCTACGCCAAGCACATGGGTGACTTCACCGTGCTGCCCGTCTACGGCGGATCCCCCTACGGCCCGCAGCTCTCGGCGATGCGCCGCGGGGCGCAGGTCGTCGTGGGCACCCCGGGCCGCGTGATCGACCACATCAACAAGGGGTCCCTGGACCTGTCGCATCTGCAGTACGTCGTCCTGGACGAAGCCGACGAGATGTTGCGCATGGGCTTCGCCGAAGAGGTCGACAAGATCCTCGAGGCCACCCCCGAGGAGAAGCAGGTGGCCCTGTTCTCGGCCACGATGCCCGGCTCCATCCGCCGGATCTCCAAGCAGTACCTGCGCAACCCGCAGGAGGTGTCGGTGAAGTCCTCCACGACCACCGGCAAGAACACCCGTCAGCGCTACGTCCAGGTCATGGGCGCGCATAAGCTCGACGCGATGACCCGGATCCTGGAATCCGAGGCCCATGAGGGCGTCATCGCCTTCGTGCGCACCAAGATGGCCACCGAGGACCTGGCCGATAAGCTCAAGGCCCGCGGGTTCACTACGGCCGCCATCAACGGCGACATCCCGCAGCAGCAGCGTGAGCGCACGGTCGAGAACCTGCGCAGCGGCAAGATCGACATCCTGGTCGCCACCGATGTCGCGGCCCGCGGCCTCGATGTCGAGCGCATCAGCCACGTCTTCAACTACGACATCCCGCACGACACCGAATCGTACGTGCACCGGATCGGCCGCACCGGCCGTGCCGGCCGCCAGGGTGACGCGATCCTGTTCATGACCCCGCGCGAGAAGCACATGCTGCGCTCCATCGAGCGGGCCACGCGCCAGCCGGTCGAGGCCATGACCCTGCCCAGCATCGACATCGTCAACGACAAGCGTCTGGAGCGCTTCGCCGGACAGATCTCCGAGACCCTGGCCTCCCAGGAGCTGGGGGTCTTCCGCAACCTCGTGGAGAAGTTCGAGGCCGAGCACGACGTCTCGGCCGTGGAGGTCGCCGCCGCCCTGGCCCATATGGCCCAGGGGGGACGCCCGCTGCTCATGGAGGAACTGCCGACCCCGCCGGCCAAGCAGGCGCGCATGTCCAAGGGCGCCAAGGACGGCTTCGGTTCCCGCGGCCCGACGCGCGCCCTCACCGAGGGCAACGCCACCTACCGCATCGCCGTCGGACGCCGTCAGCGCGTGATGCCGGGCTCCATCGTCGGCGCCCTGGCCAATGAGGGTGGCTTCAATTCCGGGCAGATCGGCGGGATCGACATCCGCGCCGACCACACCCTGGTCGAACTGCCCGCCGAACTGTCCAAGGACCAGTGGAACTCGCTGTCCCGCACCCGGATCGGCGGCGAACTGATCCGCCTGGAGCTCGATACCGGCCGGGCCCCGCGCCGTGACCGCGAAGGCGGCGGCTACCGCAAGGACCGTGGTGGCTTCGACGGAAACCGTGGCGGTGGAGGCCACCGCAAGGACGAGGGCGGCCGTGGCGGATACGGCGGATCCCGCAAGCCGCGCAGCTCGCAGCGCAGCTTCGAAGGCGGCCGCGGCCGCAGCTAGCAGCGCCCGGCGTCCCGCGGGTCGGGAGCGCCGGAACCACCCTGTCCGGAGGCCGGGCGTCCCCCCGGGGAACGCCCGGCCTCCGGCGTTCGGGACCGCAGCCCTGTGGGCTGTGTCACGACGGCCGTCTCGATTTCATCCGGGCGGCAAATGCTGGTAATGTTTTTCTCCGTTGCCCCCCTAGCTCAGGGGTAGAGCGCAGTCTTGGTAAGACTGAGGTCACGGGTTCGAATCCCGTGGGGGGCTCTGAATGGAAAGCCCGCGTCCGTGTCGACTCGAAAGAGGAACCGACGCGGCGCGGGCATTTCACATTCGTGGCGGTGTAGCTCAGCTGGTTAGAGCGCACGACTCATAATCGTGAGGTCCCGGGATCGAGTCCCGGCACCGCTACCCACAGGAATCCGTCCCGTTCGCGGGGCGGATTTCGTCGTTAACGCCCACCCCCACCTGTCCGGCGCCCCTCTATGCTGGAGGGATGGAATCACCGGCCCTGCTCAGTGGCGGCATCGAATGGCCGGCCGACGGCTCCACCCCGCGGTGGGACCTGCGCACCCGTCATGGGGAATCGGCGGACCTGGTGTTGGAGCCGGGAACCCGCTGCTCCTTCGCGGTGGCTCCGGGACGCTGGTGCCTGGGCCATGTCCTGGTCCACGCGGTCGGGGGCTGGGAACACGTCGAGTGTCCCCGGGCCTCCCGGGCCGAACGCGGCACCCAATGCGGGCCCTGCCTGGCCCTGGACCAGGCCCGGTACATGCACGACTTCCACCGGTCGGGGATCGCCCCGCCGGGCCTGCGCGAGTACCTGGCCCGCCCGCAGTGGCTCTACGTCGCCACCTTCGCCCACGGGGCCTCCAAGGTCGGAACCGCGGGGGAGGGGAACAAATGGCGCCGGCTCGCCCAGCAGGGGGCCGTGGCCGGCACCTATGTGGCACTGGTCGCCGACGGACGCCAGGTGCGTGTGCTCGAGGACCTGGTGACCGGACGGCTGGGGCTGGGGCAGGCCGTGCGGGCCTCCGCCAAGACCGCGGGATTATGCGAACCGGGCCAGGGCGGGCCCTCGGCGGCCGGGGTGTACGACGCCGTCTCGCTGGCCCGGATGCACCGCAGCGAGGTGGAGCGCGTACTGGCCCTGATCGCCGAGGATCGACAGGCGCGGGAGTTGGGCATCGAGCCCGCCGACGAGGCCTTCGTGCCGCCCCGTCCGGCGGCCGCGATGCTGTCGGCCTGGGACGCGGGGGAGCTCTACCCCTACCCCGGGTGGCTCAGCGCCAGCACCCACGGATTCGTCGTGGACTCCGTCCTGGGCCAGAGCCTGGGGGTGCGGCTGGAGGGCTCGGACCGGCTCTACGCCGCCGACGCCGCCGTGCTCAAGGGCCGCCGGGTCACCCCGGGCGAATACACCACCGCCATCCCCGCGGCGCAGGACTCCTTGTTCTGAGCCCGATACACTGGAGGACATGATCAGCACACCCTGGGAATCGGCGTCGGGCCTGTACAAGCTCCTGGTGATCGGCTCCATGTCCATCTCCGGGCTGGGCATCATCCTGGCGTTGTTCGGCGCCAACACCACCAACCGGCCGCTGATGTATACGGCGGTCGCCATCATCCTGCTGGGCCTGCTGACCCATGTGGCGGGGCTGGTGGTGCGCAGCCGCGACGTGAAGGTCTATCGGCAGCAGCATCCGCCCACGCCGAAACAGAACCCGGGACGCTAGGGCCCGGTCAGCTGGCCTCGTCGGCCTCCCGGTTCTCCCGGACATGCTTGCGGGCATGCTCGATTGCCGGTTCGAGCTCATCGAAGGAGTGGCGGTAGTGCCGCAGGGCGCCGATGACCCCGACGGTATCGGCCAGCTGGAGGTGTTCGGGTTTGATGCCCTTGATGAGCACGGTGATCCTGCGTCGTTCCAGGGCCCCGATGATCTCCACCAGGGCGTGGGCCCCGGTGGCATCGAGCATTCGCAGCCGGGATAGCCGCAGGATGACCACCTCGACCCCCGTGACCGACTGCAGGTCCTGCAGGATCTTCTCCGCGGCCCCGAAGAACATGGCCCCGTCCAGCCGGAAGATGGCGATGCGTTCGTCCCCGTCCACGGCGGGGCCCTCCAACGGTTCCCGGGCGACGCCCGAGGACCTGGCCACCGTGCGCAGGGCGAAGAAGGCGGCCACGAGCACACCGATCTGGATGGCCTCGATCAGGTCGAAGGCCACGGTGATGACCGCGGTGATCACGAACAGCGCGGCGTCCGCCCGGCTGGAACGCAGGATCGAGGTCATGGTGTGGCGGGAGACCATGCGGGTGGCGGTCACCATGAGGATCCCGGCCAGCACGGCCAACGGGATGCGCCCCACCAGCTGCGAGCCGGCATAGACGACCACCAGCAGCAGCAGGGCATGGACCATGGAGGCCAGCCGGGTGCGGGCCCCGCTGCGGACGTTCACCGCGGTCCGGGCAATCGCCCCGGTGGCCGGCATGCCCCCGAAGAGCCCCGCGGCGATCGATGCCAATCCCTGTCCGAAGAGCTCGCGATCGGGCTGGTACGGGCCTGTGGCGGAGCCGCTGGGGCCCACCAGGCTGGCGGCGACCCGCGCCGAGAGGAGTGATTCAATGGCGGCCAGGGCCGCGACGGCCAAGGCGGGGCCGGCCAGGTCGGTGATCAGGGGCCAGGAGAATCCGGGGATCGAGGGGGCACTCAACGCCGAGGGCAGTTCGCCGATGCGGGGAATGTCCAGCTGCAGCCATTCGGCAGCGACGGTGATCAGCACGACGGCGGCCAGGCTGGCGGGCAGCCCGGGGTGGATCCGCGGGCCGAACACCATCAGGGCCGCGACCAGCAGCACGATCGAGCCGGTGATGGCCGCGGTCGGCCACACGGATCCGGAGGCGGCCAGCCAGGCGGCCACCGCGGTGTTCAGTCCCGGCGGGGCCGTGGTTCCGGTGGCCAGCGGCACCTGTTGGAGGAAGATGATGGTACCGATGCCCAGGGTGAACCCCTCCACCACGGGCCACGGGATGTAGGCGACGGCGCGGCCCATCCCCAGGAAGCCGGCAGCCAACACGATCACTCCGGCCATGATCGAGAGCAGGGCGATCGAGCCGGCCCCATGGGCGGCGACGATCGGGGCCAGGATCACCACCATGGCCCCCGTAGGACCGGAGACCTGCACATGGGAGCCACCCAGGACCGCTGCCACGAATCCGGCGACGACGGCGGTGACCAGCCCGGCCGCTGCCCCGACCCCCGAGGTGACTCCGAAGGCCAGGGCCAGGGGAAGGGCCACGATGCCCACCGTCACCCCGGCCAGGAGGTCGACCCGCCAGGAGCCGGGCAGTTCGACGTAGTCGTCGACCGTGGGCAGGAACGAGCGGATGCGCTGTCCCGGCCTCATGACCGGCCCGCGTTCATCCGGTCGCCCAGGAAGACCCGGGCGATGTCGAGCAGTTCCGATATCCCGGGGTGGGCGAGGGTGTAGTGGACGTGGCTGGCCCGGCGTTCGGAGGTCACCACTTGGTGGCGGCGGAGCACCCTGAGGTGTTGGGACAGGTGGCTGGGCTCGATGTCCATGCCATGCAGCAGCTCGGCCACCGTGGCCGTGCCCCCCTCGGCGGCACTGAGGATCTCCAGGACGCGGATACGGGCCGGGTGGGCGAGGGCCTTGAAGAGGTTGGCCTTGATTTCATACAGCGGTCGTTGCTCGTCGTCCAGGAACATTCTGCCTTTCACCACAGGATACCGACATGATGGATTCATCATACCGGACGTGGGCGGGAACACGGGCCGGGCCCGGGGGCCGCGGCCGGCCCGCCGGCTCCCGGTGTCATAGGCTGGAGACCGAGCAGTTCCAGCCACCGACGTGCCTGACAGCGAGGACACCATGAGCATCAATCCAGCCCTTCAGGGGCGCAGCTATCCGGCGGGCGGGACCTACGTGGTCTCCCGGGAGAAGATCCGCGAATTCGCGACGGCCACCCACGCCACCCACCGGGCCCACTTCGACCTCGAGGCCGCCGCCTCGCTCGGTCATGCCGAGCTCGTGGCCCCGCCGACCTTCGCGATCATCGTGGCCCAGCGGGCCGATGCCCAGCTGATCGCCGATCCGGAGGCGGGCATCGACTTCTCCCGCGTGGTCCATGCCGACCAGCGCTTCACCCTGCACCGCCCGATCCTCGCCGGGGATGAGCTGGTGGCCGAACTGCATGTGGACAAGGTCCGCGGCATGGGGACCGGTGCCATGATCACCACGCGCGCGGAAATCAGCACGGTGGACGGGGAGTCCGTCGCCACCACCATTTCGTCGATCCTCGTTCGCGGAGAGGAAGCAGCATGAGCCCCATCGACTTCGCCACCCTGGAAAAGGGCCAGCAGATCGGCAGCACCACGTTGCACGTCAACCGGGCCGACCTGGTGCGCTACGCCGGGGCCAGTGGTGACTTCAACCCGATCCACTGGAACGAACGCTTCGCCACCGACGTCGGGCTCCCCGGGGTCATCGCCCACGGCATGTTCACCATGGGTGCCGCCGTCACGCTCGTCGCGGACTGGATCGGCGATCCCGGGGCGGTCATCGACTACCAGAGCCGCTTCACGAAGCCGGTCGTCGTGGAGGATCCCGCGGGCACCAACCCCTCCGAGGCCGACGGCACCGCCCTGGAGGTCACCGGGGTCATCGGGGCACTGGATCCCGAGGCACGCACCGCCCGGGTGGACCTGACGGTCATCGCCGGGGGCGAAAAGGTCCTGGTCAAGGCCCAGGCGTTGGTCGGGTTCTGATGGCCCAGCTGCTGTCCTGCCTGACCACGAACGCGGTCGGGGGACCGGCCGGGACCTACCTCGAGGCGCATACCGAACAGGAGCTCATCGCCGCGGTACGGGCGGCGGACGACGCCGGCCACCGGCTCCTGCTGGTCGGTGGCGGCTCCAATCTGGTCATCTCCGACGACGGGTACCCCGGCACCGTGCTGCGCGTAGCGACCCGGGGCGTGGACATCACCACCGGCCCCGGAGGGGCCCGCATCACGGTCCAGGCGGGACATCCGTGGGACGACGTCGTCCACCGCACCCTCGAGGCCGGCCTGGTGGGCCTGGAAGCCCTCTCGGGGATCCCCGGCTCCGCGGGGGCCACCCCGGTGCAGAATGTGGGGGCCTACGGGACGGACGTGTCCAGGACGTTGGAAACCGTCCGGGCCTGGGACCGGCAGGAGGCGGCCCTGGTGGTCTTCGGCACCGCCGAGCTGGAGTTTGGATACCGCAATTCGCTGCTCAAGGCCACCACGGTGGACGGGTCCCCGCGCTACGTGGTCCTCGACGTCACCTTCGCCCTGGAAACCTCCGAATGGGGGGCACCCATCGCCTACGCCGAACTCGCCCGCACCCTGGGCGTGCAGACCGGCGAACGCGCGAAGGCGGCCGCCGTCCGCGAGACCGTCCTGGGCCTGCGGGCGGGCAAGGGCATGGTGCTGGACCCGGCGGACCGCGACACCTACAGCTCCGGGTCCTTCTTCACCAACCCGATCGTGGATGCCGACACCGCCGCGTCCCTACCCGAGGACGCCCCGCGTTTCGCCGCCGAGGGGGGAACCAAGCTCTCGGCAGCCTGGCTGATCGACCGCGCCGGCTTCGCCAAGGGATTCGGGCTGCCCGGCACCCCCGGCGCCGAACTCACCGGGGGGAGGGCCTCGCTGTCGACCAAGCACACCCTGGCCATCACCAACCGTGGCGAGGCGACCGCCGGGGACCTGCTGGCCATCGCCCGGGCCGTCCGCGACGGGGTCACCGAACGTTTCGGGGTCACCCTGCACAACGAGTCCCTGCTCATCGGCGTCGAACTCTGAACTCGCTGCTCGAAGGTCTTCCGGTGGCCCGGAAAGTGGATCGGTGCCCGGTCCAGGAGGCGGGTTGCTTAGCTGATGATCACGTCGGACTGGTCGCCGTAGACGGTCGCGCTGTGCTTGCCGTCTTGGGTGGCCGCGATGATTCTGCCGATTTCGGGGAAGTCCACTCCGACGTTGTCCAGCATTTCGGCCGCGATCAAGTGCAGATCTCCCTCGGGGTCGGCCCTGGCCGCGAGATGGTTGTCCACGTAGAGGACGATGGTTCCCCGCTCGGGGCCTTCCACACGCTCAATCATGTTGTATGGAGCGGCGAAGCCTTCGAGGCTGTGTGCGCCTTCGTTGCTGAGCCAACGGTTCAAGGCGGCCTCGGCTACGGCCTGTTCCATGTAGGGCTCGTCCGGCGGGGTGAAGCTGGGCTGCGCCCAGAGCCGTTCCGGCGTGCCGGTCTCGGTGGAGGGGGCGGCGGCGTTGCATCCGGCGAGTGCGATGGCTGCGACGAGGAGTGGGGCGGCGGTCTGGCCCTTGAGGATGGCGGGTCCTTTCTGCGGTGGTGAATCGGCGTCCAGTCTAGGGGACCGGCCCCGAACTACGGCGGCCGGATCGACTACTTCGCGTGCGGTGGCTACGACCGCGTACACGGCAGCTGCCAACGCGACGACTTCAAAGAGTTCGAGCATTTCCGATGGCACGGTGCCGATCGGATCCCCGGCGCACGACACGGGTGGGGTTCGGGCACGAGGAAATTAAGATTTCCTCCCCGTGCAAGTCATCGTGGACTTTTAGGGCTGATCTGACGCATTATTGAGGCATGGAACACGAGACAAGCCTGGAACACGCGATGGATCTGGCCGAAGGCAACATGAAGGAAGCCAAGCGTTTGCTCGACCAGGGCAAGAAGGCCCATGCCGCCGGGGAGATCACGGACGAACGGATGGCCTCGCTGCAACGCCTCTATGACACGGCGCATGAGGACGAGGGGCGCGCCCGCCGCGACACCTGAGTCGACGCGAGCAGGTGGGCGTGACCTTGAATGGCGGGGGCACCCCGGGGCGACCCGGTGGTGCCCCCGCCATTGATGTGCCCGGCCCCGGAGGCCACGGGCCCGCCCGCGCTACCGGCCGGTGGCTTCCAGCGGGCTGAAGACCGGGGACCGGCCAGGGGCGAAGACGCCCACCGTGGCCGCAGGTATTTCAACCCAATGCCGTTTGCTCCAATGCAGTTCCAGCGGTTCGGAGGCCACCAACTGGGCATCGTCGGGCAGCATCTCCAGTTCTCCGGTACCCGCGCCGAAGCCGACGCCGACATGCAGGGTCATCGGCCCGAAGGAGTGGTAGAGCGAGGGGGCCCGGACGGTCGTGGCGTCGGGGCTGACCCAGCGCAGGACGTAGAGCCGTTCCCCGTCCGAGGTGGCGATGGTGGCGCGGAACGGTTCGGCCAGGCCCCGGTCCCTCCGGGCCTGTTCGACCCGCAGGATCATCCGGGTCAGCGCCTGCACGGGGTCCGTGGCCAGCCCGTAGGTCAGGGCGAGGAAGAAGCAGACCTCGGTATCGCTGTTGCCCCGGATGAAGGGGTAGAGCTCCGGGTCCACGTCGAAGGTCAGTTCACGTTTGACCGCGCTGAACCCGTTGATGTCCCCGTTGTGCTGGAACATCCACCCGGCATGGACGAAGGGATGGCAGTTGTCCTGCGCGATGGTCCCCCCGGGGGCGGCCCGCACATGGGCCAGGAAGCACCCCGAGGAGATCTGCGCCGCCAGATGGCGGAGATTCCGGCTGTCCCAGGCGGGTGTGATCTCCCGATACTGCCCCAGCGTGCCGTTGACGCCCGACCAGGCCAGCCCGAACCCGTCCCCGTTGGTGGGGAAGGCATGGTCGCGGAACTGGGAGGAGATCTCCAGCGAAGGCAGCTGGAGATCCCGGGCAAGCAGGCTCTGGTCCAGCAGTGAGTGGTTGGGCCTGGTCAGGACGGTATCGAGGGTGATGGGCGAACCCATGTAGGCAATCCAGCGGCACATGGCCACCTCCGCAACTGGTTGGTCAGGCCAGTCTGGACCCGGACCTCCGTCCAGGCAACAGGCGGGGTGGCGGGGTGCTTAAACAGCGACGACGGCTGCCCTGGGGGCAGCCGTCGTCGTGGAAGGTCCGGGGACTAGAGGCGACCCAGGGCGATGGCCAGCATGCGGCGCAGCGGTTCTGCCGCGCCCCAGAGCAGCTGGTCACCCACGGTGAAGGCCGAGAGGTACTTCGGGCCCATCTCCATCTTGCGCAGCCGGCCGACCGGGATGTCCAGCGTTCCCGAGGCGGAGACCGGAGTCAGCTGCTCCATGGTGGCCTCCTTGGAGTTGGGGACCACCGTGGCCCACTCGTTGTCCTCGTCGAGGAGGCGTTCGATCTCCGCCAGCGGCAGGTCCTCGGTCAGCTTCAGGGTCAGTGCCTGCGAATGCGAGCGCATGGCGCCGACGCGGACGCAGAGGCCGTCGAGCATGATGTGGTTGTCCGCGGTGGTCCCGAGGATCTTATTCGTCTCGGCTCCGGCCTTCCACTCCTCCTTGGACTGGCCGTTGCCCAGATCGGCGTCGATCCACGGGATGAGCGAGCCGGCCAGCGGGACCCCGAACTCGGAGGCGTCCAGGTTCGCGCGCTGGGCCTCGAGGACCTTGCGGTCGATGTCCAGGATGGCGGAGGAGGGATCGGCCAGCTCGGTGTCCACGGCGGACTGGATCCCCCCGAACTGGGTGAGCAGTTCACGCATGTGGCGGGCCCCGCCTCCGGAGGCCGCCTGGTAGGTCATGGCCGTGCCCCATTCGACCAGCCCGTTGCGGAACAGTCCGCCCAGGCCCATGAGCATGCACGAGACGGTGCAGTTGCCGCCGACGAAGTCCAGGGTGCCTCCGGCCAGGCCGGCGTCGATGACGTTGCGGTTGACCGGGTCCAGCACGACGATCGAATCGTCGTTCATGCGCAGCGTCGACGCGGCGTCGATCCACAGGCCCTTCCAGCCGCGGGCCCGTAGTTCGGGGTGCACGCGCTGGGTGTAGTCACCGCCCTGGGCGGTGACGATGATCGGCAGCTTGGCGAGCTGGTCGACGTCGTACGCATCCTGCAGGACGCCCGCGCCCACGGCGAACGAGGGGGCCGGGCCACCCGGGTTTGAGGTCGAGAAGAAGACGGGGTCGATGCCCTCGAAGTCCCCTTCGTCGAGCATGCGTTGCATGAGCACGGAGCCAACCATGCCTCGGTATCCAATGAATCCAACGGTAGAAGTCATTCAACCATCGTACGGCGGGCAGGGGGTCGAACCCCAGTCGGGTTACTTCGCCCGGCCGCCCATGCCGGGCTTCGGGGCCGGATCCAGAGCCTTCCGGCGGGCCGGGGACCTATTGGTCGGAGAGCAGCCGGGCCCGGCGGTTGATGGCCCAGAACGCGCCGAGGGCGAAGGCCTGGGTGATCGTGAACAGCACGATGATCCCGCCGATGACCTGGCCGGTGATGATCATCCAGAGCCCCAGTGCGGCGCAGATGAGCGCCAGCAGGGGGAAGAGCATGAAACCGATCGCGAAAAGCGGTTCCGGCTTGGTCGTCAGTTCCTTGAAGGCTTCCTTCACCTAGCGGCGCTCCCAGAGTTCGTGGCGGTATTCGGTCCCGTTGGCGGCGGTCAGCCACCCCTGGGCGGGTTCGGACAAGGTCAGCGTCCAGGCCGGCGACAGCCGGGGGGCCCGGGTGTCGCCTTCGGCCTCGATGTTGATGACGGTGACCACTGCCGTGTCCGCCAGCGGCTCGTAGGCGGTGTAGACCTCGCCTCCACCGCAGATCCAGATCTCCGCCGAGCCCTCGGCGGTGGCCGCCGCGTCCAAGGCCTCCTGCGGGGACCCGGCCACCGTGGCGCCGGCCTCGGTGGCCTCGGCGGCCGTCCGGTCTTCGGAGGTCAGCACGATGGTGGTCCGGCCCGCGAAGGGGCGGAACTTCGCGGGGATCGAGGCCCAGGTCCGCCGACCCATGATGACCGGATGGCCCAGGGTGGTGTGCTTGAAATGCTTCATGTCCTCGGGCAGGTGCCAGGGCATGGTGCCCCCCTGGCCGATGACCCCGTCCACCGTCTGGGCCCAGATCATGCCGATGCGCGGGCCCGCCCCGGTCTGGTCCGTCGGGGCCGCGTGCGTCACCGCGTCGGCGGAGTGGCGGCTCATACGGCCACCGGGGCCTTGATGGTCGGGTGGTGTTGGTAATCGAGGATCTCGAAGTCCTCGAGCCGGTAGTCCAGGATGGATTCCGGGGTGCGGGTCAGGCGCAGCCGGGGAGCGGGGTAGGGCTCCCGCCCGAGCTGTTCGTTGACCTGGTCGAGGTGGTTGTCGTAGATATGCACGTCCCCGCCGGTCCAGATGAACTCCCCGACCCCGAGGCCGACCTGCTGGGCGACCATATGGGTGAGCAGGGCGTAGGAGGCGATGTTGAAGGGGACCCCGAGGAACGTGTCCGCGCTGCGCTGGTAGAGCTGGCAGGAGAGCTTGCCGTCGGAGACATGGAACTGGAAGAAGACATGGCACGGCGGTAGGGCCATGTTCTCCAGTTCGGCCACGTTCCAGGCCGAAACGAGATGGCGCCGTGAATGCGGATTGGTCTTCAAGGCGTCGACCACCTGGGTGATCTGGTCGATATGTCCACCACCAGGGGTGGGCCAGGACCGCCACTGCACCCCGTACACCGGCCCGAGATCGCCGTTCTCATCGGCCCATTCGTTCCAGATCCGCACCCCCTGCTCCTGCAGCCAGGAGACGTTGGATTCCCCGCGCAGGAACCACAGCAGCTCGGCGGCCACCGATTTGAAGTGCACGCGCTTGGTGGTGATCAGCGGGAACCCGGCGTCCAGGTCGAAACGCAATTGCCGTCCGAAGACACTGCGGGTGCCGGTTCCGGTCCGATCCGGGGACGGGGTGCCGTTGTCCAGCACATCACGGAGCAGATCCTCGTAGGGGGTGGGAATAGCCATGGCCAAAGTCTACCGGCCCTCCGGTGCCTAGCCGGTCCCTGCTGCGATGCCCAGCGACATGGCGATGGGCAGGCCGACGATCAGGAGCAGAAGGATGACGATGGCCCATTTGCCCTTCGGGTTGCCGATGTTGATGGTCAACCCCATCCCCGTCCCCTCCCGTTTGGGAACTAGGATCTGCGGATCGGCCGGGTCGTTGTAGAACAGCCCGCCGGCGACCCACCGGCGTTCCTCGGCGGCTTCGTCCTCATCGGGGTGCAGGCCCAGTTCGACGACGCGGCGCCGGCCCCAGCGCGAACCCCGCCACATGGCCCAACCGATGGGAACCAGCAGGATCGGCGCCAGGAAGACGGCGAACCAACCTCCCACGTGCTCCGGCCTGAGCCAGCCTTCGAGCGCCAGGCCCGCGAACACGGCAGCCAGGGCGATCGAGGTCGACCCCAGGGCGCCGATGGTTCCGCGAATCATCCCCTCGCGGCGGACCAGGCCGTATTCGGAGCGCTTTCTGCGGGCCGGGGACATCGCCGGAACCACAGCGGCGATGAACGCCAGCAGGACGATCATGCCCGCGCCGACCCACAACATGCCGAAGACGGTGCCGGGGGATTTATCCGCAAAGGCATCCGGGGCGCCGGAGGGCCCCCAATGGGTCGGGATCGTCTCGGGCAGCCCCGCATACAGACCCAAGCCGTACAGCTGGGTCCCGACCAGGATCGCCAGCCCCACCAGGTAGGTCAGCCAGATCGGGCCTCGACCGCGGGCCAGGACGTTCTCGGTGATCGTCATCGTCATGGCCTCGATGCTAGTGGTTCCCGGGCTGCCGACCGGCCACGCTTCCCGACGTCGTGTCCCGGCCTATTCGACGACCAGGTCCTGATATTCGGGGTAGCGGTCCAGATAGTCCTGGATGTAGCTGCATTCGACGAGGATCCGGCGCTGTTCGGCACGCAATTCGTCAAGCACCAGGGTGACCAGGGCCCGGGCATAGCCATGGCGTCCATGGGCTTCATCGATGATGGTGTGCTGCAGGGTCACGATCCCGCTCTGCGGATCGGTGCTGTACCCGAGGAAGCCGATGAATTCGTCGTGCTGCCAGAGCGCATACCGGCCACGGTCGTCGTCATGCTCCAGTCGCAGACCCTCGTGGACGATCTTTTCCGGACGCCAGCCCGGTACTGCCTGTGGCTCGTGGTCGGCGGTCACATTACCTCCTGGAACGACGGATAGCTGTGCTCCGACCCTACTCGGCGCACCGCCCGGGCACTACCTGCCCGACGGCGTGGTCTCAGTCGTCAAAGGTCTCGAAGACCTCCACCGACACCGGTTTGCGCAGCTTCGTCACCGGCAGATGCAGCACGACCATGGCGCCGGGGCGCAGGTAGGGGTCCGTCGCCGGTAGGAAACGGGCCAAGGGCCCGGGGAGCCGCTCGGCCATCGCGTCGAACACCAGGGGCAGGACCGGCCGGTGGGTGCACACGGCCTGGGGCACGCCCTTGTTCAACAGCTTCAACACCGCCTTGCGTGCGGTGGACGGGCGGCGCTTGGCCTCATGCTCGGTCAAGGCCGGAACCAGCTTCACACCCAGGTCGTGGCGCTTCAGATACGGGGAGACCGTCTGGATGCAGCGCGTCCACGGGCTGCTGGCCACCCGTTCGGGACGCCAGGCCGACAGCAGCGCATCCACCTCCAGCGCCTGGCGCTTACCGGTGGCGGCCAGCGGACGTTTGCCCTCCTCCTTGGTCCAGCTCGACCGGGGCTTCGCCTTGGCGTGGCGGACCACGATGAACGGCACCGTGGCCAGACGCCCGTTGATGTAGGCGCCCTCGAGGGTGTCGAGCGGGTCGATATCCGAAGGGTTCGTCAACTGACGCCGGGCCTCGGAGGGGGAGACCCACCGGGCCGCATCGACTTCGTGGCCATCGGGTTCGATGCGCTCGCCGGAGACCCGGGCCGCCCAGTAATACACGACCTTCGGTCCGGCCTTCACCGGATAGCGGATGGCCGGTAACGGGATGCCCAGGGTGATGTCCAGCCCCACTTCCTCCCGGACCTCCCGCACGGCGCACTGCGGGAGGGTTTCGCCGTCGTCGAGCTTGCCCTTGGGCCAGGACCAGTCATCATATTTCCCGCGATGGATCAGCAGGACCTCCAGCTCGCCGTCGGAGATCCGCCAGGGAATCGCCCCACCCGCGAGCACCTTGACGGTCCCGCCGGTGACCAGTGGGTCATCGGAAGTGCGCAGTACCAGTGACATCAGCGGCGGGCCGCCCACCGCTGGCGGGATTCCAACAGCCACGACTGCACGTCGGAGAGGGGCTCCCCGTCCGGGCCGAGGTGATGGCGGGTCCAATCGCCGTCCGAGTCCAGATGCCAGCTGGCCGTGCCCTCGTCGAGGTAGCGGTCCAGGATGCGCTGCAGTTCGGCCACGTCCTCCTTATTGGAGATCCTGACCAGGGCCTCGACCCTGCGGTCCAGGTTGCGGTGCATCATATCGGCCGAGCCGATGTAGATCACGGGGTCCGCGTCGTTGTGGAAGGCGAAGACCCGGGAATGCTCCAGGAAACGGCCCAGGATGGACCGGACCCTGATGTTCTCGCTCAACCCGGGTACCCCCGGGCGCAGCGAACAGATCCCGCGGACGATGACATCGACCTTCACCTGGGCCTGGCTGGCCCGGTACAGGGCATCGATGATGGCCTCGTCGACCATGGAGTTGACCTTGATGACCACCCGGGCTTCGCGTCCTGCCTCGCGGTGGTGGATCTCCTGGTCGATGCGGTCGATCAGTCCGGAGCGCAGCGAGCGCGGAGCCACCAGCAGGCGTTTGAACGTCGAACGCGGTGCATAGCCGGAGAGCTGGTTGAACAGCCGGGACAGGTCCTCCCCGACCTGCTCATCGGTGGTCAGCAAGCCCAGGTCCTCGTAGTACCTGGCCGTGCGCGGGTGGTAGTTGCCGGTGCCGATATGGCAGTACCGACGCAGCCGGTCCCCCTCACGGCGGATGACCAGGGAGAGCTTGGAATGGGTCTTCAGCCCCACGATCCCGTAGACCACATGGACGCCGGCCTCCTCGAGCTTGCGGGCCCAGGAGATATTGGCCTGCTCGTCGAACCTGGCCTTGATCTCCACCAGGGCCAGCACCTGCTTGCCCGCCTCGGCGGCATCGATCAGGGCATCGACGATGGGGGAGTCGCCCGAGGTGCGGTACAGGGTCTGCTTGATCGCCTGGACCTTCGGGTCGGCGGCCGCCTGCTCCAGGAAGGCCTGCACCGAGGTCGAGAACGAATCGTAGGGGTGGTGCAGCAGGATGTCCCGACGGCGCATCGCGGCGAACACATTGGCCGCCTTGGAGGTCTCCGAGGGATTCAGGTCCCGGCTGGTGTGGGCCAGCTGCTTGGGATAGTGCAGATCGGCCCGATCGATGTTGGCGATGACCGAGAGCCCGCGCAGGTCCAAGGGGGCCGGCACCGCGAAGACCTCGTCCTCCTCGACCCCGAGCTCACGGACGAGCAGGTCCCGGATCGTGGGGTTGATGTCGCTGGCGACCTCCAGTCGGACCGGCGGGCCGAACCGACGGCGCAGCAGTTCCTTCTCCAGGGCCTGGAGCAGGTTTTCGGCGTCGTCCTCCTCGACCTCGAGGTCCTCGTTGCGGGTCACCCGGAACGTGTGGTGCTCGACGACCTCCATCCCCGGGAACAGGTACTCCAGGTGTTGGGCGATCACATCCTCCAGCGGGATGAACCGGGCCAGCCGTCCTGCGGTGTTCCCGGCGCGGGGCCCATCCACCGAGATCAGCCGCGGGAGCATGTCCGGGACCTTCAACCGGGCGAAGAGCTCCTTGCTGCTGACCGGGTTGCGCACGATCACCGCCAGGTTCAGCGACAGCCCCGAGATATAGGGGAAGGGGTGGGCCGGATCCACGGCCAGGGGAGTCAGGATCGGGAAGACCTGGGCGACGAACCAGCGCCGCATCTCCTCCTGCGCCGCCTGGTCCAGCTGCTCCCAGCGGGTGATCACGATCTGTTCGGTGGCCAGCGCCGGGCGCAGCGTCTCGGCGAAGACGTGGGCGTGACGCAGCTGCAGTTCCTTGGCCATGACCAGGATCTCCTCCAGCTGGTCGATGGGGCTGACCCCGGCGGCCGAGGGGACGGCCAGACCGGTGGCGATGCGCCGTTTGAGCCCGGCGACGCGGACCATGAAGAACTCGTCGAGGTTGGAGGCGAAGATCGACAGGAAGCTGATGCGCTCCAACAGGTACAGATCGGGGTCCTCCGCGAGCTCGAGCACGCGGGCATTGAAGTCCAGCCAGCTGACCTCGCGGTCCAGGAAACGATCGAGGGTGAAATCCCCGTCCGGGCCCAGCGGCGGGTCGAACAAAGGCAGCTCGATCCGGTCCTGGGTGGCCCTGGCCGATGGCACATCACCGTCGCCAAAGCTTGCTGCGGCTACGGAGGTGCTGTCCATCGGGTCTGTCCTAACGTACAAATCTGTGCAGTGGGGCATGCTCCGTGGCGCCCACGATTCCGGCGCGGGGGCGACGGTGCATGCCTGCCTTACTTTACCCGGCGGCCGACGTACCGTGCGCGTACATCACGTCCACGTCCCAGCGGGTGAAACCGAGCTTGTTGTAGAGCCCGACGGCGGCGGTGTTGTCGGCGTCGACATAAAGCATGACGGCCTGCAGCCCGCGGGAGCGCAGATGCTCGATGCCGGCAATGGTCAGGGCCCGGCCCAGTCCCGTGCCCTGGGCCGCGGGGACCACCCCGACCACGTAGACCTCCCCGAGGCTCTGATGGGCACCGGTGGCACTGTCCTTCAGCGGTGGGTGGACCTTCGTCCAATGGAAACCGGCGATCGAACCGTCCCCGGCCTCGGCGATCAGGAAGCCCTCGGGATCGAACCAGTCCTCCTCCATCCGGGCCAACAGATCGGCCTTGGTCATCGACCCCTGCTCGGCATGGTCGACGAACGCGGCGGCATTGGCGGCCAGCCAGGCGTCCTCGTCCTGCCCGGGGACGAAACGGCGCAGCCGATATCCGGCAGGCATCTCGGCGGCGGGAAGACCGGCATCGTGCATCAAACGCATGCGCCATAGTTCGCGGACGGGCACGAACCCGTGACGTTGGGCCAACCGGGACGCCGCGGCATGGTTGCCGTGGGACCACGCCTGCATCGCCTCCAGCGGGGATCTGGCATCGAGAGCGGCCAGCAGGGCGGCGCCGATCCCGTCGTTGCGGTATTCGGGGTGGACGACCAGTTCGAGGGTCCCGGAGGCGGAGTCGGCAGTGGAGACCGCCACGGCGACCCCGACCAGCTCGCCGGAGACCGCCCCGTCGTCGTCGCAGAGCCAGGCGGTGACGACCATGAGGCCCTCGGAGGCCTCCCCGGTACGCAGTTCCACGATGGTCTGGTCGCTCAGCGGCGGGTTGCCGTCACTGTCCTCGGCCTCCGCCGACAGGTGGGTGATCCGACGCAATAGGTCCTGATCCGGCCTGCCGTTGGCAAGGGTGATGGTCCAATCGGTGTTCTGGGTCGCGCTCATGCACCCAACCTATCCCCGGTGGGCCCGCTTGTGCAGTCCGCGACTCCCCGTCGGGGCGCGTCGTGCTCCGAAGTCGCCCGATGGACAGGGTCCCCGTGCTGCCCTCGACCGGGCCGATGAGGCAGGATGTAAGGCGTGAGAACCAAAACCTTTGCCACGGCCTCGCTCGTGGCGGTCGCCGCACTCGTCGCCGCAAGTTACGTCGGTCCGGCAGAAGCCGGAAGCTGGGCCATCTGGGCGGTGGTCTGCGTCAGCGTCCTGGTGTTTGCCTGGGGCTACCCCCGCCTGGTGGGCCTGCCCGCCCCCTGGCCCCTCAGCGCGGTGATCGCGCTCGCCGGCCTCGGGGCGTCGACGGCGGCGACCGTGGCCCCGATGCCGTCCCCGCTGCAGTGGATGGGCGCCTTCGGTGCCCTGGGAGTGATCCTGGTCTTCGTGACCCAACTGCTGCGCGGGACCGGCCAGCGGCAACGACTCGAATCGACCCTGGGTGGGTGCGCCGGCGTGCTGGTCGTGGTGTTCGGCAGCGGGTGGGTCGCCGCCGACCGGCTGGCCCCCAACGCCGGCAACGGGTCGATGATGCTGCTGTCGGGACTGAGCATCGCCGCCGCCGTCCTGGTCAGCGCCATCCCCTGGCCCGAACGCCTGACGGCCCCGCTGGGCTGGCTCGCCGCCATCCTGGTGGGTGGGGTCGCCAGCGTCCTGGTCGTCGATGTCTCCGTGATCCCGGCCGTCGTGGTGGGGGCCGTGGTGGGGTCGGTCGTCGTCTGCTTCCACGTCCTGGTGGTCTCGGAGGCACAGGTGCTGCGGGGCGGATCCTTCTCCACCGTGGCACCGGGCGCTCCCGGGGCCACGGCCGGACCCCGGGACGACGTCCTCGGGATCGCGGCTTCCCCGTCGGCGGAGCAGGGCACGGTCGCGGGCAAGGACGCCGGGGTGCTGGGGATCCGGGGCGCCATTGCCGTCGGTGTGGCCTGCGTGATCGCCTCGGGGGCGCTGGTCTACTACGTGGAACGAATGCTCCTGCACTGAGCCCGATCCCGCCTGCCGGACACCGAATCCCTTTCACGGCGGCACGGCGTTAGGATGGAACCATGGAATCGAATTACATGGCACTAGAGATCTTCTTCATCACCCTGCTGGTCGTTGCCGGGCTGGGGATGGCCGGCTTCGCCGGTCTGGTCGTCACTCGCCTGTTCAAGGGCCAGAAGTAGCAGGACCGTACTGCATGCCCATTGAGCTACCCACCGACCTGACCCCCGAACTCGTCCCGCTCTCCTGGCTCATCGGCACCTGGGAAGGTGCCGGACGGCTGGGCGAAGGAGAGGGCGACGACGCCCACTTCGTGCAGCGGGTGGAGTTCACCCACGACTCCACTCCCTACTTGTCCTACCGGGCCGAGAGCTGGCTCAGTGACGAAGAGGGCAATAAGTTGCGCCCGCTGGCCACCGAGCAGGGCTATTGGGGACTGGACCGTCCCCTGGAGGACGCCGATGGAGGACCCGGCCTGATCCCCGGCGACATCGTCCCCGCCCTGCGCACGGCCGACGGCGTCGAGGCGTTGCGGGCCCCCGAAGGCGGATTCAACATCGTGGTGAACATCGCCCACCCGCGAGGGGTGTGCGAGCTCTACTACGGCAACATCAACGGTCCGCGCATCGAGCTGGCCACGGACATGGTCGTCCGTGGGTCCAACTCCCGGGATTTCTCCGCGGCCACGCGGATGTATGGATTGGTCAACGGCCAGCTCTTCTGGCGTTGGGATGTCGCCGCCGGCGGCGCTGCCTTGGCGGCCCATGCTTCGGCCGCCTTGACGAAGGAGGCATGACATGACGTGGAAATCACCACTGCTCGGACGCGACGGGGCCATCGAAGGCACCGGCATCGATGCCGGTGTCCCCGCCCATTACGGTGAGCCGCTGCCCGAACAACGCCGACTCGACGCCGGGGAAGCCGTCGTGGACCTGTCGCATCGGGGAGTCGTCACCGTCAGCGGTGTCGACCGGCTCTCCTGGCTGAACACCCTCTCCAGCCAGCTGTTGCTCGGCCTGGCTCCGGGGGAAAGCAGCGAAACACTGCTGCTGACCGTGCAGGGACGCATCGAATATGCCTGCCGCGTCATCGACGATGGCGAGACGACCTGGCTGATCGTGGAGGCCGCCGACGCGGCCCCGCTGGCCTCCTGGCTCGACGCCATGCGCTTCACGCTGCGTGTCGAGGTCCACGACGCCACGGCCGACTGGGCCGTGGTCGGCGCCGGAGCCCCGCTCGAAGTACTGGCCGGATTCACCGCCTGGCGGGATCCGTGGCCGGGCATCAGCACCGGAGGCTACGCCTATTCGGCCCCCGAGCACGCTGGCACGGGCCGGGTCTGGATCGAATACCTGGTTCCGCGGGCCGAACTGGAATCCGCCATCGGGCAACTGCCGCTGGCGGGGACCATGGCAGCCGAGGCGCTTCGCGTGGCCGCATGGCGTCCACGGGTGGCCGTGGATGCCGATGAAAAGACCATTCCCCACGAACTGGATCTGCTGCGCACTTCCGTCCACATGGACAAGGGCTGCTATAAGGGCCAGGAGACGATCGCCCGGGTCCACAACCTGGGCCGTCCGCCGCGTCGGGTGGTCTTCCTGCATCTGGATGGCAGCATGCACTCCCATCCGGCCGCCGGCAGCGAAGTGAAACTGGGGGAGAAGACCGTCGGCAGGGTCACCTCCGTCGCCTGGCATTACGAAGCCGGGCCGATCGCGCTGGCCGTCGTGCGACGCAACACCGATCCCGAGGCGGCCTTGACCGTGGTGGATGGTGACGAGGAGTACCCGGTGAACCAGGAAACGATCGTGACTCCGGACGCCGGCCAGGTCGTGGGCCGGGCCACCGGGTTCCTCCGCCCGCGCCGCTAGGCCGGCCCCCCGGGCCGTGCCGTGGGCGTGTGCCTTATTCCCCGCCCAGGCTGGCCCGGGTGAGGGATCCGGAGAGCACGAGCCCCAGGGCATCGGCCAGACGCTGGGCGCCCTTATGGTTCACATCGGCGGCAAACTGGGCCACGAACCCTTCACTGAGGGCGTCGTCGGCGGCCACCGCGGCGATGTAGGTCCCGAGTCCATGCCGCCGCAGCGCCGGTGCCGTGAGGACCTTCAGATCGGCGATGAGCCCTTCCCAGACCGAATACCCGGCTCCCGCCAGGGCGGCCCGGCCCTCTTCGGCGACGAGGGTGAAGGCCCGGTCCTGGGCGGAGAGCCGGACCCCGGCCAGATCGTCGCGGGGACACAATTCCTCGAGTTCGACGGCGGTCGAGGCCTCATCGGAGACCAGGGTCGTACTCGATTCCACGATCTCCGGAGGCTGGTCGGCGTGGTAGAGCAGGGATTCGCCCAGCCCCCGGGCCGATCCGTCGCCGTGGTCGCGCAGCAGGCCCAGCAGAACCGCTTCGGCCGCCAGTTCCTCATCGGCGGTATCGGCGGCGGCCTGCAGCAGCCAGGCGGGGCCGCAGAGCACCGATCCGGCACCGAAGCGCAGGAACGTCACCGTCGAGGTGTCCTCATCGCAATGGTTGATCCGCAGCGGGGTGTCCCCGCCCATCGCCACCGAGGCGAGGGCGGAGTCCTCCATGTTCAATCGTCGGGCCCACGCCAAGGCGATGATGGCCAGCGTTCCGGTCTCCAGTTCCATGCTCACCACACTACTGATCGCCGGCCCGCAAGGCCCGTCGGAGCTAGCCGAAGAGCAGCGAGGCCTCGTCGTACCGGTGCTGGGGAACACGCTTGAGGTTGTTCAGCGCCGCCTGGAACGGCACCCGGTGGATGTTGGTGCCGCGCAGGGCGACCATGTTGCCCCAGGCCTTTTCCTCCACGGCGTCCACGGAGGCCATGCCCAGCCGGGTGGCCAGCACCCGGTCGAAGGCGCTGGGAACGCCGCCGCGCTGGATGTGTCCGAGTACGGTGGCCCGGGTTTCGATGCCGGTATCGGCCTCGATGCGGTAGGCCAGCTGGTCCCCGATCCCGCCCAGCCGGGGGCGTCCGACGGAATCATGGCCACGATCCGAATACGCTTCCTGCGCACCTTCGGGGACGAACCCCTCGGCGACGACGACCAGGGGGGCGCGTCCGCGGTCCCGGGCTTCGAGGACCCAGGCGTTGATCTGTTCCATGGTCGTGTGCTGCTCGGGGATGAGGATCGCGTGGGCCCCGGCGGCCATGCCGCAGTGCAGGGCGATCCAACCGACATGGCGGCCCATGACCTCGGCCACCATGCAACGGTGGTGGGATTCACCGGTGGTCCGCAGCCGGTCGATGGCCTCCGTGGCGATGGCGACTGCGGTATCGAAGCCGAAGGTGTAGTCGGTGGCGTCGAGGTCGTTGTCGATGGTCTTGGGGACCCCCACGATGTTCACCCCGGCGTCGGTCAGCCGTTTGGCCCCGGCCAGTGTTCCTTCGCCTCCGATGGCGATGACGGCGTCGACGCCCAACCGGTCCAGGGTCTGCTGGATCTTTTCCGGCCCACCGTGGTCCCCGTCGAAGGGGTTGGTGCGGGAGGTGCCCAGGATGGTGCCGCCCTGCTTGGAGATGCCGCGGACGCGTTCGCGGGGAAGATCGACGACATCGCCTTCGACGACTCCGCGCCAGCCGTCGAGGAAGCCCACGAATTCGTGGTTGTGGCTCTTGATGCCGTTCAGGACCGCCCCGCGGATGACGGCGTTCAGTCCCGGGCAGTCTCCGCCGCTGGTCAGGATTCCGATGCGCATGGTGATGTGTGTGCTTTCGTCGGGTTCTCGTCCCGGTGAGGGACCTTGATCGGAGCGCGACGTTGAGCTCAACACGTCGATGCTAGCAACTGGCCCATGAGACGGCCACCACAGCGACACCTGAACACGTCACACGGCCCGGCCCCGTCCGGGGCCGGACCGTCGGTGCCACTACTGGCGGGCGGTCTTGATGATGCGCTCCAGGGGGAGGGTGTCGTCGTGGAAGGGCAGGAGGAGCCAGAGCACCAGATACAGCGGCACGCCGATGAACGGGAGCACGAAACTGAGCAGGATGGCGATCCGGACGATGGTCACATCCCAGCCGGTGGCCCGGGCGATTCCCCCGGCGATGCCGCCGGCCAAACGCTGCGGACCGCGGCGGAACGGGATGGCCCGCAGGGACTTGTAGACGGATTCCATGGGGATTCCTTTCGTGGTGTGCTGCTGGACAGTGACGCTATCAGGACCGGGAGGGGTGCGTCCGGGAGGCCCGGCGTGCCGCCACGAGACCACCGACGACCAACACGAGTCCGGCCCCGAGGAACAGGATGATGGCCACCGTGCTCCCGGACAAGGTGATGCCGTAGAGGACTGAAACCAGGATCAGTAGTCCCACGGCCAGGACCACGAGGCCGAAGACGAAGGTCCCCAACGGCATCCCCTGGGGTTCCTCGGCCACCAGCGGAGCCTCTTCACCGGGGGCTGCCGCCGGGCCCGGGGAGCGGGGGCCGGTTTCGGTGGGTGCCGTCGTCGGCCAGGGGTCCGAGGCGGGGGACTCCGTGGAGGGGGCGGGCCCGGTGGTGCCGATCGGCGTCGTCGGGTCCCCGGAGGGTTCGATGGGCCCGCTCGGCTGGTCGGGCTGCGTTTCGTCCGGACCCTGGTCGGGCTGGTGTTCGGGGTGGGGGGTGCTCATGGTGTGACCTCCTTGGAGGTGATGTCGATGGAATTGAAGGCCCCGTCGATGTCTAGGTGCAGGACCGGACCATCGGCGTCGGCGTTGAGGTTGATGGTGTCCCCGCTGGCGATGCCCGAGTATTTGCGCACGCCGTCGTCGTCGGGCACCTGGAGCGAATAGAAGGCCGAGTCGGCGGTGATCTTCACCGGGACGTCCTCCGGGATGACGATCTTCAGGTTGCTGAAGACGTTGGTCACCGACAGCTTGGTGTCCTCCTTCATGTCGTTCCCGTACGGAGTCAGGTCAAGGGTCCCGTTGTTGAAGACGTAGGTGTACTCCTGGCCCGACCGTTGCACGACCGGCCCGGGCCAGTTGACGCTCGGAGCATATTGGGCCCCGAGTCCGCTGACCAGCAGGGTGGGGACGAGCAACGCGATCGTGAATCCGGTCAGCGCCCCTCCGCGTAGCGAGCGCAGGGCGGCGCCAACCAGGCCGGCGCCCAACACGGTCAATGCGGCGGCCAGGGCCACGGTGACCTCGCGCCCCCCGTAGTCCAGGATCCCGTTCATCGCGGTGAGGATGACGGACCCGGCGACCAGCACGGCCACGCCCAGCAGGATCGCGACGGTGTGGCCGGGAAGGGCCGGGCGGGCCCGGACCGGGCGGGGTGGGGGTGTGGTGGTCATGGGAGCCTTTCCGGGCTGGGCGGGACCCGCAGCCATTGACGGGGCGGCAGAACCCGGGGTGTCCGGGCCTGCGGGAGGCATGGAGGAAGCCCGCGGGGCTTCCGGGTCAAGGGTGGTCCCCTCCGGCCCGTGGCCGGCCGGGGGGCCTTGCCGGTTGAGGCGGTTCTCCCGACGGGTGGACCGGGTGGAGAAGAACCAGATGATGGCGCCCACCCAGATGGCGGTCCAGATGAGGCTGCTCCACCAGGAGTTGCCGGGGTCGAATCGCCAGCCGCCCAGGAAGGAGGGCCCGTTGACGACCCCGATGACCACGAAGATCAGCGACCCGGTCATCCCGCTGCTCCAGTGGCCGCGTCCTGCCTGCTGGAGGTGGATGCGCCCCTCGGAGTCGGGCAGCAGGGCCCAGGCCAGCCCGTAGAGCAGGAGCCCGACGCCGGAGAAGACGACGACGATCAACAACAGGCCGCGGGACAGTGCGGGGTCGATGCCGAAGCGTCGTCCCAGCCCGGAGGAGACACCACCGATCCAGTGGTGTTCACCGCGCTCGACGCCCAGCCCCCGGAGCCAGCGGAAGAAGGAATTTTCTACAGGTGCGTGATTCATGCTTCCATCCTTGCCCGTCGGGGCTCCCGCCACCATCGGGGTCTGCCCTGAACGCCCCCTGATCCTTCCCCCCATTCCCCTGAGCGGGAGTGGTGAACGGGTCCGGGCATGTTTGTATGGGGTCATGACCGAAACGCGCAGCCGCCCACCCCTGGTGCGTGCCGAACCGCGCGTCCTGGGAGGAGTCTGCGCCGGATTGGCGGTCCACCTGAACCACCCCGTGCGCAACATCCGCATCGGGATGGTCCTGCTGACCGTGTTCGCCGGGGCCGGGATCGTGCTGTACGGCTGGCTGTGGGTCATGGTCCCGTCCCGTGAAGACGCCCTGGAGGAGGCCGAGCGTTCCCGCGCCGGAGGCCCCATCGCCCTGGCCGCCGATGCCGGGGCTGTCCCCGGAACGCAGCGGCAGGGGCCCGCGGCTCCGGGCGCCGCCTCGACCTCGGGGGCGGGGGGCCGGTGGTCCCTGCGGCTGGGGGGCCTGGCAGGGCGCCAGGTCCTCGCCGGCGCGGGCCTGCTGCTGCTGAGCGTGTTGCTCTTCGCCCAGATGCAGGGCCTGGCCGTGGCCTGGGGGCTGATCTGGCCGGCCGTGCTGATCATCGCCGGTGCCGTCCTGGCCTGGTTGCAGCTCGACGCGGGCCGGCGGCGTGGGCTGCGCAAGGCCGCCGGGGCCGAACGCGCCGCCGGAATGGTGCGTCTGGTGGGAGGCGTCGCACTGGTCGTCCTGGGGCTGATCTTCCTGGTCTCGGGGGCGGTGAGTCTTGAGTCGCTGTGGAACGGGGTTTTCGTCGCCGTCATCGTCCTGGCCGGGATCCTGCTGGTCCTCGCCCCGTGGGGGCTCAGGTTCTGGCGGGACTACGAATCCGAGCGGGCGAATAGGGTTCGGGTGGGGGAACGGGCAGAGATCGCCGCGCACCTGCACGATTCGGTCCTGCAGACCCTGGCCCTGATCCAGATGCGCGCCGGTGACGAGGCCCAGGTTCTTCGCCTGGCCAGGGCCCAGGAACGGGAACTACGTCAATGGCTCTACCGGGAGGCCCCGGCGGCGGCAGGGGGCATCTGCGCGGACATCCGGGCTGAAGCGGCCCGGCTTGAGGAGTCCCATGACGCGGTGATCGAGGTGGTCGCCGTCGGGGACCTCGAGGGCCTTGAAGGGCACGACGCCGTGGTGCAGGCCGCCCGTGAAGCCATGCTCAATGCGGCCAAGCATGCCGGCGGGACCGTGGCCGTCTACGTGGAAGCCTCCCCGGAAGGAATCGATGTCTTCATCCGCGATCGCGGAACGGGGTTTGATCCGGAGGCCCTGGAGCAGGACCGCCTGGGGGTCCGCGAATCGATCATCGGGCGCATGCAGCGCAACGGCGGGACCGCCACCATTTCCAGCAATACCGGGGGCACCGAGGTGCACCTGTCCATGAAGCATGAACCAAACGAGGAGTCGAACCGGTGAATACGCTCGAACCGGCCGCGGCAGCGCGGCGGACCAGGGTCGTGGTGGTCGATGACCACGCAATCTTCCGTTCCGGACTGAAATCCGATCTGGACGATCGGCTCCAGGTGGTCGGGGAGGCCGCCACCGTGGAAGAAGCCATCAGGATCGTCACCGCACAACGCCCCGACGTCGTCCTGCTTGATGTGCACCTGCCCGGAGGCCGTGGCGGCGGCGGTGCCGAGGTGTTGGCCGGATGCACCGCATTATTGGCCGACGTGCGCTTCCTGGCGCTGAGCGTCTCGGATGCGGCCGAGGACGTGGTGACCGTCATCCGGGCCGGGGCGCGCGGCTACGTGACCAAATCCATTTCGGGGGCCGAGATCTCCGATGCCGTGATCCGGGTGTCGGCAGGGGACGCGGTGTTCTCCCCGCGGCTGGCGGGTTTCGTCCTGGACGCCTTCGGGACCCAGGCCGGGGTCAGCGCCGAGGACGAGCTGGACCTGCTGTCCGCCCGGGAATTGGAGGTCATGCGCCTCATCGCCCGCGGCTACACCTATAAGGAAGTGGCCAAGGAGCTGTTCATCTCGGTGAAGACCGTTGAAACCCATGTCTCCAAGGTCCTGCGCAAGCTGCAGCTGTCCAACCGGCATGAACTCACCCGATGGGCCGTGGACCGCCGGATCCTCTGACCCACGGCCCGGCGCCCCACCGGGTGGTCACGGCTTCTAGGAAGCCCGGCCCAGCAGCTCGGCGATCCGGCCGATGCCTTCGGCGAGGTCCTCATCACCGAGCGCGTAGGACAGACGCAGGAAGCCCGAAGGTCCGAAGGCCTCACCGGGGACCACCGCCACTTCTGCCTTTTCCAGGATCAGTGCCGCGAGTTCGGCCGACGTCTGCGGGCGGACCCCGTCGATCTCCCGGCCCAGGAGGGCACGGACGTCGGCGTAGACGTAGAAGGCGCCCTTCGGGGTGGGGCATTCCACCCCGTCGATGGCATTGAGCCCCGCGACGATGGCCTTGCGTCGACGGTCGAAGGCGGTGCGCATCTCGTCGACGGCGTCCAACGGGCCGGATACGGCAGCCAGGGCGGCCATCTGCGGGACGTTGGCGACATTCGACGTCGCATGGGACTGCAGGTTGGTGGCCGCCTTGATGACGTCCGTCGGGCCGATCATCCAGCCGACCCGCCAGCCGGTCATCGCGTAGGTCTTGGCCACGCCGTTGAGGATGACGACCCGGTCGCCTAGTTCCGGGGCCGCCGTGGCGATCGAGGTGAACTTCGCATCGTCGTAGGTCAGATGTTCGTAGATCTCGTCGGTGACGACCCACAGGCCCTTCTCGGCGGCCCACCGGCCGATCTCGGCGACCATTTCCGGCGGGTAGACGGCACCGGTCGGGTTGGAGGGGGAGACGAACACCAGGATCTTGGTGCGTTCGGTCACGGCGGCCTCGAGCTGCTCTGTCGTGACCAGGTAGCCCTGCTCGGGGCCGGCGAAGACCTCCACCGGAACGCCGCCGGCCAGGCGGATCGCTTCGGGGTAGGTCGTCCAATAGGGGGTGGGGACGATGACCTCGTCCCCCGGATCCAGCAGGGTCGCGAAGGTGTTGTAGACCGCCTGCTTGCCGCCATTGGTGACCAGCACCTGGGAGTCCTCCACGGCGTAGCCGGAATCCCGCAGGGTCTTCGCGGCGATGGCGGACTTCAACTCGGGCAGTCCCGAAGCGGGGGAGTAGCGGTGGAATCGTGGGTTGCGTGCGGCGGTGACCGCGGCCTCCACGACATAGTCGGGGGTCGGGAAGTCGGGTTCGCCGGCACCGAATCCGATCACGGGACGTCCGGCGGCCTTGAGCGCCTTGGCCTTGGCGTCCACGGCGAGCGTGGCTGATTCGGCAATCGATCCGATGCGTCGGGAAATGCGTGACATGGGTTCGCTTCCTGGGGTCGGGGGCGTGGGGCCTAGCTGATTCCAGCTTAGCCGCGCTCCGCCGGGCAGCACAGAATGCGTCGGCAGGCCTACGGAAGCAGGCCAATCCGGCGGGTCCGCGGCACAAATCCGGTTCGACTTGTGGGTGGTGAATGCGTAGACTGTTCCCTCGGTGTTGGAATACGCCTCGACGCGGTGTGCTTGAAGGGCCACCACGGCGGGACGGACGACCAATCCGAAGGGTAGTGGCGCAATTGGTAGCGCAGCGGTCTCCAAAACCGCAGGTTGCAGGTTCGAGTCCTGTCTGCCCTGCGCAGTGGCAACCCACATGGTTCATGTGGGGGCTCGGCGAAATCCACGTCACGGTGTGTTGCGGCCGACAGGCCGCGGTGCACCGTGATCGTTTCAAGATGCGAAGAACTCGAATCGAGGCACAGTGACCGAAGCAACAACGGGACGCTCCACGGGCTCCCCCCGAGGCGGCAAGCCCGCCAAGGGCGGTTTCTTTGCGCGTATCGCCTTGTTCTTCCGCCAGGTCATTTCCGAGCTGAAGAAGGTCGTCACCCCGACCCGTAGCGAGTTGGTGAACTACACGCTGACCGTTCTGGGCTTCGTGATCCTGGTGATGCTGATCGTCAGCGGGCTGGACCTGTTGTTCGGAAACGGCGCGATCCTGGTCTTCACCAACCCACCGGAGCAGTAGCGGCTGCCGACATCCTTGAATAAGGGCGACGTCGGCATCCCTCGGCCCAGCCACGATGAAATGTTCTGGTTTACCAGTCAAAGAAAGCAGGAACCGCAGTGTCCGAGCAGGAACTCGAACCGCAGGCCAACGACGACGCCGTTGAGCAGGCAACCGAGGCCGACGCCGTAGAGGCGCCGGTCGATTCCGTCGTTTCGGAACAGACCCCGGCCGCCGAGGCGTCCGAGGAAACCGCGGACGACGCCTCCACCGCCGACGAAGCCACCACCCCGGACGAGGACGAGGCGGAAGCCGAGGCTCCCGAGTTGACCCCCGAGGAGGCCGTCGCGGCCGCCAAGGAGGAGTACCGGACCAAGCTGCGCCGCCAGCCCGGTGACTGGTATGTCATCCATTCCTACGCCGGCTACGAGAACCGCGTGAAGGTGAACCTGGAGACCCGCGCCCAGACCCTGGGCATGGAGGATTTCATCTACGAGATCCAGGTCCCCATGGAAGAAGTCGTGGAGATCAAGAACACGACCCGCAAGATCGTCCGCCGCGTGCGCATCCCCGGCTACGTGCTGGTGCGCATGGAACTGACCGACGAATCATGGGGCACCGTGCGCCACACCCCCGGCGTCACCGGTTTCGTGGGCAACGCCCATGATCCGACGCCGTTGAGCCTGGACGAGGTGTTCTCGATGCTCGAGCACACCATCGTGAGCGAGGAACCTGCCCAGGAAGGCGGCTCCTCGAAGCCGGGACGCGCCCCGTTCACCGAGGTCAACGTCGATTTCACCGTCGGGGAGTCGGTGACCGTCAACGACGGGCCGTTCGAGACCCTGCCGGCGACGATCAGCGAGATCAAGCTCGAGTCCCAGCAACTCGTGGTCCTCGTGTCGATCTTCGAACGCGAGACCCCGGTGACGCTGTCGTTCAGCCAGGTCACCAAGATCCAGTAGGGATCACCGAAGACTTCGTTCCCAGTGCGGCCGCTTTCCGCCGCTGGAAACGACCAGGCCGCCGCGCCACGGCGGCCACCACCCCGGGACACGCTCCTGTGTTCCGCGGGAAACGCAATGAGAAGAAGGTCCCGATATGGCCCCGAAGAAGAAAAAGGTTTCCGGCCTCATCAAGCTGCAGATCCAGGCAGGTGCCGCCAACCCGGCCCCGCCGATCGGTCCGGCACTTGGTCAGCACGGCGTGAACATCATGGAGTTCTGCAAGGCGTACAACGCCGCCACGGAATCCCAGCGCGGCAACGTCATCCCGGTGGAGATCACGGTCTATGAAGACCGTTCCTTCACCTTCATCACCAAGACGCCGCCGGCTGCCGAGCTCATCAAGAAGGCTGCGGGCGTCGCCAAGGGCTCGTCCACCCCGCACATCGACAAGGTGGGCAAGCTCTCCGCCGCACAGGTCGACGAGATCGCCAACACCAAGATGGAGGACCTGAACGCCAACAACATTCAGGCCGCCGCCAAGATCGTCGCCGGAACCGCCCGCTCCATGGGCATCACCGTCGAGGGCTAAGACCGCCCGACCGTTTCCGCCTCCCGGCGGCAACACCCACCAAACATCAAAGAACGACGTCGGAAGCCCCCTCCGGTGGCAGCCACCGGCGTCGTAGTGGCAGGGTCCAGCGCGATCCACGAATGACCACGACTGCATAAGGAGAACAAGCAGATGGCAAAGCGCAGCAAAGCATTCCAGGCGGCCGCCGCCAAGATCGATGGCGACAACCTGTACTCCCCGATCGAGGCCATCGCCCTGGCCAAGGAGACCGGCTCACCCAAGACGGACTCGACCGTGGAGGTCGCCTTCCGCCTGGGCGTCGATCCCCGCAAGGCCGACCAGATGGTCCGCGGCACCGTCAACCTGCCGCACGGCACCGGCAAGACCGCCCGCGTGCTGGTCTTCGCCAACGGCGACAAGGCTGAAGCAGCCATTGCCGCCGGCGCCGACTTCGTGGGCTCCGACGACCTGATCGAAAAGATCCAGGGCGGTTGGACCGACTTCGATGCCGCCGTGGCAACCCCTGACCTGATGGGCAAGGTCGGACGTCTGGGCAAGGTCCTGGGCCCGCGTAACCTGATGCCGAACCCGAAGACCGGCACCGTGACCATGGATGTCGCCAAGGCCGTCACCGACATCAAGGGCGGCAAGATCGACTTCCGCGTCGACAAGCACTCCAACCTGCACTTCATCATCGGCAAGGTGTCCTTCGACGCCGAGAAGCTGGCGGAGAACTACGCAGCAGCCCTCGATGAGGTCCTGCGCCTGAAGCCCTCGGCTTCCAAGGGCCGGTACATCTCGAAGGCGACCGTGGCCACCACCTTCGGCCCCGGCATCCCGGTGGACCCGAACGTGACCAAGGTCATCGCCGACGCCTAAACGGCAGAGGCCTCCCCTGCAGGGGAAACAAGGAACCCCCGCACCGAAGGGTGCGGGGGTTCCTTGTCTTTACCCGGGGGACCATGGATGGCTAGACTATTGATTGACAAGTACCAATCAGTGGTTCGACGCAGGTGTCTGCCACACGGAGCGCCAGCGGAAGGCCGCCATGCCAGAACCAACCACGCTGCAGGAACTAGCCATCCCGACCACCCTGGACGGCCCCGGCGGGGCGGCGTTCTCCACCATCCGGGGGCTCTTTCGGCAGGCCGGGATCGAAGAGCTCGGACATGATGACCTCGTGACCGGCGATTCCGTGGAAATCGCCCGGATCCAACCCAGTGCCTACGGCCGGCACCTGATTCAGGTGGCCCGCCGGGGGCAGGGCCCGGAAGCGGAGATCATCGGCGCGGCCGTGGTCTTCCTGCCCTCGGCCGAAAACCGCCAGTCGGCCGACGTCGACCTGGTCGTGGCCACGCGGTGGCGGCGCCAAGGGGTGGGCAGCCGGCTGCTCCGTCGGGTGGCCGACCGGTGTCTGGAACGGGGGCGCACCGTACTGAACCTCTATACCGGCGTCTCGCTGGACCATGGTGGTGAAGAAGCAGCGGATCGGCCCGTGGAGGGGGTGCTGCGACCTGACTCCGGGGCCGGATGGATTAGCCTGGACGCGCCCGGGCCCGCCTTCGCCCATCGACACGGCTTCACCCTGGGACTGGTGGACCGTGGCAGCAGGGCCGGGATCGGAATCGATGATGACGCGGCCCTGGCGTCCCTGGAGGAGCGGGCCTCCGCCTCCGGGACCGGCTATGTCCTCGAATCGTGGACGGGGCCGGTGCCGGACGACGACGTGGCCGACTACTGCCGGATCATCGAGCGTATGGATACCGACCCTCCGGCCGGCGGGCTGAGCTTCGAACCCTCACGGTGGGATGGCCCGCGACTGCGCACCATGGAGGCCCGGCGACGGAACCAGGGGACCACCTCGGTGGTCACCGTGGCCCGTGAACTCGCCAGTGGACACCTGGTCGCCTATACCGAACTGGTGGTGTTCAACGGCCAGGACCACCTCGCTTTCCAGGAGGGGACGCTGGTGCTTCCGGAGCATCGGGGCCACCGGCTCGGCCTGCGGATCAAGGCATCCAACCACCGGCGGCTGCTGCAGGCCCTGCCGCGGGTCGACCGCATCTACACCTGGAACGCCGCGGAGAATTCCTACATGCTCCGGGTCAACGAGGCCCTGGGGTTCTCGCCGTCCATGATGGAAGGCGAATGGGCCAGGACCGGGGACCCGGCATGGCCGAACGACCGAATGGCGCTCGGGACCCGCCCTGGGGGATGATGGAATCGGAGTCCTCGGTGGATCAGCACAGCAGCATCGTCGGGGTCCCGTAGTCCCACGGCGCCGGATGGGGAAAACCCCCTGGCCCCTGGGCGGAGTTCCTTGACCAACACCCCTGGTGACCGTGCGGCACGGGGACTGCTGGTCCCCGGGGCTCCAAGCCAGACGCCGAAGAGCCCCAATGGAGGAGCCTGCCATGCCATCGAGCCAACCACCCCTGCCATCCGGGGAATCGACCTCCACCAGACAGGGGGCCCTCCCGGCGTGGAACCGGTTCGACACCAGCTGGACCCTCGGACTCTTCGGCACGGCAGTGGGTGCCGGGATCCTCTTCCTGCCGATGAACGCAGGTCTGGGAGGGCTGTGGCCGCTGCTCATCGCCACGTTGTTGATCTGGCCGATGACCTACTTCTCCCACCGGGCGCTCTCACGCATCGTCTGCGCCTCACCGAACCCCGGCCAGGACATCACCGGGGTGGTGCGGAACTACTTCGGAGAGAACGCCGGGCGCGTGGTGACGATCCTGTACTTCCTGGCGATCTATCCCATCGTGCTGATCTACGGGGTGGGCATCACCAATACGGTGGAAAGCCTGATGGTCCATCAACTCGGCCTGGAGCCGTGGCCCCGCTGGGTCCTGGCCGGGGTGCTGATCCTGTTGATGTCCTCGGTCATGGTGGCCGGGAAGAAGGTCATGCTGGTCGTCACCCAGTGGCTGGTCTATCCGTTGATCGCCGTGCTGTTGGTGGTCACCCTCCTGCTCATTCCCTCCTGGTCCTTCGAAGGATTCGGTGCCTTCCCCGCAGCCGGCGACTTCGCCATGTCGCTGTGGCTGATGATCCCGGTCCTGGTCTTCTCGTTCAACCATTCCCCGGCGATCTCACAGTTCTCCGTCTCGCTGCGGGAGCGCTACGGGGCGGGGTCGGTGGACAAGGTCTCATCGATCCTCCGCGTGGTCGCCACCCTCCTGGTCGTCTTCACGATGGGCTTCGTCTGGTCCTGCGTCCTGGCGCTGGGCCCCGAGGGGCTGCAGGACGCCAAGGACGCGAACCTGCCCGTGCTCTCGCACCTGGCCAATGTCATGGACATGCCCATCATTGCCTGGCTGGGCCCCGCAGTGGCCATTGCCGCCATCGCCTCCTCCTTCTTCGGGCACTGGCTGGGCGCCGCGGAAGGGGCCACCGCGATCGTGAGGACCATGGTGGACCCGGCCGAGAAACGCCTCAGTGACCGGACCCTGAAGATCGGGGTGAGTGTCTTCCTCATCGTGACCACCTGGGTGGCGGGAATCCTCAATCCGAGCATTCTGGCATTGATCGAGTCGTTGGCCGGCCCCGTGATCGCCGCGGTGCTCTACCTGATGCCGATGTATGCAATTCATAGGGTTCCGGCCCTGGCCCGGTTCCGGGGGAGGGCCTCCAACGTCTTCGTGGTCATCGCCGGCATCGTGGCCGTCGGCGGAATCCTCATCAGTCTGCTGCGCTGATCCCTCCGGGGGCGCCTTCGTGATCTCGAAGGCGTCCCCGGAGTCGATTTGGAACTGCGGCCCGTCTGCGGATAAACTAAGGGAACCAAAGACCGTCGGTCGGTGGTGCCCCGTGCCAGCATGGGAAACCATCCGAAAGTCCCAGCTAATGGGCGGCCTACGCAGGTGAACGAAGACTTTCCTTCCCGCTCGACCCGTCGTCAGGAAGTTGAAGCCCCGTGCATCTGCGCGGGGCGTTTTTTATGCCAGCCCTTCCGGGCTCGTGGACCGGTCAGACCGACTCGTAAACAATCCCCGGAAGGAGGGTTATGGCAACGCAAATCAAGATTTCAGCTGTTCAGGAAATCATCAACGACTTCAAGGAGTCGAGTGCCGCTGTCCTGACCGAATACCGTGGGCTCAGCGTTGCACAGCTCCAGGAGTTGCGCCGTGCGCTTGGTGAAGACACCAAGTTCTCGGTTGTGAAGAACACCCTGACGGGCATCGCAGCCAAGGAAGCAGGCATCGATTCGTTCGATGGCCAGCTTGCCGGCCCGACCGCCATCGCCTTCATCAAGGGCGATGCAGTGGCCGCGACCAAGAGTCTGACGGATTTCGCGAAGTCCAACGAGAAGCTGGTCGTCAAGTCCGGCTACTTCGAAGGTGCGTCCATGGACGCGGCCCAGGTGGTCGCATTCGGTGCGCTCCAGTCCCGCGAACACCAGCTGGCCCGCATCGCCGGTGTCCTGCAGGCGCCGGCTTCGGCCGCAGTCCGCACCATCGACGCCCTGCGCGCCAAGCATGAAGAAGGTGGTGCAGCCTCGGCTCCGGCCGAAGCTCCTGCCGCCGAGGCCGAGGAAGCACCTGCTGCCGACGCTGCCACCGAAGAAGCCTAAGGGCCCTTCAAACCACCGAAAATCTCGTGGCACCCCAGCGTGCCGCCCCACTGAAAGGACGCCACATCATGGCGAAGCTCAGCACTGAAGAGCTCCTTGAGGCCTTCAAGGAAATGACCATCGTCGAGCTCTCCGAGTTCGTTAAGACCTTCGAAGAGACCTTCGACGTCACCGCCGCGGCCGTTGCCGTTGCCGGTCCGGCCGGCGGTGCCGAAGAGGCTGCCGAGGAGCAGACCGAATTCGACGTCATCCTCGAAGGCCCCGGCGACAAGAAGATCGCAGTCATCAAGGAGGTCCGCGCACTGACCTCACTGGGTCTGAAGGAAGCCAAGGACCTCGTCGACGGCGCCCCGAAGGCCGTCCTGGAAGGCGCATCCAAGGATGTTGCCGACAAGGCCAAGGAGGCCCTCGAGGCCGCCGGCGCTGCCGTCACGCTCAAGTAGCAGACAGGCAACACGGGCGCGGCCCCGTCCACCGATCAGGTGGGCGGGGCCGCGCTGTTTAACCGGTGGGCACGACGGGCCACCACTGTGATGCCGATCACATTCTTGAATGCGAAAGTCCTCGCTTTGCTAGCGTGTCAGGTAACGACTTGATAACGCAGGCAAGCGATGACGGGAGTGCATGGCATGGAACACGGCACGACGACACTCCAGCAGCCTGCCCCTGCGGGGACGGACACCACGGCGTCCGGGACCTCCGCTTCCACGGCCACCCCATCCCGCCCTCCGCGCGGAAAAGGGCGCATGGCCCTGCTGGACGGGTTGCGCCTGGTTGCCGCGGTGGGGGTCATCCTCTACCACTACACCGCATGGCACCACGGGTACTGGGGCGTCGAACCGGCCAAAGCCGCCTGGCCATACCTGTCCCGCCTCACGGTGTTCGGGAACATGGGCGTCCAGCTGTTCTTCGTCATCAGCGGTTTCGTCATCCTGCTCTCCGCCTACGGCAAGCGACCGGCACAATTCATCGGTTCACGCGTCGGCCGGCTCTTTCCTGCCTACTGGGTGGCCGTGCTTGCCACCGGGGTGTTGATCTTCTTCATCTGGCCCGTGATGGGCAAGCGACTGACGTTCTCCGACTGGGCCGTGAACCTGACGATGATGCAGCGCGGCTTCAACGTCCCCTACGTCGACGGCGTCTATTGGACGCTCTGGGCCGAGATGCGCTTCTATGGGCTGGTCCTGCTATTGATGATGCTGGGGTGGGTGACCTGCCGGCGGATCCTGGCCTTCGCCGTCGTCTGGCCGCTACTCGGGTTTTTGGCGCCACTGATTCCCAGCAACTTCGTCCGGCAGGCACTGATCCCCGAACACGCTGCCCTCTTCGCCGGCGGCATCTGCCTGTTCCTGATCTACCGTTTCGGGCATACCCCGTGGCGGTGGGCGGCCCTGGGGCTGAACGTGGTCCAGGCCGCTGCATGGACCGGGAAGAAGGGGACCGAGGAAGCCACCAGCCTGGTCGGTTACGCCATCCCGGAACAGGCCTATTGGGGCATTGTCGTCGGAATCTTCGTCGTGATTGCCTTGCTGACCCTCACGCCCTTGAGCAGGGTCAACCTTCCGGGCCTTGCGTTGGCCGGGGCGCTGACCTATCCGATCTACCTCCTCCATGAGATCTGGGGGTGGTGGATCATCGACCAGCTCAGCGGCCACCTGCCCCGGCCCGTGGTGCTGATGATCGCCATCGGCGCCGCCGCGGCCGGCGCCTACCTGGTCTACCGCTTCGTCGAGCAGACCCTGGGCCGCCGCCTCGGTCGGGCGGTCACCAGCGGGGTCGATACCTTGACCTCCCTAGGGCGGAGGGGCCGCGGGTTCGCCGAACGCGTCAGTCGAGTCGATGACCGCAGGCGGCCGGCCGCCCGGGCGGTTCCCCATAACCAGGGAGGCATCACCCGGGGACTCTAGCCGCCGGGGCCGTGCGCCATGATCCGGCCGGCGGCGGGCCACGTCGGGGCAGTGGGCGGAAACCAAGGAGCGGTCCGCGGCAACCAGCCGCGGACCGCTCACTTCCGCCTCGTTCGGGCGGTGCCCCTGCCGGATCAGCCCTCGCGGAAGAGCAGGAGGGCCTCGCCCTGGCCCCCGCCGCCACAGAGGCTGACCGCAGCCTTGCCGGAGCCCCGACGTTGCAGCTCCAGGGCCGCATGCAAGGCCAGGCGGGCCCCCGAAGCGCCGATGGGATGGCCCAGGGCGATGGCGCCACCGTGGAGGTTGGTCTTCTCCAAGGGGTAGTCCAGGTCCTTCAGCGACTGGCAGGCGACCGAACCGAAGGCCTCGTTGATTTCAATGAAGTCCAGATCCGATACCGCCCAGCCTGCCGTGCCCAGTGCGGACTTGATGGCATTCGACGGCTGCGAATGCAGTGAGGTGTCGGGACCTGCCACCTGCCCCGGCGCGCCGATGACCGCCAGGACCTGCAGCCCGTGGCTTTGGGCGTATTCGCGCGAAGTCACGACGACGGCCGCGGCCCCGTCGGAGAGCGGGGAGGAGTTCCCTGCGGTGATGGTGCCCTCCTTCGCGAACGCGGAGCGCAGGCCCCCGAGCTTCTGGGCCGTGGTGTCCGGGCGAATTCCCTCATCGGCATCGACCGTCAGTGGATCGCCCTTGCGCTGCGGTACGGAGAGCGACAGGATCTCCTCATCGAAGACCCCGGCCTCGCGTGCCGCTGCCGCCCGGGTGTGTGAGGCGGCAGCGACCTCGTCCTGTGAGGCGCGGTCGATCCCGAGTTCGCCGTTCCTGGTTTCGGTACTCACCCCCATGGACTGCCCGTCGAAGGCATCGGTCAGGCCGTCGTGGTCGACGGAGTCGATGGCTGTGAAACTGCCGTAATTCCATCCCTTGCGGCTGCCCGGCAGGATGTGCGGGGCATTGGTCATCGATTCTTGCCCGCCGGCGATGACGACGTCGGCTTCGCCCAGACGCACCAGGCGGGCGGCATCGGTGATGGCGGCCAGGCCCGAAAGGCAGACCTTGTTGATGGTCACGGTCGGAACATCCCAGCCGATACCCGCCTTGATCGAGGACTGGCGCGCAGGGTTCTGTCCACAGCCGGCCTGGACGACATGTCCCATGATCACCGACTGCACATCGGCGGCCGGGACGCCGGCCTTCTCCAGGGCTCCGGTGATGGCGGCGGCACCAAGCTCCACGGCAGTGAAGCCCGCAAGCTGGCCCTTGAGCCGGGCAAAGGGGGTCCGTGCTCCTGAAACGAGGACGGCCTCACGGGGATCGGACATGGTGGTGCTCGCTTTCGCTGGGGGACTACTTCATGTTCAATTATCGTGACGTGGAGCATAAAGACCAAAGCGGGCCGTGCCGGTCCACGGGGCCGGAGGGCTCGAACGTCGGTGGCGGGGGAAGGGAAATTTTTTTCCCGCCTACGGGCATTTTCTCCGCGCATCTAGTATGGTAGACAGATTCTCCGTGGGCGTGTACTGTGGATCTTTGCGTCTTCCCTCTTTCCAATCGGCCTTCATATAGCGGTGGGCCCGATGTTCGGTGGTGTTCCGGGTTCCTCATCCCGGGCGGGGTTGGCGCCGGAAACCTGACGGTCTGTGGAAGGATCCCTCTTGGTCGCCTCGAGCACCTCAAATCATCAAACCGCTAGTTCGGCCCGTACCGCGGAAGCGGCCGGCCGAATTTCATTCGCAAAGATCCACGAACCACTGGATGTGCCGAACCTGCTGGCATTGCAGGTGGAGAGCTTTGATTGGCTCGTCGGCAACGACAACTGGAAGACCCGTCTGGAGACGGCGCGTGCCGAAGGCATCACCAGTGTCGCCGACACGTCGGGCCTGGCAGAGATCTTCGAAGAAATCTCCCCGATCGAGGACTTCCAGGGCACCATGTCCCTGAGTTTCTCGGAGCCGGAGTTCGCGGACCCGAAGTACACCGAAGCCGAGTGCAAGGACCGCGATGCCACGTTCGCCGCGCCGCTGTACGTCAAGGCCGAGTTCATGAACAACAACACGGGTGAGATCAAGCAGCAGACCGTGTTCATGGGCGACTTCCCGCTGATGACCGGCAAGGGCACCTTCATCATCAACGGCACCGAGCGTGTCGTGGTCTCCCAGCTGGTTCGTTCCCCGGGCGCCTACTTCGAGCGCACCCCGGACAAGACCAGTGACAAGGACATCTTCACGGCGAAGATCATCCCGTCCCGTGGTGCCTGGTTCGAGCTCGAAATCGACAAGCGCGACCAGGTCGGCGTCCGGCTGGACCGCAAGCGCAAGCAGTCCGTGACCGTGCTGCTCAAGGCCCTCGGCTGGACCGAAGGGCGCATCCTCGAGGAGTTCGGCCAGTACGACTCCATCCGCACGACCCTGGAGAAGGACGCGACGGAAACCAAGGAGGAGGCGCTGCTGGACATCTACCGCAAGCTGCGCCCGGGCGAGCCGCCGACGGTCGATGCCGCCGAAGCGCTGCTCGACAACCTCTACTTCAACTCCAAGCGCTACGATCTGGCCAAGGTCGGCCGCTACAAGATCAACCACAAGCTCGGAGTCGAGACCCCGCTGGACGCCCCCGACGCATCGGTGCTGAACAACGATGACATCGTCGCGATGATCAAGTTCCTCGTTGCGCTGCACGCCGGTGAAGCGACCGTCCCGGGCGTTCGCAAGGGTGCCAACGTCGACGTCCGCGTCGAGGTCGATGACATCGACCACTTCGGCAACCGTCGTATCCGCGCCGTCGGTGAGCTCATCGAGAACCAGGTCCGCACCGGGCTCTCCCGCATGGAGCGCGTCGTCCGTGAACGGATGACCACGCAGGACGTCGAGGCCATCACGCCGCAGACGCTGATCAACATCCGGCCCGTGGTCGCAGCGATCAAGGAGTTCTTCGGAACCTCCCAGCTCTCGCAGTTCATGGACCAGAACAACCCGCTCGCCGGACTGACGCACAAGCGTCGCCTGTCCGCGCTGGGCCCGGGTGGTCTGTCCCGTGACCGTGCCGGCATGGAAGTCCGTGACGTCCACCCCTCGCACTACGGCCGCATGTGCCCCATCGAAACCCCTGAAGGCCCGAACATCGGCCTCATCGGTTCGCTGGCGACGTACGCCCGCATCAACAACTTCGGTTTCATCGAGTCCCCGTACCGCAAGGTCGTCAACGGCCAGGTCACCGATCAGGTCGACTACCTGACCGCCGACGAGGAACTCGAAAGCATCATCGCGCAGGCGAATGCCCCGATGACCGATGACCTGCGCTTCGCCGAGGACCTGGTCCTCTGCCGTGAGCGTGGCGGCGGCGGCGAGCCCGTGCTCGTGGAGCCGGCCGAAATCGACTACATGGACGTTTCTCCGCGCCAGATGGTCTCCGCGGCCACCGCGCTGATCCCGTTCCTGGAGCACGACGACGCCAACCGTGCCCTCATGGGCGCGAACATGCAGCGCCAGGCCGTGCCGCTGCTGGCTTCGGAAGCCCCGTTGGTCGGTACCGGCATGGAGAAGTACGTGGCGGTCGACGCCGGCGACTCCATCACCGCTGCCAAGCCGGGTGTGGTCACCGAGGTGTCCGCGGATCTGGTCACCGTCATGAACGACGACGGCACCGACTCGGCCTACCCGATCATGAAGTTCGCCCGGTCAAACCACGGCAACGCCTACAACCAGCGGGTGCGGGTCTCCGAGGGTGAGCGTCTGGAATACCAGTCGATCATTGCCGACGGGCCGTCCACCGACAACGGTGAGCTGGCCTTGGGCAAGAACCTGCTGGTGGCCTTCATGTCCTGGGAAGGACATAACTTCGAGGACGCCATCATCATGTCCCAGCGCATGGTTTCCGAAGACGTGATGACCTCCATCCACATCGAGGAGCACGAGGTCGATGCCCGCGACACCAAGCTTGGTGCCGAGGAAGTCACGCGCGATATCCCGAACGTCTCCGAGGAGATCCTGGGTCAGCTCGACGAACGCGGCATCATCCACATCGGTGCCGAGGTCGAGGCCGGCGACATCCTGGTCGGCCGTGTCACCCCCAAGGGCGAAACGGAACTGACCCCGGAGGAGCGTTTGCTGCGGGCCATCTTCGGCGAGAAGTCCCGCGAAGTGCGTGACACCTCCCTGAAGGTTCCCCACGGTGAATCAGGCACCGTCATCGGTGTCCGGATCTTCGAACGCGACAACGACGACGAGCTGCCCCCGGGCGTGAACCAGCTGGTCCGCGTCTACGTGGCCCAGAAGCGCAAGATCGCCGACGGTGACAAGCTGGCCGGACGCCACGGCAACAAGGGCGTCATCTCCAAGATCCTGCCGGTCGAGGACATGCCGTTCATGGAGGACGGCACCCCGGTCGACATCGTCTTGAACCCGTTGGGTGTCCCCGGCCGCATGAACGTCGGACAGGTGTTGGAAATCCACCTCGGCTGGGCCGCGAAGCAAGGCTGGAAGATCGAGGGCGAACCGGACTGGGTGAAGGAACTGCCCAACCTGCCCCGTGAATCCGGTCCCACGACCGTCGCCACCCCGGTGTTCGACGGTGCCGAGGAGGACGAGATCCGCGGATTGCTGGATCACACCAACGCCACCCGGGACGGCAATCGCCTGATCGGCAACTCCGGCAAGGCCCATCTGTTCGATGGCCGTTCCGGACAGCCCTTCCCGGACCAGGTGTCCGTGGGCTACATGTACATCCTGAAGCTGCACCACCTGGTCGACGACAAGATCCACGCCCGTTCGACCGGACCGTACTCCATGATCACGCAGCAGCCGCTGGGTGGTAAGGCGCAGTTCGGTGGCCAGCGCTTCGGTGAGATGGAAGTCTGGGCCCTCGAGGCCTACGGCGCGGCGTACACGCTGCAGGAACTGCTGACCATCAAATCCGATGACATCCATGGCCGCGTGAAGGTCTACGAGGCCATCGTGAAGGGCGAGAACATCCCGGAACCGGGTGTTCCGGAGTCCTTCAAGGTGCTCATCAAGGAAATGCAGTCACTCTGCCTCAACGTGGAGGTCCTCTCCACCGATGGCAATCCCATTGAGATGCGGGACTCGGACGAAGAAGTGTTCCGGGCTGCGGAAGAGCTGGGCATCGACCTTTCCCGGGCCGAGCCAAGCTCCGTCGACGAGGTATAGCACGGCGGGCGGAGGCCCGGCACCCCTGCCGGGCGTCCGCCGTCGTACACGTTCCTTTTCCCCACCCCAGCGGGCCTGGTGCCCGCCGCAGAACATTAGACTTCTTCAGAACAAGAGAGAGACAGGGACCATATGTCCAGCGAATCCTCATTCGGAAATATGCGCATTGGCCTGGCCACCGCGGAAGAGATCCGCGATTGGAGCTACGGCGAGGTCAAGAAGCCGGAAACCATCAACTACCGCACCCTGAAGCCGGAAAAGGACGGTCTTTTCTGCGAAAAGATCTTCGGTCCTTCCCGCGACTGGGAATGCTCGTGCGGCAAGTACAAGCGTGTGCGTTTCAAGGGCATCATCTGTGAACGCTGCGGCGTCGAAGTCACGCGTGCCAAGGTGCGCCGTGAACGGATGGGCCACATCGGGCTCGCCGCCCCGGTCACCCACATCTGGTACTTCAAGGGCGTGCCCTCACGCCTGGGCTACCTGTTGGACCTGGCACCGAAGGATCTCGAGAAGATCATCTACTTCGCTGCCTACATGATCACCTCGGTCGACGAGGAGCGCCGCCACGCGGAGCTGCCGAACCTGCAGGCCCAGCACGACGTCGAGCGCAAGCAGCTCGTCGACAACCGTGACTCCGACATCGCGGCCATCGCCCGGGATCTGGAGAACGACCTCGCCCGTCTCGAGACGGAGGGGGCCAAGGCCGCCGAGAAGAAGAAGGTCCGCGACCTCGCCGACAAGACGATGGCCCAGGTGCGTAAGCGCGCCGACGCCGAGATCGAGCGTCTGGAACAGGTCTGGGACCGCTTCAAGAACCTGAAGGTCGCCGACCTCGAAGGTGATGAAGGACTCTTCCGCGTCCTGCGCGAGAAGTACGGATTGTTCTTCGAAGGCTGCATGGGCGCCGAGGCGATCCAGAAGCGTCTGGCCTCCTTCGACATGGATGCCGAAGCCGAGCTGCTGCGCGATGTCATCAAGAACGGCAAGGGCCAGCGCAAGACCCGTGCCCTGAAGCGGCTGAAGGTCGTCAACGCGTTCCTGACCACCACCAACAGCCCCATGGGCATGGTGCTGGACGCCGTTCCGGTGATCCCGCCGGAGCTGCGCCCGATGGTCCAGCTGGACGGTGGCCGTTTCGCGACCTCCGACCTGAACGACCTCTACCGTCGCGTGATCAACCGCAACAACCGCCTGAAGCGCCTGCTCGATCTCGGGGCTCCCGAGATCATCGTGAACAACGAAAAGCGCATGCTCCAGGAAGCCGTTGACTCGCTGTTTGACAACGGCCGTCGCGGCCGTCCGGTCACCGGGCCGGGCAACCGCCCGCTGAAGTCGCTCTCCGACATGCTCAAGGGCAAGCAGGGGCGTTTCCGCCAGAACCTGCTCGGCAAGCGCGTGGACTACTCGGGCCGTTCGGTCATCGTGGTGGGCCCGCAGCTGAAGCTGCACCAGTGTGGTCTGCCCAAGCAGATGGCCCTGGAGCTGTTCAAGCCGTTCGTCATGAAGCGTCTGGTGGATCTGAACCACGCCCAGAACATCAAGAGCGCCAAGCGCATGGTCGAGCGGTACCGTCCACAGGTCTGGGATGTGCTCGAGGAGATCATCACCGAACACCCGGTGCTGCTCAACCGTGCACCGACCCTGCACCGTCTGGGCATCCAGGCGTTCGAGCCGATGCTGGTGGAGGGCAAGGCCCTGCAGCTGCACCCGCTGGTCTGTGCCGCGTTCAACGCCGACTTCGACGGTGACCAGATGGCAGTCCACCTGCCGCTGAGCCCCGAAGCCCAGGCCGAGGCGCGCATCCTGATGCTCTCCAGCAACAACATCCTCAAGCCCTCCGACGGACGCCCCGTGGCACTGCCGTCGCAGGACATGATCATCGGGCTGCACCACCTGACCACCAAGCGTCCGGGGGAAGCCGGCGAAGGCCATGCCTTCTCCTCGGTCGCCGAAGCGATCATGGCCATGGACCGTGGCGACCTGCACCTGAACTCCCTGGTGAAGATGCGCGTGGACGGCTTCGTGCCCTCCGACGAGCAGGCTGCCCCGGAAGGATGGGAAGAAGGCACCCCGGCGCTGATCGAGACCTCCCTCGGGCAGGTCCTGTTCAACGAGACGCTCCCGGCCGACTACCCCTGGGTCGCCCAGGTCACCGGCAAGGACGTGCTCTCGGAGATCGTCAACGACCTGGCGGAGCGCTACCCGAAGAACGTCACGGCCGAGACCCTGGACAACCTCAAGGACTCCGGCTTCAACTGGGCGACGCGCTCGGGCATCACCGTGGCCATCTCGGACATCACCTCCAACATGGACAAGAAGGCCATCCTCGCTCCGTACGAGGAGCAGGCGCTGAAGGTCCAGTCGCAGTACGACAAGGGCCTGATCTCCGATGACGAGCGTCGTTCGGAACTGATCGACGTCTGGGGCAAGGCCACCGACGAGGTCGCCGAGGCCATGCAGGCTGGCATGGAGGAGTTGAACACCATCAACCGGATGGTGACGTCGAAGGCTCGTGGTAACTGGCTGCAGCTGCGCCAGATCGCGGGTATTCGTGGCCTGGTGTCGAACCCGAAGGGTGAGATCATCCCGCGGCCGATCAAGTCCTCCTACCGTGAGGGACTGTCGGTTCTCGAGTACTTCATCGCGACGCACGGTGCCCGTAAGGGCCTGGCGGATACCGCGTTGAAGACCGCCAACTCGGGTTACCTGACCCGTCGTCTGGTGGACGTCTCGCAGGATGTTATCGTCCGCGAAGCCGACTGCGGAACCGAGCGCGGCCTGAACGTGCCGATCGCCTACGTCGACGAGATCGGGACCGTGCGCAAGCACGAGACCGTGGAGAACTCGGCCTACACCCGCACCATGGCCGTCGACGTCGTCGACGACGCCGGCAAGGTCCTGGCGGCTGCCGGTTCGGATGTGGGCGACGTCCTCATCGACGAGCTCTTTGCGGCAGGCATCCAGGAGATCAAGGTCCGTTCGGTCCTGACCTGCGAGTCCGCCGTCGGCACCTGTGCCCTGTGCTACGGACGGTCGCTGGCCACCGGCAAGACGGTGGACATCGGCGAAGCGGTGGGCATCATCGCCGCCCAGTCGATTGGTGAGCCGGGTACCCAGCTGACCATGCGTACCTTCCACACCGGTGGTGTCGCCTCCGCGGATGACATCACGCAGGGTCTGCCCCGTATTCAGGAGCTCTTCGAAGCACGTACCCCCAAGGGTGTCGCGCCGATCGCCGAAGTGGCCGGACGCGTCACCATCGAGGATGCGGAGAAGCAGCTGCGCATCGTCATCACCCCCGATGACGGTTCCGAGGAGAGCGCCTACCCGGTGCTCCGGCGTTCACGGATGCTCGTCGCCGACGGCGATTCGGTGGCGGTGGGCCAGCAGTTGGTCGCCGGTGCCATCGACCCGAAGCAGGTGCTGCGTGTCCTCGGACCCCGCGAGGCCCAGAAGTTCCTGGTCCGCGAAGTCCAGGAGGTCTACCAGTCCCAGGGTGTGGGCATCCACGACAAGCACGTGGAAGTCATTGTCCGCCAGATGCTTCGCCGCATCACGGTCATCGAATCCGGCGACACCGGGCTCCTGCCGGGCGAACTGGCTGACCGGGCCCGCTTCACCAGCGAAAACCGCAAGGCGGTTTCCGAGGGGAAGACGCCGGCTTCGGGACGTGACGAGCTCATGGGCATCACCAAGGCGTCGTTGGCCACGGATTCATGGCTCTCGGCGGCATCCTTCCAGGAGACCACGCGTGTCCTGACGCAGGCGGCGATGGAAGGCAAGAGCGACCCGCTGCTGGGCCTGAAGGAGAACGTGATCATCGGTAAGCTGATCCCGGCCGGCACCGGCTTGGAGCGCTACACGCAGGTCTCGGTGGAACCGACGGAGGAAGCCAAGGCCAACCTCTTCACGGGTCCGAGCGCCTTCACCGGCTTCGATTACGAAGGAGTGGAGCCGGGCATGAGCCCCGAGTTCCACGCCATCCCGATGGATGACTACGACCTCGGAAACGATTTCCGGTAGTCACCAGCTGATCGTTTGATCCGCCCAATGGCCGGCATCCCTCGCGGGATGCCGGCCATTGTCATCCTCTGACTGGGACGGGAAGCACGCCTGGGTCCCCCCGGTCGAACTGGTGGACACCGGCCCCGGGCGGCGTGCCGAGGCGGTCGCCTCTGGGGGAGCAGCCCGGAACCAGCAATCAAGGTGGACTTGTCGACTGGTAGATATGTCTCACGATTATCTGCCGGCGGCCGGGGCGGGGGTTCCTGGTGCCCGGAGAGGAGGGGGAGGTGACCGGGGCCTCGCGGGAGGTGGTTACGATCGGGCTTGACGGCGTGCTAAGCTATGACTAATTGTTTTTATGTGTGGCAAATGGACACGGTCCGGGTTGCGGGGAACTTGCGCAACAAATGCCACACTTTTGCACGCCTACGGTCGACTCCGCAAGCGCTGCGATGAAACGACCAAAAGCGCAGTGTCCGGAATGCCGTTTGTGGGCCCGGACGCAGCAGAACCAAGAAACCGGAGGACACGAAAGTGCCTACTATTCAGCAGCTGGTCCGCAAGGGCCGCTCGCCGAAGGTCAACAAGACCAAGGCCCCTGCCCTGAAGGGCAACCCGATGCGTCGTGGCGTGTGCACCCGCGTGTACACCACCACCCCGAAGAAGCCGAACTCCGCACTGCGTAAGGTTGCCCGTGTGCGCCTGGCCGGCGGCGTGGAAGTCAGCGCGTACATTCCGGGTGTCGGCCACAACCTGCAAGAGCACTCCATCGTGCTCGTCCGCGGCGGCCGCGTGAAGGACCTCCCGGGTGTCCGTTACAAGATCGTCCGCGGCGCACTCGACACGCAGGGCGTGAAGAACCGTCAGCAGGCTCGTTCCCGCTACGGCGCCAAGAAGGAGAAGAAGTAATGCCTCGTAAGGGTCCGGCGTTCAAGCGCCCCCTCGTTTCCGATCCCGTCCACGGATCACCGCTCGTCACCCAGCTGATCAACAAGGTCCTGGTCGATGGCAAGAAGTCCACCGCCGAGCGCATCGTCTACGGCGCGCTGGAAGGCGTGCGCGCCAAGACCAACGCCGACCCGGTGGTCGCCCTCAAGAAGGCCATGGACAACGTCCGTCCTTCGATCGAGGTCAAGTCCCGGCGTGTTGGTGGCGCAACCTACCAGGTTCCGATCGAGGTCAAGCCGGGCCGTGCAACGGCCCTGGCTCTGCGCTGGCTCGTTGGCTACTCCAAGGCCCGCCGCGAAAAGACGATGGTCGAGCGTCTCATGAATGAGATCCTGGACGCTTCGAATGGTCTCGGTGCCGCTGTTAAGCGCCGCGAAGACACTCACAAGATGGCTGAATCCAACAAGGCATTCGCCCACTACCGCTGGTAAATCGCCTCTTGTACGACGGCGGGGCGAGACACCTGGGTGTCTCGCCGCCGTGTGACTCGAAACCATAGACAAAGGGAGACAACGTGGCACAGGACGTGCTCACCGACCTCACGAAGGTCCGCAACATCGGCATCATGGCCCACATCGATGCCGGTAAGACCACCACTACGGAACGCATCCTTTACTACACGGGTGTGAACCACAAGATCGGCGAAACGCACGATGGTGCCTCGACGACTGACTGGATGGAGCAGGAGAAGGAACGCGGCATCACGATCACGTCCGCCGCCGTGACCTCCTTCTGGGAAGACAACCAGATCAACATCATCGACACCCCGGGCCACGTTGACTTCACGGTCGAGGTCGAGCGTGCCCTGCGCGTGCTCGATGGCGCCGTTGCCGTTTTCGATGGCAAGGAAGGCGTCGAGCCGCAGTCGGAGACCGTCTGGCGTCAGGCTGATAAGTACGTCGTTCCCCGCATTTGCTTCGTCAACAAGATGGACAAGCTGGGTGCCGACTTCTACTACACGGTGGACACGATCATCGACCGCCTAGGCGCCAAGCCGCTGGTCATGCAGCTGCCGATCGGCTCCGAAAGCGATTTCGTCGGCGTCGTCGACCTGATCAAGATGAAGGCCCTCGTCTGGGAAGGCGACTCCAAGGGCGATGTCACCATGGGCGCCGCCTATGAGACTCGCGAGATCCCCGAGGATCTGAAGGAGCGCGCCGAGGAATACCGCGCCAAGCTGATCGAGGACGTTTCCGAGTCCTCCGACGAGCTGATGGAGAAGTACCTCGAAGGTGTGGAAATCACCAACGAGGAACTCGTGGCCGGCATCCGTAAGATGACCGTGAACTCGGAGGCCTACCCGGTCTTCTGTGGTTCGGCCTTCAAGAACCGTGGCGTGCAGCCGATGCTCGATGCCGTGATCGCCTACCTCCCGTCGCCGCTGGACTGCCCTCCGATGGTCGGGCACGATCCGCGCAACGAGGACATCCCGATGACGCGTAAGCCCAGCGAGACCGAGCCGTTCTCGGCTCTGGCTTTCAAGATCGCAGCCCACCCGTTCTTCGGGCAGCTGACGTTCATCCGCGTCTATTCAGGCAAGGCCTCCCCGGGCGTCCAGGTGATCAACACCACCAAGGGCAAGAAGGAGCGCATCGGCAAGCTGTTCCAGATGCACGCCAACAAGGAGAACCCGGTCGAGGAAGCACACGCCGGGCACATCTACGCGGCCATCGGCCTCAAGGACACCACGACCGGTGACACCTTGGCGGCACTGGACGCACCGATCGTGCTTGAATCGATGTCCTTCCCGGATCCGGTGATCTTCGTGGCCATCGAGCCGAAGACCAAGGGTGACCAGGAGAAGCTCTCCACGGCCATCCAGAAGCTCTCGGCCGAGGACCCCACGTTCACCGTTTCGTTGAACGAGGACACCGGACAGACCGAAATCGGCGGCATGGGTGAACTCCACCTGGACATCCTGGTGGACCGCATGAAGCGCGAATTCCGTGTGGAAGCGAACGTGGGCAAGCCCCAGGTCGCCTACCGCGAAACGATCAAGTCCTCGGTGGCGAAGGTCGACTTCACCCACAAGAAGCAGACGGGTGGCTCCGGCCAGTTCGCCAAGGTCCAGATGTCCTTCGAGCCGTTGGACACCAGCGACGGGACGTTCTACGAGTTCAAGAACTCCGTCACCGGTGGACGTATTCCGCGCGAATACATCCCTTCGGTCGACGCGGGCATCCAGGACGCCATGCAGTTCGGCATCCTGGCCGGCTACCCGATGGTCGGTGTGAAGGCAACGCTTCTTGATGGTGCCTTCCACGACGTCGACTCCTCGGAGATGGCGTTCAAGATCGCCGGTTCACAGGTCTTCAAGGAAGGCGCACGTCGCGCTTCCCCGATCATCCTGGAACCGCTGATGGCCGTGGAGGTCCGTACTCCCGAGGAGTACATGGGCGATGTCATCGGCGACCTGAACTCACGTCGTGGTTCCATCCAGTCGATGGAAGACGCGTCGGGCGTGAAGGTCATCAAGGCCGGCGTTCCGCTCTCGGAGATGTTCGGCTACATTGGCGACCTGCGGTCCAAGACCCAGGGTCGTGCCGTGTACTCGATGACGTTCGACAGCTACGCCGAGGTCCCCAAGGCAGTGGCCGAGGAGATCATCCAGAAGTCCCGCGGCGAGTAATCACCCCAGGGATCTAAACTGGTCGCGGACCGCAAGGTGAGCGACATCGGGTTTGCCGGCCGGGCAGCATTGTCCGGCCGGCCTCCCCAAGGCGAACGAAGGGTTCCCATACCGGGGCCGGACGGAAACCGCAATTTCAAAAAGTAAACAAGCCCACAGTAGACTTTATTAAGTTTCGCCTGCGAACCGCGCAGGCGGGGTAAGTCTTCTGAAAAACGTTCTAGGAGGAACCTGTGGCGAAGGCAAAGTTCGAGCGGACTAAGCCGCACGTTAACATCGGCACCATTGGTCACGTTGACCACGGTAAGACGACGTTGACGGCTGCCATTTCGAAGGTGCTTGCTGACAAGTACCCCGATCTCAACGACCAGCGTGATTTCACGGCGATTGACTCCGCCCCGGAAGAGCGCCAGCGCGGCATCACGATCAACATCTCGCACATCGAATACCAGACGGATAAGCGCCACTACGCGCACGTCGATGCGCCGGGTCACGCTGACTACATCAAGAACATGATCACCGGTGCCGCCCAGATGGATGGTGCGATCCTCGTGGTTGCAGCAACCGACGGCCCGATGGCCCAGACCCGCGAGCACGTTCTGCTGGCCCGCCAGGTTGGCGTCCCCACCCTGCTGGTCGCACTGAACAAGTCCGACATGGTCGAGGACGAGGAGCTGCTGGACCTCGTGGAGATGGAAGTTCGCGAACTTCTGTCCTCGCAGGAGTTCGACGGCGACAACGCCCCGGTCCTGCGTGTCTCCGCACTGAAGGCACTCGAAGGCGACCCCCAGTGGGTCAAGTCCGTCGAGGACCTGATGGAAGCAGTCGACGACTTCATTCCGGACCCGGTTCGTGACCGCGACAAGCCGTTCCTGATGCCGGTTGAAGACGTCTTCACCATCACCGGTCGCGGCACGGTCGTCACCGGTCGCGCCGAGCGCGGCACGCTGAAGATCAACTCCGACATCGAGATCGTTGGTATCCGTCCGATCCAGAAGACGACGGTCACCGGTATCGAGATGTTCCACAAGCAGCTCGACGAGGCATGGGCCGGCGAGAACTGTGGCCTGCTGCTCCGCGGCATCAAGCGCGACGATGTCGAGCGTGGCCAGGTTGTCGTGAAGCCGGGCTCGATCACTCCCCACACGGAGTTCGAGGCCAACGTCTACATCCTGTCCAAGGATGAAGGCGGGCGTCACAACCCGTTCTACTCGAACTACCGTCCGCAGTTCTACTTCCGCACCACGGACGTCACCGGTGTCATCACCCTGCCCGAGGGCACGGAAATGGTCATGCCGGGCGACAACACCGAAATGAGCGTTGTGCTGATCCAGCCCATCGCCATGGAAGACGGCCTCGGCTTCGCCATCCGTGAGGGTGGCCGCACCGTTGGCTCAGGCCGCGTCACGAAGATCACCAAGTAGTCACTACCTGATGATCTGACCGTTGGTCGGAAAAGGCCCCGCTGTTACGACAGCGGGGCCTTTTCGCGTCCTGATGCATTCCGGTCCCGCGCCGGGCCGGCCGCGGGCGGGTAAAGCCGAAGAACCACGGTAGGGTTCCACTAGTCTCGTGAATAACTATCTTCGATGGCCTGGGAGTCTGCGTGGGGTTCATTTTTGTCGTGATGGCGCTGGTGCTGTGTGTCGTCGTCGGATGGCAGCTGGGTGCACGAAGTGCCCGGGCGAAGAGCTCCGGCAGGGGAACCGTTCCCTCCGCGTTGGCCCAGGCATGGCAGGAAGGATTTCACGCCGGGCGCAGCCTGACGGATCCCGCCTCATCGTCAGCGCCGGCCACCGGGGCACCCGGTGGGCCAACGACGGCCCCGGCGCCACCGGAGCCGTTCCAGCCTCCGGCGAATCCGCTCAGGGTCGACGAGGACGACATACGCTCCGTCGTCCCGCGCGCCGTGGACGCCGAACGCGGCGCCGGACGTTCCGTGGACGAACCCAGCGAGTTCCTGGCGTCGACGCCTGCACTTGAAGAGGCGGCCATGGCCCACCGCGCCCCCGACGTTCCCCATCCGGCTGCGGGGAAGACACCTTCCCCGCGCAGCGCCCAGGAACGCGAGAAGGCAACGCTGCGCAATATCAACATCACCCTCTACGCAGCCTCGCTGCTGTTGGTGGCTGCCGCCTCGTTGTTCATCGGGTTGGCTGTGCCGCCGCTGGCGAAGTTCGGTGGGCTGGTCGTGGTGACTACCCTGTTCTATGCCGGGGGGCTGCTGATCCATGCGTTCAGCGAACGACTCCGGCCGGTAGGGATCGCCTTTGCCGGGACCGGCCTGGCGCTGATCCCCGTCAGTGGGCTGGCGCTGTCGGCGTTGGTGGTGCACGACCCGGTGATGGCCTGGTGGATCACCTCGCTCGTGGGGACCGTGGCGTTCGTCCATGCCGCCGCCAGACTGAACAGTCGTGTCGTCGCCTACCTCAGTCTGACTTTCCTGGTCTCCTCGGCATGGGCCGGGGGAGCGGTGCTGAACCGGGGACTGTTCTGGTACTTCATGTTCTCCATGGTGCTGGCCGCGGCCGGAACGGCGCTGGCCTACGGACGTCCGCGCTGGCTGGGGAACATCTATCTCAGGGCCTTCGCCGAGACTCACCGGTTCCTCGCTCCGGCGACACTTCTGATCGCGGTCCTCGTAGGACAGGCGCTCGGTGCCGAAGACGTGAGCCTGCTCCTGATCGCCGGCTTCATCTACTACGTGGCGGTGACCGTCTTCGGCCCGACGACCGAACGTGCCGTGAATCTAATCGCGGCACGGCTCTGCGGCACCGCGGCCATCGTCCTGCTCGCCCATGTGTTCGGCGCCGGTGCCGTGGGCATGGCACGCGGTCTGGGGATCGTCCTGCTCCTCCAGTCACTGGCGGTGCATCGTGCGGGGGAACGTTATCGTCGTTTCGTTGCCCCGCAGGTCCGTAGGCTGGTGGATCGTGAAGTCCAAGGCCTGCTCCTCGCCGTCGCGGGATTGGCACTGGTGATGAACGAAACACTCGTCGTGTCCCTGCGCATCCCGAAGGCGATGCTGGACGTGGGGACCGATACCGGGTGGACCCCGGTGAACTTCCTGCTCCCCTTGGTGGCCCTTACCGCTGCGGGGCTGAGCACACGGGGCAGGAAGCTGCCTCCCTGGATTGCCCTGGGGACCGGTGTGGCGGCCATGCTGGAACCAGGGGCGGTGCTTTCCCCCTGGCGTCAGGTGGCATTCCTGGCGGTGGGGCTGGCCTGCATGGTCCCCGGCCTGCGTCACGCCGTTGGACGTCAACTCCTGTGGCTGCGTCGGGGAATCGTCGCCGTCCTGCCCACCACGCTCGCGGCGATCGCCGCGTGGGCCGCCGGCGGGTTCCTCATCACGAGATCAGCAGCCGGTCCCGGCCTCGGAGCCTGGATCTCCGGGGACCCCGGCCAGTGGGCCGACGGGGGGACGGACCCGCGGGTGGTCATGCTCATCGCAGGACTGGTCTTCGTGATGTGCTGGATGGCCGCCGCAGCGCTGGCGGCCTGGAAACTGGAGTCCGGTTTCATGCTGGCAGGCATCGCCGTGGTGGTGGCTGCCGAAGTCCGCCTGGGTTCGCTGGAATCGGGGGGAACCCCATGGACGACAGCGGTTGCGGTTTCCACCCTGGTGCTGGCTGCCGTCGGATCCAACGCCCTCCTGGCCACGCTCGGCCGTGGGCGGGGCAGGACCGCACGACGCAAGACAGCGATGGCCCATGCGGTGGCACCCGTGGCGGTCGTCGCGACCTGGGGGGCCAGCTTCGGGATCGACAGCCCGTGGCTGGTATTCACCGTCTGCCTGACCGGGCTGGGCCACGCAGCCTGGCGCCTGGCCGCGGCCCGAGGACCGCTGGAACGCTTGGCCTATGCCGTGGCTGCGCAGTTGTTTTTCTCCCTCTCGGTCCTCGAGCTGTCCCACCAGCTACAAGCCGACGCCCACGCGCGGTGGGCGTTGTTTGCCATCAGCCTGGCCATGGGCCAGTCGGCACGGTTCCGGCTACGGGGGCGCGGACAGGGGGCAACACCGACCGCCTACGGCCCCATGGTCGCCCAGGCGAGCCTCGCACTGCTGTTCCTCACGCCCCTGGTGTACGTCGGGCTCCATGGTGGTTCGGGGCCCGGTGCCGGGGTGGACATGGCCTCGCTGCTGGTGCAGTTCGTCTGCCTGCTGGTCGTCGGCCTGCTGAAGTGGCGTGTCGATCTGACGGCCGCTGCCACCGCTTCGATCCCGTGGCGGATCGTGGCCAGGATGCAGATCCTCGTGGTCGCCTACGCCTTGGCCTGGATGATGTTCATCCCCTCGGGCGTGATGTCCGTACGCCAGGCTGGCTGGCTGCCGGAACCGTGGTGGAACTCGACCGTGCTCCTGATCCTGCTGCTGGTCACCGCCTTGCTGGTGATGGTCTTCGAAGCGTTGGGACCCGAAACCTCTCTCCGCCTCCGCATGACCGGGGTGTTGGCCGGTGAGGAAGGCCGGGCCCGGTTGGTCCACCCGGGATCCGGTCCGGAGGGTGGCGCCCATCCGATGGCGCGGGGCATCACCGTCGCCTGCTATCTCGGGGTCGCCGCGGCAGTCGTTCTCGGGGCCGGAGGCACGTCCGGGGCCGCCACCGGTGCCCCGGTTCCCGGTGGCGATGCCTGGCTCGCGGCCACCTTATTGGCTGCTGCCGCCGGGTGCGCGGTGTTCGGGGTGACGACGGGATTGCCGCTGTTGTTGATCGGGGCCGTCGTGTTCCTCCCCTGGGCGGTATTCGTGGCCCTGGTCCAGTGGGCCGGACGAGCCGGAAGCGCGATGGAGCTGTCCGCGTTGTATATGGCCTCGGCGCTGGGATCGGCGATCCTGCTTTATGCCGCCGGATGGTTCCGCCGACCACGAAGGGGAGGGGCCCCGCGGCCGATCACCACGCCGCGGAGCTGGTCATGGCTCCATGCCCGCATCCTGAGTGCCGGCGCCGTCCTGCTGATCTTCATCGACGGCTTCGAGGCCAACGTGATGCAGTCCGGGGAGCCAAACTCGAGGTCGGCGACGATACTGGCCTATCTCGGGACGGCCATGATCGTGGTGGCCGCGGTCGCGACCGTCGCGGAGGTTCCGCGCAGGTACCGCGAACGATGCAGCGAAGCCGCCGCCCTGGTCGTTGCCGGAGGAGCCCAGCACGCCTGGCATCTGGCAAACGGCCAGCCGGGCCTGTTCTGGATGACCCAATACTGGGTCGTTGTTTTGGCTCTCCTGGCTGCCTACGAACTCAAGGCCGGTCGACGCAAGGATGCCGATTACCCGCTGATCGCCTCGGCGGTACTGCTATCCGTTTCGGCGCCCTTCGGCCTGGCGGTGGAGCAGGAGTGGGGCCAGGGCTGGCTGCTGCTGGGACATGTCCTCCTACTGTCGGCTGGTCTGCTGCTCAACCGGCGGCTGTACGTAGTGTGGGGAACCATCGCCGCCGCCCTGCTGGTCCTGTGGTTCCTGCGGGGATTCACGATCCTCCTCCTGGCGGTCCTGGCCGCCGGGTTGATCGCGCTGGCCATCTGGCGGCTCCAACGGCTGGGGAAGGATAAGGACGCGGCTGAGGCTGCGCGCCCGGTCCCCGAAGGGCCGGATGCAGCACCTCCTGCGTCGAGGGCCGCCCACGAAACCGACCTGTCGGCCCCTGGGCGTCGTGAGGGGGAGGAGCCGGCGGACGGTGGGAGGCAGGCAACATCGTCTGATTGGTAAATCCAGCGATCTTCTGACACACTGGATAAGTTGTTCAAGCGCCTCTTTGTGCCTTGTGCCTGCTGATCGGCTCGCCGATACCGGGGCCAAGGCCGGTTTCGACCGAGATTGCGTCCCGCCCGGGATAATGCCCGGGGCAGGGGCGGATACGACGGAGACATCGAGGACCAAATATGACCCGCCCCCATTCCTGTGGAGCGTGAAGCCGAATCTAGGCGACACGCCCGACCGCGGGGGTCGGAGCTTCGGCGAGGTGAGGAACCCGGGATTGCCCGGATTCAGCTCGTGCGAGGTGTGCCGGTCCGTAAGGGCCCGTTAGTGCACAGTAACTGTACAGAGAGTGCTACTTAGAAAGAGGCATGACGCCATGGCGGGACAAAAAATCCGCATCCGGCTGAAGTCGTATGACCACGAGGTCATTGACGTTTCTGCCCGGAAGATCGTTGAGACGGTCACGCGCGCAGGCGCAACCGTAGTCGGCCCAGTGCCGCTGCCGACGGAGAAGAACGTGTACTGCGTGATCCGTTCGCCCCACAAGTACAAGGACAGCCGTGAGCACTTCGAAATGCGCACGCACAAGCGTCTGATCGACATCGTCGACCCGACCCCGAAGGCTGTTGATTCGCTGATGCGTCTCGACCTGCCGGCGGACGTCAACATCGAAATCAAGCTTTAGGGGAGGTGCTGAGAAACTATGACCGCAACCCGTAATGTAAAGGGCCTGCTGGGCACGAAGCTCGGCATGACCCAGGTCTGGGACGAGAACCACAACCTCGTCCCCGTCACTGTCGTGCAGGTAGATTCCAATGTCGTCACCCAGCTCCGCAATGCGGATCGGGATGGCTACTCGGCGGTTCAGATCGGCTACGGCCAGATCGACCCGCGCAAGGTCACCAAGCCGCTGGCCGGCCACTTCGAGGCAGCAGGGGTCACCCCGCGCCGCCACGTCGTCGAGCTGCGCACCGCGGATGCCGATACGTACAGCCTGGGCCAGGAACTGGCCGTGGATGTCTTTGAGTCCGGCCAGAAGGTCGACGTCATGGGCACCTCCAAGGGCAAGGGCTTTGCCGGCGTCATGAAGCGTCACGGCTTCGGCGGCGCCAACGCCTCGCACGGTGCACATAAGAACCACCGCAAGCCCGGTTCCATCGGTGGGGCTTCCACCCCAGGCCGCGTTTTCCAGGGACAGCGCATGGCTGGCCGCATGGGCAACGAGCGCGTGACCACGATGAACCTCACGGTTCACGGAGTCGACGCCGAGAAGAACCTCCTGTTGATCAAGGGTGCCGTTCCCGGCGCCCGCGGCCGGGTCGTCCTCGTGCGCACCGCCGTGAAGGGAGCATAAGCAAATGGCTAACACAGCACTCAAGGTCGAGCTTCCGGGCGAGATCTTCGATGTCCAGACCAACATTCCGCTGCTGCACCAGGTCGTCATGGGTCAGCTTGCTGCCGCCCGTCAGGGTACGCACAAGACCAAGACCCGCGCCGAGGTCTCGGGCGCAGGTCGCAAGCCGTTCAAGCAGAAGGGCACCGGCCGGGCTCGTCAGGGCTCCATCCGCGCTCCTCAGATGACCGGTGGTGGCATCGTCCACGGACCGACGCCCCGCGATTACTCGCAGCGCACCCCCAAGAAGATGAAGGCCGCCGCACTGCGCGGAGCCCTTTCGGACCGTGCCCGTCACGATCGCGTTCACGTGATCGAGAACCTGGTAGCCGGCACCACGCCGTCCACCAAGGAAGCACTGGCCACCCTGCGCGCTCTCACCGAGCGCAAGAACCTGCTCGTCGTCATCGACCGCGCCAATGATGTTGCCGCACTTTCCGTGCGCAACCTCGTGGACGTCCACGCCCTCTACGCCGACCAGCTGAACACGTACGATGTTCTGGTCGCCGATGACGTGGTGTTCACCAAGGCCGCATTCGATGCCCTGGTCAACAAGGAGGACGCCAAGTGAGCGCCACCTTCTCCAAGTCCCCGCACGACGTCATCCTGGCGCCGGTCGTTTCGGAAAAGAGCTACGGCCTGATCGACGAAGGCAAATACACCTTCCTGGTCGACCCGCGCTCGAACAAGACGGAAATCAAGCTGGCGGTGGAGAGCATCTTCTCCGTCAAGGTTGACTCCGTCAACACCATCAACCGTGCAGGTAAGCGCAAGCGCACCCGCTTCGGATGGGGAGCCCGCAAGACTACCAAGCGAGCGATCATCTCCCTTAAAGAAGGCACGATCGACATCTTCGGCGGTCCGCTTTCATAAGCGGAGACCACTTTAACGAGGAATAAAACATGGCAATCCGTAAGTACAAGCCGACTACCCCGGGCCAGCGTGGCTCGAGCGTGGCCGACTTCGCAGAAATTACCCGGACTACCCCGGAAAAGTCGCTGCTCCGCCCGCTCTCCAAGACTGGTGGACGCAACAGCTCCGGCAAGATCACTACCCGTCACAAGGGTGGTGGACATAAGCGCCAATACCGTCTGATCGACTTCCGTCGTCATGACAAGGACGGCGTGCCGGCCAAGGTCGCTCACATCGAGTACGACCCGAACCGCACCGCCCGCATTGCGCTGCTGCACTACATCGATGGCACCAAGCGGTACATCATCGCTCCGAACAAGCTCTCCCAGGGAGACTCGGTTGAAGCCGGCCCGAACGCCGACATCAAGCCGGGCAACAACCTGCCGCTGCGCAACGTTCCGGTCGGTACCGTGCTCCACGCAGTGGAGTTGCGTCCCGGCGGGGGAGCCAAGATGGCTCGCTCGGCAGGCGCTTCGGTCCAGCTGGTGGCTCGCGAGGGCCGCCACGCACAGCTCCGCCTGCCTTCCGGTGAAATCCGGAACGTTGACGTCCGCTGCCGTGCGACGGTCGGCTACGTCGGCAACGCCGAACAGTCGAACATCAACTGGGGCAAGGCCGGCCGCATGCGCTGGAAGGGCGTCCGCCCGACCGTGCGTGGTGTGGTCATGAACCCGATCGACCACCCGCATGGTGGTGGCGAGGGCAAGACCAGTGGCGGTCGTCACCCGGTCAACCCGAACGGCAAGCCGGAAGGCCGTACCCGCCGTCCGAACAAGGAAAGCGACAAGCTCATTGTGCGTCGTCGTCGTACTGGCAAGAACAAGCGATAGGAGCCTGGAAACATGCCACGCAGCCTGAAGAAAGGCCCCTTCGTCGATCAGCACCTTTTTGTGAAGGTGGCTGCTGAGAACGAAAAGGGCACCAAGAACGTCATCAAGACGTGGTCCCGCCGTTCGATGATCATCCCCGACATGCTCGGGCACACGATCGCCGTACACGACGGACGCAAGCACATTCCCGTGTTTGTCACTGAGTCGATGGTCGGGCACAAGCTCGGCGAATTCGCCTCGACGCGGACATTCCGCAGCCACGTAAAGGACGACAGGAAGGGTAAGCGCCGCTAACCCGCAAGGGTTATTGAGCGCTGAGCATCCCTTTGATAGACGAGAGAAGGAAAGCAATGGAAGCCAAGGCAATTGCGCGCCATATCCGCGTAACGCCTATGAAGGCCCGGCGCGTCGTCGACCTTGTTCGTGGCAAGCAGGCGAATGAGGCTCTGGCGATTCTGAAGTTTGCCCAGCAGGGTGCTTCGGAGCCGGTACTCAAGGTAGTTGCGTCGGCCGTGGCAAACGCCCGTGTCGCCGCCGACCGTGATGGTGTTGCGTTCAACGAGGACGAGCTGTTCATCAGCGAAGCCTTCGTTGACGAAGGTGCGACGATGAAGCGGTTCCAGCCGCGGGCCCAGGGCCGCGCCTACCGCATCAACAAGCGCACCAGCCACATCACCGTGGTTGTTTCAAGCCCGGAGAAGGGTGGGGAAAAGTAAATGGGACAGAAGATCAACCCAAACGGGTTCCGTCTCGGCATCACCACGGACCACGTGTCTCACTGGTTCGCCGACGGCAACAAGCCGGGGCAGCGCTACAAGGACTTCGTCCGCGAGGACGTCAAGATCCGCGAGCTCATGACCACGGGCATGGACCGTGCAGGCATCGCCAAGGTGGAGATCGAGCGCACCCGCGATCGTGTCCGCGTTGACATCCACACCGCCCGTCCGGGCATCGTCATCGGCCGCCGCGGCGCCGAAGCCGATCGCATCCGCGGCGAGCTGGAGAAGCTCACCGGCAAGCAGGTTCAGCTGAACATCCTCGAGGTCAAGAACCCGGAGATCGAAGCCCAGCTGGTTGCCCAGGGCATCGCCGAACAGCTTGCTTCACGCGTGGCCTTCCGCCGTGCGATGAAGAAGGCCATGCAGTCCGCCATGCGCTCGGGCGCCAAGGGCATCCGTGTCCAGTGCTCCGGTCGCCTCGGCGGTGCGGAAATGTCCCGCAAGGAGTTCTACCGCGAAGGTCGTGTGCCGCTGCACACCCTGCGCGCGAACATCGACTACGGCAAGTTCGAAGCGAAGACCACCTTCGGCCGCATCGGCGTGAAGGTCTGGATCTACAAGGGCGACCTGACCAGCAAGGAACTTGCTGCACAGAACGCTGCTGCCCCGGCCCGTGGCCGTGGCGAGCGTGGTGGCGGACGTCCGGGTGGACCGGGTGGAGACCGCCGTCGTCGTAACGACCGCAACACCGGCGCTCCGGCAACCGAAGCTGCTCCGGCGGCTCAGGCTCCGGCGTCCGCAGAAGGAGGACAGGCTTAAATGCTTATCCCACGCCGAGTAAAGTTCCGCAAGCAGCACCGCCCGGATCGTACGGGCATGGCTAGCGGAGGCACCACGGTCTCCTTCGGTGACTACGGAATCCAGGCCCTGACACCGGGCTACGTGACCAACCGTCAGATCGAAGCCGCCCGTATTGCCATGACCCGTCACATCAAGCGTGGCGGCAAGGTCTGGATCAACATTTATCCGGACCGCCCGCTGACCAAGAAGCCGGCCGAAACCCGCATGGGTTCCGGTAAGGGTTCACCTGAGTGGTGGGTTGCAAACGTCAAGCCGGGACGGGTTCTCTTCGAACTCTCCGGTGTTACCGATGAGGTAGCTCGCGAGGCCCTGCGCCTGGCGATCCACAAGCTGCCGCTGAAGGCACGCATCGTGCGTCGTGAGGGTGGTGAATAGGTATGGCAATCGGATCCAAGGATCTCGCCACCGAACAGCTGGATGGCTACGATAACGCCCGTCTGGTCGAGGAACTGAAAAAGGCGAAGGAAGAGTTGTTCAACCTTCGTTTCCAGTCCGCCACCGGTCAGCTCGAGTCGCACGGCCGCCTGAAGTCGGTCAAGCGCGACATCGCCCGCATCTACACCGTGATGCGTGAGCGTGAGTTGGGCATTCGTGCGGAGGTTTCGGCCCCCGTCGAAGAAGTCAAGGCCAAGAAGTCGGCGAAGACTGCCGAGCCGGCTGATGCACCTGAGGAAGCCAAGTAATGAGCGAGAAGGAGAACGCAGTGGCTGAAGCAGCAGAAGCTCGCGGTTACCGCAAAACCCTCCGCGGGTACGTGGTTTCCGACAAGATGCAGAAGACCATCGTCGTTGACGTCGAGGACCGTGTGAAGCACGCCTTGTACGGCAAGGTCATGCGTCGTAATAAGAAGATCAAGGCTCACGACGAAGCCAACACCGCCGGCATCGGCGACTTGGTGATCATCGCTGAGACCCGCCCCTTGTCCAAGGACAAGAACTGGCGCCTGGTCGAGATCGTGGAGAAGGCCAAGTAGCCTCCTCCCGATCCGCAGGGATCTAAAGCACGACGCCGGTGAGCGCCCCGAGAGGGGAGCGCACCGGCGTCGTGCTTTTGTTAAGAGGCCGCTTGCGTGGCCCCCATATCACGGGTTTGGTCCTCAGTGCACCTCTGGCGTAGACTCGACAGCCTGTGCGCTCTGTTGCGAGGACTATCCACCTTCATGGCAGGCATTCGTGCGCGGCCCGGTCTGATCCGGGCTCGGTGCGCGGCACGGCTCTGCGGCATTTCGCCTCGGCCCGATTTCCCCAGCAGCATCGGATTCCCCGTGAATCCTGCCTGTGTTGGAGATGGGGGTAAGCGAGCGTCGCGGATGGACCATATCCGTTCCGCAAGGCTCCCGAGGAGAACCGGCGAGACGACAGGAGTTGAAAGTGATTCAGCAGGAGTCGCGACTCAAGGTGGCTGACAACACCGGTGCTAAGGAAATCCTTACCATCCGTGTTCTCGGTGGATCCGGACGTCGCTACGCAGGCATCGGCGACACTATTGTCGCCACCGTCAAGGATGCAATCCCTGGCGGCAACGTCAAGAAGGGCGATGTGGTTAAGGCCGTCATCGTCCGCACGAAGAAGGAACGTCGCCGCGTCGACGGTTCGTACATCAAGTTCGACGAGAACGCAGCGGTCATCCTCAAGGCGGACACCGAGCCGCGGGGTACCCGTATCTTCGGTCCCGTCGGGCGTGAACTTCGCGATAAGAAGTTCATGAAGATCGTTTCGCTGGCTCCGGAGGTGCTGTAACCATGGGCGCAAAAATCAAGAAGGGTGACCTGGTTCAGGTCATCACCGGCGCCAAGGCCGATCGCGGTGGAGACCGCGGCAAGCAGGGCAAGGTCCTGAAGGTGTTCCCCGAGGCGAACCGCGTGCTCGTCGAGGGCATCAACCGCGTCACCAAGCACACTCGGGCCGGCCAGACCGAAAGCGGCGCCTCCACGGGCGGCATTGAGGTCGTTGAGGCTCCCCTCCACGTTTCGAACGTCGCGGTCATTGACCCCGAGTCGAAGAAGCCGACCCGCGTTGGCTTCCGCGAAGAAACCGTGGAAACGAACGGCGTGAAGAAGACTGTGCGTGTTCGTTACGCCAAGGCTTCCGGAAAGGCACTCTAATGACTGAAACAGCAGTAAAGGTTCAGCCGCGCCTGAAGGCGAAGTACCGCTCCGAGGTCCGCGAAGCTCTGCAGACCGAGTTCAGCTACACGAACGTGATGCAGGTCCCGAACCTGGTCAAGGTCGTTGTGAACATGGGTGTCGGCGAGGCAGCCAAGGATTCCAAGCTCATCGAAGGCGCTGTTCGCGACCTGACGGCCATCACCGGCCAGAAGCCGCTCGTGACCAAGGCCCGCAAGTCGATCGCACAGTTCAAGCTGCGCGAGGGAATGCCGATTGGCACCCACGCCACGCTGCGCAACGATCGCATGTGGGAATTCGTTGACCGCCTGGTCACCTTGGCTCTGCCGCGTATCCGCGACTTCCGCGGTCTGAACGGCAAGCAGTTCGACGGAAACGGCAACTACACCTTCGGTCTCACGGAACAGGCAATGTTCCACGAAATCGACCAGGACAAGGTTGACCGGGTCCGCGGCATGGACATCACTGTGGTGACCACCGCCAAGACCGACGAAGAAGGCCGCGCGCTCCTCAAGGCGTTGGGCTTCCCGTTCAGGACCGACGATAACTAGATCAACTACGTTGCAGGTCCGCGGGAGCGGAAACCGTAGCGAGGAAGGGCCTCAGCCCAAATGACAATGACAGATCCTGTCGCAGACATGCTGACTCGTCTGCGCAACGCGAACTCGGCATACCACGACACCGTGTCCATGCCGTCTTCAAAACTGAAGGTGCGCGTTGCCCAGATCCTCAAGGCGGAAGGCTACATCGGCGACTTCGTCGAAGAGGCCGCCGAGGTAGGCAAAAACCTGACCATCAACCTGAAGTTCGGTCCGAGCCGTGAGCGTTCCATCGCTGGCGTCCGCCGTATTTCCAAGCCGGGCCTCCGCGTTTACGCGAAGTCCACCAACTTGCCGCATGTCCTTGGTGGACTCGGCATCGCCATTCTGTCCACGTCCTCGGGTCTCCTGACGGACCGCCAGGCAGCCAAGAAGGGTGTAGGTGGGGAAGTCCTCGCCTACGTCTGGTAACGGGAAGGGAGAAGCACCATGTCACGTATTGGACGACTTCCAATCACTATCCCTGCCGGCGTCGACCTGAAGGTCAACGGATCCGAGATTGCCGTCAAGGGCGCCAAGGGCGAGCTCAACTTCACCGTTGTCTCCCCGATCACGGTTGCCCTGGAGGACAATGTCCTCACGGTGTCGCGTCCGGATAACGAGCGCGAATCGCGTTCGTTGCATGGCCTGACCCGCACGATGATCTCCAACATGATCACCGGGGTCACCGACGGCTACTCCAAGAAGCTGGAAATCCACGGCACCGGTTACCGCGTGCTGGCCAAGGGCAGCAACCTGGAGTTCGCTCTGGGTTTCTCGCACCCGGTCCCCGTTGAAGCTCCGGAGGGCATCACGCTCGCCGTTGAGGGCAACAACAAGGTGATTGTCTCCGGCATCAACAAGCAGCAGGTTGGCGAAGTTGCAGCCAACATCCGCAAGCTCCGTCGGCCGGATCCCTATAAGGGCAAGGGCATCCGCTATGAAGGCGAAGTTATCCGCCGCAAGGTCGGAAAGGCTGGTAAGTAAACATGGCTCTTTCAATTAAGGGTAAGAGCAAGGCCGCAGCTCGCAGCCGTCGCCATCTGCGCGTCCGCAAGCGCGTCACCGGTTCGGGCCTGCGCCCGCGCCTGGTGGTCAACCGTTCGGCTCGCCACATCTTCGTCCAGGTTGTCGATGACAGCCAGGGCGTCACGATGGCATCCGGGTCCACCATGGAAGCGGACCTTCGTTCCTTCGACGGTGACAAAACCGCCAAGGCCAAGCGCGTCGGCGAACTGATCGCTGAGCGTGCCAAGGCCGCAGGCATCGATACCGTGGTCTTTGACCGCGGAGGCAATAGGTACCACGGCCGAGTGGCCGCGGTAGCGGACGGCGCGCGGGAAGGTGGGCTGGCACTGTGAGCGAAGCTACTAACGAGAAGGAAACTCAGGTGTCGGAAACCACTGAGGCAGCTACGACCACGACGGAGAACACCTCCGCCGGTCGTCGCAACGAAAAGAGCGGCGAAAAGGGCGGTCGTGGCGAAAGCCGTGGCCGTGGCGAGGGACGTGGCCGCGGCCGCGATTCCAAGGACAGCCGCAACGATGACAAGGACAAGTTCCTTGAGCGCGTGGTAGCTATCAACCGCGTCTCCAAGGTCGTCAAGGGCGGCCGCCGCTTCAGCTTCACCGCGCTTGTTGTGGTGGGCGACGGCAACGGCATGGTCGGCGTCGGATACGGCAAGGCCAAGGAAGTTCCCGCGGCCATCGCCAAGGGCGTTGAAGAAGCCAAGAAGTCGTTCTTCCGCGTTCCCCGCGTCGGCACCACCATCCCGCACCTGGTGCTGGGTGAAGCCGCCGCTGGCGTTGTGCTCTTGCGTCCGGCTGCTCCGGGTACCGGCGTTATCGCCGGTGGTCCGGTGCGTGCCGTGCTCGAGTGCGCTGGTATCCATGACGTTCTGTCGAAGTCCATGGGCTCCGCCAACCAGATCAACATCGTTCGCGGCACCGTCGCGGCGTTGAAGGCCCTGGAGGAGCCGGCCGCAGTTGCTGCGCGCCGTGGACTGCCGATGGACGAAGTCGTGCCGGCCCAGATGCTGCGCACGCTCAACCAGAAGGCAGGTGCGTAAGCTGTGGCGAAGAACATTGTCGCGAGCAACGCGAAGCTGGTAATCACCCAGACCAAGTCCGTCATTGGCGGCAAGCAGAACCAGCGTGACACCTTGCGGTCACTCGGCCTGAAGCGTATGCACCACACAGTGGTGCGTGACGCCGATGCCGTGACCGTCGGTATGGTCAACAAGGTTCAGCACCTCGTAACGGTTGAGGAGGCGAAGTAATCATGGCCAGTAACGAAAAGTCACTGAAGGTACACCACCTGCGTCCCGCCGAAGGCGCTAAGACCAGCAAGACCCGTGTGGGTCGCGGTGAAGCGTCCAAGGGCAAGACCGCAGGCCGTGGCATGAAGGGCACCAAGGCCCGCTACCAGGTCAAGGCCGGCTTCGCAGGCGGGCAGCTGCCGCTGCATATGCGCCTGCCGAAGCTGCGCGGCTTCAAGAACCCGTTCCGTATCGAGTACCAGGTCGTGAACCTGGACAAGATCTCGGAGCTGTTCCCCGAAGGCGGCGACATCACCGTCGACAACCTGGTCGAGAAGGGTGCGGTTCGTAAGAACCAGCCCGTCAAGGTCCTGGGTTCCGGCGACATCACCGTCAAGGTGAACGTCAAGGCCGACGCCTTCTCGGCGTCAGCCGCGGACAAGATCGCTGCCGCCGGCGGCTCGGTGACCTCGCTCTAAGGTCCCGATGAAAGCACGGCACAGCTGAAAGGTCCCCAACGCCCGGGCAGGTCCCGGCGCGCTGGGGACCTTTCGCATCCCGCCCCACGGAACGATGGGAGAACCCCACCACCTGCCGGGCACCTAGTTCCGGGGCCACTTCACGGTGGCACCGGCCGTCCCACTGCTTCGAACAGTCCCGAGAACCGGTAGACTCTCAGAAGTCCATTACGGCATCAGGCCGAAACCACACCTTTCAGGAGGACGCTTGCTCAGCGCCATTGCCCGGGTCTTCCGGACGCCTGACCTGCGACGTAAGTTGCTGTTCACGCTCAGCATCATTGCCATCTACCGTCTCGGCGTCTACATTCCCGCGCCAGGGGTCGACTACGGCAACGTCCAACAATGCCTTGAAATGGGCGATACTTCCGGTGGGCTCTACCAGTTCGTCAACCTCTTCAGTGGCGGCGCCCTGTTGCAGGTCTCGATCTTCGCCCTCGGGATCATGCCCTACATCACCGCTTCCATCATCGTGCAGCTGCTGCGCGTGGTCATTCCCCGGTTCGAAGACCTTCATAAGGAAGGCGCGGCCGGTCAAGCGACCCTGACGCAGTACACCCGCTATCTCACGATCGCCCTCGGACTCCTGCAGGCCACCACCCTGGTGTCGTTGGCCCGCAGCGGAAACCTCTTCCAAGGCTGCCAGTTGCCGATCATTCCCGATCAGAGCATTGTGCACATCCTGCTCATGGTGATCGTCTTGACCGCCGGCACAGGCATGATCATGTGGCTCGGCGAACTCGTCACCGAAAAGGGTGTCGGAAACGGCATGTCCATCCTGATCTTCGTGTCGATCGCTTCGGGCTTCCCCTCCTCGATGGGCTCCATCGCCAGCACCCAGGGGTGGGGCGTCTTCACCGGAGTCATCATCATCGGGCTGTGCGTCGTGGCCTTGGTCGTCTTCGTCGAGCTGTCCCAGCGTCGTGTGCCGGTGCAGTATGCCAAGCGCATGGTGGGTCGACGCACCGTCGGGGGCAGCTCCACCTACATCCCGATCAAGGTCAACATGGCCGGCGTGATTCCGGTGATCTTCTCGTCATCGATGTTGGCGCTGCCGCAGATGCTCATCCAGTTCAATATGAACCCGGATGGTTCGCTGCCCGGCTGGGCCGCCTGGATCCAAACCAACTTCAGCGGTAGCAGCCCGTTGTACATGCTCGTCTACCTGCTGCTGACCATATTCTTCACCTACTTCTACGTCGCGATCACGTTCAACCCGATCGAGGTCTCGGACAATATGAAGAAGTACGGTGGATTCATTCCGGGTATCCGTGCCGGCAAGCCCACGGCGGACTACCTGTCCTACGTGCTCAGCCGCATCACGTTCCCCGGAGCCATCTATCTTGGCCTGATCGCCCTGACGCCATTGATCGCCTTCGTCCTGATCAAGGCCGATCAGAACTTCCCGTTCGGCGGCGTCTCGGTCCTCATCATGGTTGGTGTGGGACTGGAAACGGTTAAGCAAATCAACGCCCAGATGCAACAGCGACACTACGAAGGACTTCTGCGATGACCAGACTTTTGATCATTGGCCCGCCTGGTTCGGGCAAAGGAACGCAGGCAGCACGTATTACGGAGCAGCTGGGGATCGTTGCGATCTCCACGGGCGACATCTTCCGTGCCAACGTCAAGGGCGGAACCCCGTTGGGGATCGAAGCCAAGCGATACATGGACGCCGGCGACTATGTCCCCGATTCGGTCACCAACCGCATGGTGCGTGACCGTCTCAAGCAGGATGACGTGGCCGAAGGTTTCCTCTTGGACGGTTACCCGCGCACCTCGGCCCAGGTCGACGAACTCGACGCGATCCTAGAGGAAAACAAGACCTCGTTGGATATCGTCCTGCAGTTGACCGCCGACTCCGATGAGCTGGTGGCCCGCTTGCTCAAGCGGGCCGAGGTCGAAGGCCGGGCAGACGACACCGAGGAAGTCATCCGGCACCGCCTGGATGTCTACGAAAAGCAGACCCAGGTCGTCGTGGACCGTTACCTCGAACGGGGTATCGTCCGCCACGTCGACGGGCTGGGCGACATCGACGAGGTCACCAACCGTGTGATGAGCGCCCTCGAAGGCGACGCGTCCTAACGTCACCGGCCTGAACCGACGGCCGCTCCACGTGATCTCTCGCGTGGGGCGGCCGTCGCGGCATTTCAGGGGTGTTTACCGAGAAGCACCCCGCAGATGAACAACGAAACAAAGGAACACCGCATGGCATTCGGCCAGCCCAAGATCGAGTACAAGTCCAACGCACAGATCCGTAAAATGAGAGAAGCCGGACTGGTGCTGGCCGAAGCGTTGGACACCGTGGTTGACGCCGCACGTATCGGGACCACGACGGCAGAACTCGATGCGCTCTTCGAAGGGGTGCTGGAACGTCACGGGGCCACCTCGAACTTCAAGGGCTACTATGGGTTCCCTGCCACGATCTGCGCTTCGGTGAACGATCAGGTCGTTCACGGGTTCCCCTCCGACTACGTACTCGCCGATGGGGACGTTCTGAAAATTGATGGTGGGGCCATCATCGATGGCTGGCATTCAGACTCCGCGCGGACCATTTTGGTGGGTACTCCTGACCCCGCCGACCAGCGGCTCTCCGATGTCACCGAGCAAGCCATGTGGCGGGGAATCGCCGCCCTGGCCAACGCACGATTCGTTGGCGCCATCGGAGAAGCCATCGACGACTACGTCAGTTCCGTCGAAGGTGAGCCGTTGGGGATTCTGGAGGATTATGTCGGCCACGGCATTGGCACGGAGATGCACCAGGCCCCGGACGTGCTCAACTACCGGTCCGGGGACCGCGGCGCACGGGTAAAGCCGGGCATGTGCCTGGCCATTGAGCCGATGTTGGTCCGCGGGGGCATCGAAACCCGCACGTTGGATGATGACTGGACGGTCGTGACCACCGACGGGTCGAGAGCCTCGCAGTGGGAGCATTCGGTGGCGGTACACCTGGGAGGGATCTGGGTACTATCGGCGCACGACGGCGGTGCGGCCGGCCTGGCACCCTTCGGGATCACCCCGGCACCGCTCCAGGACTAGGTGCCGCGGCAGAAGAAGGGTCCCCGTTGAGGGGCACTATCACTCTTCCGGCAGGTGCGCGGTGATCAAACCGGGGATTTCGCATATTGGGTTCCAGAGCGTAGGATTATTTGTTGGTTGTCTCTACGTTTGTGCCCAAAAAACACGCGGTCTTATGCTGCCGTCGGGCACGGGCGCTCGTCAGCCACGAACATACACGTCGGAAGCGTCAGCGACCGGCACAAACGTTAGCGGAGGATATGGCCAAGAAAGAGGGTGTCATCGAGGTAGAAGGCGCCGTGTCAGAAGCACTGCCCAACGCGATGTTCCGCGTTGAGCTGCCGAATGGACACGTGGTACTTGCCACTATCTCGGGAAAGATGCGTCAGCACTACATTCGAATCCTTCCTGAGGATCGCGTAGTGGTGGAACTCAGCCCGTACGACCTCAATCGCGGACGCATCGTCTACCGCTACAAGTAGGGACTTCCGTCCTCCCGGTCTTCCGGGGGAGCGAAGGTCGTTATCGTTCCACTGAAACCGCAACCGCAAAGGAAATACCGTGAAGGTTCACCCTAGCGTGAAGCCGATCTGCGAGCAGTGCAAGGTGATTCGCCGTAATGGGCGGGTCATGGTGATCTGCGCAAATCCACGCCACAAGCAGCGTCAGGGCTAAGTCTCCTTCGGGAATCTCAACCTGCGCGTAGTAATCGAATATCGGCAGTACGGCGTCCATTACGCGGGACGCATACCCCCGGGCACGGAGGCCGGGGACCTGGAAACGGGATGTGCTGCCTCCAGACCTCCGAAAATCATGTAAGGAAGACACCAATATGGCTCGTCTTGCAGGCGTAGACATCCCGCGCGAAAAGCGCGTTGTCATTGCGCTGACATACATCTACGGCGTGGGTAGAACCCGTGCAGAACAAACTGTTGCCGAGACCGGGATTACCTCGGAAACTCGTGTGAAGGACCTCAGTGACGACCAGCTGCTGCAGTTGCGCGACTACGTTGAGGCCAACTTCAAGGTCGAGGGCGATCTCCGCCGCGAAGTTTCAGCCGACATCCGCCGCAAGGTCGAGATCGGCTCCTACGAGGGCATTCGCCACCGCAAGGGCCTGCCGGTCCGCGGACAGCGCACCAAGACCAACGCTCGCACCCGCAAGGGCCCGAAGCGCACCGTCGCCGGTAAGAAGAAGACCCGCTAAATAGCGGTCCCAGCCAAATACTTCGTAGGAGTTAGCAATGCCCCCAAAGACTCGTGGAGCGGTCCGCAAGCCGCGTCGCAAGGACAAAAAGAACATCGCGCTTGGTCAGGCGCACATCAAGAGCACCTTCAACAACACCATCGTGTCCATCACGGACCCGACCGGTGCCGTCATCTCGTGGGCCTCGGCCGGCGAGGTCGGATTCAAGGGCTCACGCAAGTCGACCCCGTACGCCGCGCAGATGGCAGCCGAGTCGGCCGCCAAGCGTGCCCAGGAACACGGCATGAAGAAGGTCGACGTGTTCGTGAAGGGACCGGGGTCGGGTCGCGAAACTGCCATCCGCTCACTGCAGGCCACCGGCCTCGAAGTGGGATCCATCCAGGATGTTTCCCCGAGCGCCCACAACGGTTGCCGCCCGTCGAAGCGTCGCCGCGTCTAGTTTGACCCAGTCGTAGGCGTGTGCCGCCGTCGTCCCCGGAATCCGGGGACGACGGCGGCGCGCGCCACCTGCGGTTCATTCGCCCGATCTAGACGGACGCCTGATGGCAGACGTCGTTTCCACCCACATGTGTTGCGTCATATAGCGGATGCTCGCTGAAAGGAAATGTAAGTGCTAATTGCACAGCGCCCCACCCTTACCGAAGAAGTAGTTGCCCCGAACCGTTCACGGTTCACGATTGAGCCCTTGGAGCCGGGTTTCGGCTACACCCTAGGCAACTCGCTGCGCCGCACGCTGCTGTCCTCGATCCCTGGTGCAGCTGTCACCAGTGTTCGTATCGACGGCGTGCTGCACGAGTTCACCACCGTTCAGGGTGTGAAGGAAGACGTCACCGAACTGATCCTGAACATCAAGAACCTTGCTGTGTCTTCAGAGCATGACGAGCCAGTCGTCGCCTACCTGCGTAAGCAGGGCCCCGGCGTCGTCACGGCCGCGGACATCACCCCGCCGGCCGGCGTCGAGTTCCACAACCCGGATCTGCACATCGCGACTTTGAACGCGAAGGGCAAGTTCGACATGGAACTCACGATCGAGCGTGGTCGTGGGTACGTCTCAGCGGCCCAGAACAAGAGCGTCGATGCTGAGATTGGCCGTATTCCGGTCGACTCCATCTACTCACCGGTTCTGAAGGTGACCTTCCGCGTGGAGGCCACCCGTGTCGAGCAGCGCACCGACTTCGACAAGCTCATCGTCGACGTCGAAAGCAAGGAGTCCATCCTGCCGCGCGACGCCGTCGCCTCGGCCGGTACGACCCTGGTTGAACTGTTCGGACTGGCCCGCGAGCTGAACTCGGCCGCCGAAGGCATCGAGATCGGCCCGTCCCCGACGGACGCCGCCCTCGCAGCCGACATGTCTCTGCCGATCGAGGATCTCGAGCTGACCGTCCGGTCGTACAACTGCCTTAAGCGCGAGGGAATCCACACGGTAGGCGAGCTGGTTGCTCGCTCCGAGGCTGACCTCATGGACATCCGGAACTTCGGTGCCAAGTCCATCGACGAGGTCAAGGCCAAGCTGATCGAGCTGGGTCTGTCCCTGAAGGATTCCCCTCCAGGGTTTGATCTGGCCGCGCGTGCTGCCGCCAGTGATGAGGATGACACCGAACTCGGTGACGAAGAGGCCTAAGGCCGCCTTCAAAGTAATGTACTTTGCCCCAAGGCCCGCGCAGGTGCGCGGGGCGGCGGGCTCCATTTAGGAGAAAAAACAATGCCTACCCCACCAAAGGGAAAGCGCCTCGGAGGCGGAGCAGCCCACGAGCGCCTCATGCTGGCGAACCTGTCGGCCCAGCTCTTTGAGCACAAGTCGGTCACCACGACGGTCACGAAGGCCAAGCGTCTGCGTCCTTACGCCGAGCGCCTGATCACCTTCGCAAAGCGCGGGGACCTGTCCTCGCGTCGTCGCGTCCAGGCCGCCATTGCCTCGCGCAACCGGACCAACAAGTCCGTGGTGCACGAGCTGTTCACCAACATCGGCCCGGCCATGGCCGAGCGTGAAGGTGGCTACACCCGCATCACCAAGATCGGCAACCGCAAGGGCGACAACGCCCCCATGGCTGTCATCGAACTGGTGCTCGAGCCCGTTTCCCCGAAGCAGGCCGTCGTCAAGGAAGCCACGAAGGCTGCCGAGAAGTCAGCTCCTGCTGCCGAGGCCACGGACCACGCCGCGACCGCCGCCAAGTACGACGGCGCCGTGGCAGCCACCGAGAGCGGCGACGCTCCCGAGGGTGCCGATATCAAGGGCAACGCGGACTCGATGAAGTACCACGTCCCCGGTTCGCGCTGGTACGACGCGACCGACGCCGAGCTGTGGTTCGCAACGCAGGAGGCCGCTAAGGCCGCCGGTTTCGAGCCGGCCGGTGGCGAGGAAGCCCAGCAGATCGCTGAGTAGTACTTCCCGCAGCTGACCCGCTGCAGCGAAAGGGCCCCCATCTTCGGATGGGGGCCCTTTCGCGTGCTTGCGAAGGTGCGCTCTAGGATGGAAGTCATGGAATCCACCCCCTCGGCGACCACGTCGATCGTCCCGGACGCCTCGACCAGCGAACCGGCGACGGTACGCATCCGGATGCGGTTGGCCTATGACGGCTCCGGTTTCTCCGGCTGGGCCACGCAACCGGGGCGGCGCACGGTGCAGGGAAGCCTCGAGGAAGCCCTGAAGCTACTCTTCCGGCGGCCGGTACGCACCACGGTCGCCGGTCGGACCGACGCGGGGGTTCACGCCAGGGGACAAGTCGCCCATTTTGATCTCACCGAGGCCGAGTACAGGGCCTTGCCGCGTGGAAAGAACCTGACCGAAGACCAGGCACTGCTGCGGCGGATCCGTGGTGTCACATCCCGCATCGGGGGAGAGGTCTTCGTCCACGAGGCGCGCGCGGCAGCCACGGGTTTCGATGCCCGGTTCTCCGCCCTATGGCGCCGGTACAGCTATCGGATCGCCGACGGGCAGCATCGATGGGATCCGCTGACGCGGTCAACGACGTTGTGGCATCCGCGGGAGCTCGATCCGGAAATCCTGAACGCCGAGGTGCAGGTCGCCGTCGGCCGGCACGATTTCCTGTCCTATTGCCGTCCCAAGGACTTCGCGACCACCATCCGTACCCTGGAGGAATTCTGCTTCGTTCGGAAGGACGATGGCATCCTGGTGGCTAGCCTGCGCGCCGACGCGTTCTGCCACAACATGGTGCGCACCCTCATCGGTGCCGTGCTCAGGGTCGGCGACGGGCAAGAGGAGGCGGGGTGGATCCAGCGCCGTCTAACGGAGCCTGTCAGGGACCACCGAACCCGAATGGCTGCACCACACCCGCTGGTCCTCGAAGAGGTCGCCTACCCCGATGACGATCAGCTGGCATTCCGCGCCGAGGCGACCCGTGCGCGGCGCCGGCCTGAGGACATCCAACGTATCTGAGGTCAGGCGCGCCGCCCGCGTCGGATGGGCGTCATGGCGGCTTTTGGAACGACGCCGCGCATGCGGTAAAGTAGGCTGCTGTTGTGCATGTCCTATGCCTGACACAACTTTCTCCACGTGACGGCCCAGTTGCAGGGCCCTGGTCTGTGGAGAATGCAGGCAGCTAACGGATGGCCGGTTGGATTCAGACCTCACCTGAAGAACTGGTACAGCGCATCGATAACACAGTGCTCTTCCCTGCGGTGGATCTCACAGCTACCTCAGGTGGAACGCTTGACCAGTATCCAAGGAAACGAAGGCAATAACCGTGCGTACGTACACTCCGAAGCCCGGCGACGCAGATCGCCAGTGGCACGTCATCGACGCCACTGACATCGTTCTGGGCCGCCTCGCCAGCCAGACCGCAACCCTGCTGCGCGGCAAGCACAAGGCCACCTATGCAGCCCACATGGACATGGGTGACTTTGTCGTCATCATCAACGCTGAGAAGGTTGCCCTCACCGGCGCCAAGCTCGAAAAGAAGCGCGCCTACCGCCACTCCGGTTTCCCGGGTGGTCTGAGGTCCGTCAGCTACGCCGAACTGTTGGAAAAGAACCCGGTTCAGGCAGTTGAGAAGGCCATCAGGGGCATGCTTCCCAAGAACTCCCTGGCTGCCCAGCAGCTGGGCAAGCTCAAGGTCTACCGCGGGGCCGAGCACCCGCATGCTGCCCAGCAGCCCAAGACCTTCGAAATCACCCAGGTCGCGCAGTAGCGCTGGGCCCCGAAACAAGAGACTAGTTTTCAAGGAGAATCGTGGCTCAGAACACTGAAGAGCTGAATGAAACCGAGGGTGCGGCTCCGGCCGCTTACACCTCCGAGTCGTCTGCGGCGGCTGAAGAGACCGTCGTCAAGGAACGTCCGGCACTGACTGTCGGCGGCGCCGCCGTCGGCCGTCGCAAGCAGGCCATCGCCCGCGTGCGCCTCGTTCCCGGCACCGGCAAGTGGACCGTCAACGGCCGCACGCTGGAGGAGTACTTCCCGAATAAGCTGCACCAGCAGGAAGTCAACGATCCGTTCAAGCTCCTCGAGCTCGACGGTGCGTACGACGTGCTGGCCAATATCCATGGTGGCGGCCCCTCCGGCCAGTCCGGCGCCCTGCGCCTGGGCGTTGCCCGCTCGCTGAACGAGATCGACCGCGAGAACAACCGTCCGGCCCTGAAGAAGGCCGGCTTCCTGACTCGTGACGCCCGCGTCATCGAGCGCAAGAAGGCTGGCCTCAAGAAGGCACGCAAGGCCTCGCAGTACTCGAAGCGCTAATCTGCTTCACTGGAACCCAAGGGTTCCAGCCGAGGGCCCCACGGCTTTTGCCGTGGGGCCCTCGGTCGCTTAACCGGGGCCCGCGCAGATGAAAGTGTGGCCGGATCGTTGCCGATCCCCACTTTTTTGTGCTCTTCGGACGATAGGATGAGCGGGATGGCTAGATTATTTGGCACCGATGGTGTGCGTGGAAAAGCGAACGAACTGATCACCCCTGCCCTGGCCCTGAACTTGGCGCAGGCCGCAGCCGTGGTGCTCGGTCTGCAGGCTGCTGGCGAAGGAACCCGGCCGGTGGCCGTCATCGCCCGTGATCCGCGGATCAGCGGCGATTTCATTTGCGCTGCCATCGAAGCGGGGTTCGCCTCGGTGGGCGTGGACGTCTTCGATGCCGGCGTCCTGCCGACCCCGGCGGCCGCCCACCTCATTGCCGACATCGAAGCCGACTTCGGCGTCGTCATCTCCGCCTCCCACAACTCGGCACCCGATAACGGGATCAAGTTCCTCGCCCGGGGAGGGCAGAAACTCTCCGACGCGCAAGAGGATGCCATCGAAGCCGAGCTCGAACGGGAAGCACCCCGCCCCCTCGGCGCAGCGGTCGGCCGGATCAAACGCTTCGCGGACGCCGAGGACCGCTACGTGGTCCACTTGCTCAAGACGATGCCGCACCGCCTGGAGGGTCTCAAAGTCGTGTTGGATTGTGCCCATGGGGCTGCCAGCGGTTGCTCACCGGAAGCCTTCGCAGCAGCCGGGGCCGACGTGGTGGTCATCGGCGCGGACCCTGATGGAAACAACATCAACGAAGGTTGCGGTTCGACCCATCTGGAGATGCTCCAGGCGAAGGTCCTCTCCGAGAGAGCCGACTTTGGTATCGCCCACGACGGGGACGCCGACCGGTGCCTGGCCGTCGACCACGAAGGCTCCGTTGTGGACGGGGACCAGATCATGGCGATCATGGCCGTCGCGTTCAAGGAAGCCGGCAGGCTCAAGGACGACACCCTCGTAGCCACGGTCATGAGCAATCTGGGGTTGAAGATGGCCATGGAGGCTGCCGGCATCACGATTGCCGAGACGGGGGTGGGGGACCGCTACGTCCTGGAGAGGATGCGGCTCGGTGGTTTCACCCTCGGTGGCGAACAATCCGGTCACGTGATCTTCTCAGAGTTCGCGACCACCGGTGATGGCGTCCTGACGGGTCTGCAGATCGCCGCTCGCGTCGCGGCCACGGGCAAGACACTCAAGGAACTGGCAGCCGTGATGGAGGTCCTTCCGCAGGTGCTGATCAACGTGAACGGCGTGGACAAACATGCCGCGCACTCCAATGCAGCGGTGACGCTCGCCGTCCAGGGTGCCGAAAACGAACTAGGCGGTGCCGGGAGGGTGCTGCTGCGTCCGTCGGGAACGGAACCGGTGGTGCGGGTCATGGTCGAGGCGACCGACCACCGCGTCGCGGATCATGTAGCGAGCCGGCTGGCCGGTGTCGTGAAGACTGAATTGGCGCTTTAGTCGAAATCGGAACCTTAGGTTCTCGGACGGCACAGTCGACCCGGATATCGACGATTTCACATAGCGCTGGCGGGTGTCTCCGTGATGAATAATGACGGCGGCGTATATCCAGCGCAGCAGCAGGACACGACTCTTCTCAGTCAGGAATCAGTCTTGCTATCCGGGGCCCTGGTGGCGCGGATATGCGAAGACCTCCAGATTCGCATCCTGTTCGTCAAAGGACCCGTTGCCGCCCAAATGGGGGTTCGAGCCCCCGGGGATTCTGGCGACATCGACCTTCTCGTAGAGCCGGGAAGTACCCAGACAGTAGTCGAGGGCCTGGCTATTCGGGGATGGCAGCTGCGGTCCTCCGAGGACAATGTTGCTCATCCGATTCATTCGGTGACTATGTTTCACCCTCGGTGGCCCACCGACATCGATATACACTTTTCTTTTCCGGGGATCGAAGCTCCGGCAGCTTCATACTTTCCGATGCTTTGGGAACATCGGCAGGTCTTCGGGATAGCGGGTCGACCTGTCTTCGGACTCGATCTCGCCGGCGCAACCATCATCCAAGCACTGCATGCCTTACGCGCTTCGTCCCTTCCGAAAAACACTGCTGAAATCAATCACCTTTTGCAGGTGGCACCCAAGCCCGCATGGAACCAGATCCATCGACTCGCCGCCGACATTGATGCGCTCGCGGCGATGAAACCCTATCTGCTCGCGACCTACCCCGAAGCAGCCTGGGTAGGCTTTCCCGATGTGTCTGCCGAATGGCTTCAGCGAACGGAGGTTTCCGCGCCGGGCGTGCACCGTTTATTACAGCTTTCCTCGGCACCACGGAAGCAGTGGCCTGCACTTGTATTTCGGGCGTTGTTTCCCCCGAGGAACCTGCTCGAAAGCAATAATCTGACTTTGCACGGAGCAAGCAGCACAGAAGTCATAAAAGTCAGGATTCTTCGGTGGGCTTCGTTTCTGCGAGCGCTTCGCCGGGTGGCCAGAGAGTTTCTAACCGTGAAGAGAGGCCAAAAGCGTGACGGAACATGAATTTTCTGTGTGCTACGGTATCCACACGCCGCACAACGGCCGTTTTCGCGTGGCATGGGTTTCAGGGATCGACCTCCGCGGTTCTGTGAGGCATTCTAGTGCTGCCTTCGATGTGGGTGCTCCCTACTTCACACGCAGAGATTCGAGCTACCGGTCTATAGTTTCGAGCGTTCTAGCAACCCTCGTTCACGGAGCTTCTCGAGAGCTTCCATGACCATTGATTGTGCCTCCGCATGCGACCCGAACTCCTGCACGGCCTTGTCCACGAGCTCCTCCGCATGCGCCCAGCGCTCTAGTGTTTCCCATAGGGCTGGCCCTATGCCGTCGAGGACCGTGAACTGCTCGTTGTGGAGCAGGGCAACCGCTCCGTCTACGAGGGTCGCATCATCCACCAGAGCCCGTCGATAGAGCCCTGACTCGGAAGGAGCCTTCCCGTCGTGATCAACGGGCAGCAACTGCCACCTGGCGGCTGTTCCCGAGCTGTCAACGTGCGGTGTTTCCAGCTCCTCTTTGATGAATGGAATGAGGTGCTCGGCCTCCGAATAGTGCAGAACCCGAACGCCTCCCACCGAATCAATGAGGTCGCACAAGCTCGCTATTCCACGATCCAGATACGCCAGGGACGAGCTTTCGGGTATGAGACGCTCCAAGGCGGTGAGGAGCGGGAGCTCAGTCCAATAGGCCGGATCCGCATGGCGTTCGTCGGTGCGTTCCAGAAGAACCAGTCGTGTGAGTCTGGCATTTACCGTGAGCGGGGTAAGGCCCAGACTCGCGGGGGAGTATTGCTCCTTCGGGGGGATGCCGTTCGCCGTCAGCAGGGAGAGCGGCTTGGGATATGTGATCATCGTCCCTTCGACGCTCAGTGCAGCAGTCTCGTCGGTCAGGTAGGCGAAGGCCTGACCCAATACACGCGTCGCCGTCGATTTTCCGGTGCCACTTTTGCCCACGAGGACCATGGCATTTCCAGAATCTTGGTCGGCAACGGCTGCGGCATGGAACATGAAATATTCGCCGCGGCAGGATTCGATGGCTTTGTGAGTGATGGTTCTGGTGAGGTCCTCATGGAACTGAGTCCATGACAGAGCGGGGTCCCGTCGTATCTCGGTGACGTGTTCCGGCAGTGTCGGCGAGCTTGGCAGGCCTGCTCCCGGATCCAGAAGGCACAGTTCCCAAGCTGTTTCAAGGGTCGCAGCTTCGTCCTTGCTGAGGCCGGATACCACGATGGTGGATTTGAGCGCTCTGATGACGACGCGCTCGTATGCTTTCTCGCTCACGCCTGAGCGAAGTTTCGCGCCATCCGTGGTGCCATCTTCTGTCCCCATTTTTCAACCATAGGCTGGAAGTCGCCCACGGAGAATTTTTTGTCGCAGTACCCATCCGGTGGGAGGGTCCTGGCGCTCTATATCTGTTGACCGTGATTCAAGAGCGATGCGGTTCTTCGTGAGATTGTGGCGATATTCGACCGTTTGAAGGTATTCCGTTCAAGCTTCATAGACCCGAGCGAGCCCCGTCACGGAGGCGTAGCCAACTGAACAGATTGAAGTGACTAGCATTAATAAACCTATTTGGGCGTCTTGTGTCACAATGAGGAATGGCCCGGATGGGGGTCGGAACTCCACGTGGGTTTCCTTTTAACCGCTGTGAGGATACGGGTATGTCCACTACTGAAGTCAACGCAATATCTCGCCGTCGTGTTGTCACTGCTGGAGCGTGGGCTGCGCCCATTGTGGCCATCGCGGTCGCAGCGCCGGCTGCAGCAGCATCTACGATTTCCACCCGTGTCATGGGAACGATCTGCAGGCTCGACTATGGAAAAGGAGAGCTTCAGTATCAGCGACACGCAGTCTCGCTTGGCCTGGAAAGCTCCACTGGGAGCGTACCGGCTGGATCCACATTCGTTTGGTCGGTGACCATGACTGGCGGGGCCAATGTTGTGCCTGTCCTTGAATACAGCCTTTCCAATGCGTGGACGTTAACGGCAAGCCAGCGTGAAGGGACGGTTTCCGCCTCCTTCTATGTGACGCTGACTGCCAACGAAAACATTGCTACACCTTGGTGTGGGCCTCGAATCGTCTGGACAAACATCTATAGGATCCAGCCTGGAGCGAAAGTACATATCTCTAGCAGTTCCACCGGTCCTGACACGGAACCTGTGGACGTCGGCCTAGATTACACGGTAGCCAAACGTCATCCCTCTCGGGTCAACGACTCTGGACGGCAACCGCATAAATTCCTCTCAAAAAGCGGAGCGCAGACCTGCTACCCGGCGATTCATTACACGCGGCTCATCGGCAAGGACGGCTACGACAATGTGACGTGCTATCCAGATGGCGTGTGTAGCCCTCCGAAGGGGGCCGCCGCCGTCGAGGAGCAGTATCTTCAGCCGGCCAAATGCTGATCTGTGCTTTTCTGGCATAGCCCGACGAGGCCGGAAACTATGAAGGAAGGTTCTTGACTGCACCCGGACGCGGTCTTCACCCGGCAATTCGCTACGGGACCCCGTGCGACGGGAGTTCAAGTTTCTTTTCGGACGGTTGAGAACGCAAGGATTTGCCGGACGAAACGTACTGCCGACTACTGACGACCAGGCGCCCTCGTGACCAATAACTGTTGATCGACAAGATTTTCGATGAATTGTTCTACATCGGAACTGACCTCGCTGGGATCGACGCGGTATTCGTGGGCGATCCGTTCAACTACTTCCTGGGTCGTGAGGACGTCGTTGAGGATGGCCCATATCGCTGCGCTGGTGCCGCTGAGTATCACCGGTTGATCGCTGCTTGGGCTGAGCAGGACGACCCTATGGGGATCGACTGACCTGACGCAGGCGAGGCCCTCTGCCTTCTCCAAGAAAGCGGGGGACGTGGGCGGCTTGTGAGGCATGATTTTACTCTATTGCATGCCTGATTCGAGAGGTGGCCGCGGTTCAGTTAGCGAGCGCTGTCGCCGACGCAGGTGGACAAGCAGCTTGGGCCGGAACGTAAGAGCGGACCCCATCATGGGATGGGGTCTGCTGGGTTTATCCGGCGGCAGGTAGCCACCGGTCAAGCAAGAATTATTAGGCGCGTGGTTTCAGCGAATCGCGGATCTCGGTCAGCAATAGGACCTGTGGATCGACTTCTTCCTCTTCGGGAAGGATGCCTAGGCGGGCGTTGCGACGTTCGATCATCCTATTCATCGGCATGACCACGACGAAGTAGATGGCTGCGGCGACGAGCAGGAAGTTGACGACTGCGGTGAGCAGGACGCCGATCTTGATGGCATGTTCCGGGCCGACGGCCAGGAAGTTATCGAAGTTCGGGGTGCCTACGAGCACCGAGATCAGCGGCATGAGAACACTGTTGACTAAGGCATCGATCACCGTGGCAAAGGCGCCACCAATCACGACGGCGACGGCAAGGTCAACGACGTTGCCCTTCATGATGAATTCCTTGAATCCCTGTAACATGCGGCTAATCGTACAAGGCTTCGGCAAATAGACCCAGCAAGGACGAGGGGTGTTGTTCCTCGCCGCGGCGAGGCACAGCCCGGGTCTCGGACGGCTTGGATTCCCCCATAGACTGGCCGGAGACACTGGGGACAAAGAAAGACTGGTATGACGAACGAACTCATGGATCATCCGCGGAACGAAGAGGTCCGGCCGAAGCGGCATCCGGTCAGGACCACCATCCTCACGTTGGTCGCATTAGTGGTCATCGCCGCGGTCGTCGCCGGCGGCTACATCTTTTCCCTGGCCAGCAGCTTCGACGGCAAGACGGAAAAGATCGGTGAGGCCTTCCCCGCCGAGTCGCAGCGGCCACAGAAGCAGGCATCGAACGAAGACGCGGTAAACATTCTGCTTCTGGGCAACGACGCCCGCGGAGGATCCGGGGAAACGGAGGACCTCGAAGGGGTTCCCAACGCCGGTAGATCCGACACCATGATGCTTGTGCACGTTCCGGGGGATCGTCAGAACGTCTACGTCACCTCGATCATGCGGGATACCTGGGTGCCGATTCCGGGGGAGGGAACCCATAAGATCAACGCGGCCTTTTCCTTTGGAGGGGTCCCGTTGGCCGTTCGAACAATCGAGGGCTTGCTGGATACCCGGATCGACCATGTCGCCTCGGTGGATTTCGAGGGGTTCAAGGGCCTGACAGATGCTCTCGGAGGAGTGGACGTCGATGTACCAGTTGGCTTCAGCGGCGGGAACAGCGGTCATAGTTTCAAGGCCGGGCCGACGCACATGAATGGCGAGCAGGCTCTGGGCTTCGTTCGTGAGCGCTATGCCTTCAAGGACGGCGACTACCAGCGTGTGCGCGACCAACAGATCTTCATCAAGGCGCTCATCGGCAAGCTACTGGCTAAGGACACATTGACCAACCCCGGACGCATCTCCGATGCCGTCGACGAATTGTCTCCTTACCTCTCCGTGGACGACACGCTGAGCGCATCGGCCGTGGGTAAACTGGGTCTTTCACTGAAGAGCATCCGCAACGACAAGATCCACTTCTTCACCTTGCCGAATAGCGGAACCAGCAGGTCCTCGGACGGGCAGTCGATCGTGCTGCCGGACGACGCCGCGATCGACGACCTGGCGACCGCGCTCACTGACGATGACCTGGAGAAGTTCATGCGCGTGCGCGACTTGTAATCAGATCTTGCGCAGGAGCATGCGCCGGATCGAGTGGTCGCTGTCCTTGGTCAACACCAGCTGGGCGCGGCCCCGCGTGGGCAGGACGTTCTCGCGGAGGTTCGGTTCGTTGATCTGGCGCCAGATACCCAAGGCGGTTTCACGTGCTTCGTCGTCGGACAGGCTCGAATACCGGTGGAAATAAGAAGCCGGATCAGCGAACGCACCGCTGCGCAGTTTCATGAACCGCTTGACGTACCAATTTTCGATAGCCGGCGTTTGGGCATCGACGTAGACGGAGAAGTCGAAGAAGTCGCTCAGCGCCAAGCCGGCCGTCCCGTCGCTTCTGACCTGGGCCGGAGCCAGGACGTTCAGCCCCTCGACGATGAGCACGTCGGGGCGGTGGACGACCACTTCCTTGCCAGGGACGATGTCGTAGGTCAGATGCGAATACCAGGGGGCGCGGACCTCTTCGGCACCGGATTTCACTGCTGAAACGAAACGCAGCAAGGCGCGCCGGTCATAGGCCTCGGGGAAACCCTTGCGATGCATCAGACCGCGTCGTTCCAGCACCTCATTGGAGTGCAGGAACCCGTCGGTGGTGACTAGCTCGACATTGGGGGTATCCGGCCAACGGCGCAACATCTCCTGGAGCACGCGGGCCGTCGTGGACTTCCCCACGGCCACGGAGCCGGCGACACCGATGACGAAGGGGGTGCGTCTCGTCGATTCACCCAGGAAGGTGTTGGTGGCCTGGTGTAGTTGTCCGGCTGCCTGCACATAGAGGTTCAGCAGGCGGGAGAGGGGAAGATAGACGTCCTTGATCTCCTTGAGATCGAGTTTTTCGCCGAGACCACTCAGCCTGATCAGATCCCCCTCGTCGAGCGGTTGGGTGATCTCGTTGGACAGTCGTGCCCAGGTTTGCCGGTCCAGTTCCACAAAAGGGGAGACTCCGGCGTCGTGGTCTCGGGAGGCGCTCACCACTGAATTGTGCCAAGCCTGCCGCCGTATCCCCAAACCGGGGCACGCCCACTGCCGTGGCGGCCTCTGGCACCAGAGCCCAGAAATGACGAATATCGGTTCTTCGGCGCGGTATTCTTATGCGCATGTGTGGAATTGTTGGCTATGTAGGCCGCCCAGGAAAAATAACCGGAAACCATGGGGCCCTCGACGTGGTTCTGGAGGGGCTGCGGCGGTTGGAATACCGCGGCTACGACTCCGCCGGGATCGCCGTCCTCGGGGAATCCGGACTTGAGGCCCGGAAGAAGGCCGGCAAACTGGTCAACCTGATCGTCGAACTCGAAGCGGCCCCGCTGCCGAATTCACTGACCGGCATCGGGCACACGCGGTGGGCCACCCACGGCGGACCCTCGGACGTCAACGCGCACCCGCATCTGGCCGACGACGGAAAACTGGCCATGATCCACAATGGCATCATCGAAAATTTCGCCGATCTGCGAGCTGAACTCTCCGCAGCCGGCCATGTCTTCACCTCGGAAACCGATACCGAAGTTGCTGCCGTCCTGCTGGGCGACATCTATACCCATGCTGGAGACGGGGACCTGGCTCGTTCCATGCAGTTGGCCTGCCAGCGCCTCGAAGGCGCCTTCACGTTGTTGGCGATCCACGAAAGCCAGCCCGGGGTGGTCGTCGCCGCACGGCGGAACTCGCCGCTGGTCCTCGGGCTGGGCGAGGGCGAGAACTTCTTGGGATCCGACGTCTCGGGTTTCATCGACTTCACCCGGCGTGCGGTGGAACTCGGGCAGGACCAGGTTGTCACCATCACCCCGGATGACCATGTCATCACCGACTTCGCAGGAAACCCGGCCGAAGGCACCGAATTCCATGTTGACTGGGACGCTGCCGCCGCGGAAAAGGGAGGATTCGAATCCTTCATGGAGAAGGAGATCTTCGACCAGCCGGCCGCCGTCGCCGACACCCTGCTGGGCCGCTACGACGCCGAGGGCCGGATGACCCTTGACGAGTTGCGCATCGACGCCTCCGAACTGACCGACATCTCCAAGATCATCGTGCTGGCCTGCGGTACCTCCGCCTATGCCGGCTCGGTCGCCAAATACGCCATCGAGCATTGGTGCCGCATCCCCGTGGAGGTCGAACTCAGCCATGAGTTCCGGTATCGAGACCCGATCGTCGATGCCAACACCCTGATCGTCTCCATCTCCCAGTCGGGCGAAACCATGGATACGTTGATGGCGGTTCGCTACGCCAGGGAGCAAGGCGCCAAGACGCTATCCATTTGCAATACCAACGGCTCCACGATCCCGCGCGAGTCCGACGCCGTGCTCTACACCCATGCGGGCCCCGAGATCGCCGTGGCCTCGACCAAAGCCTTCCTGGCGCAGATCACCGCCACCTACGTGCTGGGACTCTACCTGGCCCAGCTGCGTGGCAACCTGTTCACCGGGCAGATCAAGGATATCCTCGCGGACCTGCAGGACATCCCGGCCAAGATCCAGGACATCCTGGATCGCGCGGAGGAGGTCAAGGCACTGGCCCGTTCGATGTCCGAGGCCACCTCGGTCCTGTTCCTGGGACGCCACGTGGGCTACCCGGTAGCCATGGAAGGGGCCTTGAAGCTCAAGGAGATCGCCTACATCCATGCCGAAGGATTCGCCGCCGGCGAACTCAAGCACGGGCCGATCGCTCTGATCGACGATGGCCAGCCAGTCTTCGTGATCGTGCCGTCCCCGCGTGGACGCCATTCGCTGCATTCGAAGGTCGTCTCCAACATCCAGGAGGTCCGGGCCCGTGGGGCCAAGACCTTGGTGATCGCCGAATCCGGAGATGAGGCGGTCCGTGACTACGCTGAATTCGTTTTCTACGTTCCGGAGACCCCGACGCTGCTGATGCCGCTGCTGGCCACCGTCCCGTTGCAGCTCTTTGCCTGTGAACTGGCCAGTTCCAAGGGCTTCGACGTCGACCAGCCGCGCAACCTGGCGAAGTCCGTCACAGTCGAGTAGAGCGGCCCACGCGATCTGAAGGATCCCGACGCACACATGCACCGGGATCCTTCGTTCGCGGACTACCCCAGCGCACGCTCGGCGAGCCCGCGCACATAGGCGGCCTGACCGGCATGCTGGGTGGTGTCGTGCAGGACGCTTACCAGACGGGAGGCTGCCGTCACCGGAGGGTCCCAGCCCTGGTCCACGACTCGTTCGAAGTCCTCGAGACGCAGAGACTCCAGCACCTGCACCGTCCGGTCGTGGACCGCCTGATGGTAGGCAGAGAGCAGACCGGAATCCCCGTTGTCGAAGTCCCGGACCTGCTGGCCGTCGTGCCCGAACCCGGTGTCCTCCTCCTTATAGGGCAGCGCGAGACGGTGTGCCCAGCCATGCTCGAGCCATAGCTGGCCCGCGGGAGTCTGGTGCGCGGTGCCGCGGGATGGGGCTTCGGCGCCGCCGAGAACGGCGGCGAGGTCCGCCAGGTGGTCGTCCTGCACGCGGGTCAGATGCCAGATCAGCCAGGCAGCATGATTCGACTGGGGGTCAGGCTGATGGAGCAGGACGCTTGCATCGGTGCCGCTGGTGACGGAACGGACGGTTTCCGCAACACGGTCGAACCCGTCCCGTAGAAGTTCCCGTGCAATATTCGCACTCATGGGTTGCCCTTTCGTCGGCTGCCGCTCCTGCACGATGGCGGTCGGCAGGCTGGTCACCGACGCTACGCCTGGAAGTGGGGCAAGGGATAGTGTGCGTCGACTGCGCGTGACCACCATTGGAAGCGCCGAAACCGATAGGCTGGGGGAATGATTGTGGGCATTGGTGTGGACGTAGTGCAGGTTTCCCGCTTTACGGCGCAATTGGAAAGAACCCCGGCGTTGTGCGAACGGCTTTTTGTGCCGGCCGAACGTGCGCTGAACATGCGGTCGCTGGCGGCGCGTTTCGCTGCGAAAGAAGCGGTCGCCAAAGCCCTCGGCGCCCCGGCGGGCATGAACTGGCAACATTGCCAGGTAGTCATGGACGCCGCAGGTGCCCCTCAGGTGAAGATCGACGGCACGGTGGCCGAGGTTGCGGAGTCCAAAGGCGTGCGTCATTGGCACTTGTCCCTCAGCCACGATGGAGACCTGGCCACGGCCATGGTCATTGCGGAGCGCTAGAACATGATTAATGCATATACAGGAACTCAGATTCGTGCCGCCGAAGCGCACCTCGTCGAAGCCGGGCATGGCCCCGCACTCATGCGCGCCGCCGCCCACGGCTTGGCCCAGCACACGATGAACTTGCTGCGCGAGAGCTTCGGTGGGGTCTATGGTGCTCGGGTCGCGGCACTTATTGGAAGCGGCAATAACGGTGGCGACGCACTTTTCGCGATGGCGCGGCTGGCTAAACGCGGGGTTGCCTGCACGGCGATTCTCATGGCGCCCAAGGTCCATGCGGAAGGGATGGCCGCTTTCCAGCGGGCCGGTGGCAAGGTCGTCGAAGCTGGAAGAGAGGGGCCCGCGGGTTCAAGGGGGCGAAACCGCCGTTGGCATCGGGCCACCGAAACACTTAACGGAGTGGACTTGGTGATCGACGCCGTGTTGGGTACCGGAGCCCGTGGAAGTGTCTCTCTGCCGACGATTCCGAACGATATGTTGGTGGTTGCCTGTGATCTGCCTTCGGGGGTAGATGCCGATACAGGAAACGCGCCCAACGGCGTACTTCAGGCAGATCTGACCGTGACCTTTGGTGCTCTCAAAACTGGGCTTACGGTCGGCGCCGGACACCTACTCTCAGGACGAATTGAGGTCGTCGACATCGGCCTGGGCCCGCGCCTCGGGGAACCGGACCTCTTCGTGATGGAGAGCAGCGATGCCAGCAGGCTATTCCCCCGTCCGGAGCGAAGCGCGCAAAAGTACAGCAGGGGAGTCTTGGGTTTGATCGCCGGCTCCGACGAGTACCCGGGTGCTGCCGTGCTTTCGGCGACGGCAGCGGTGAACACCGGCGTGGGTATGCTACGGACAGTAGCCCCCGAGACAGTCCGGCCCCTTTTGTCCCAGGCCGTCCCCGAAGCAGTAACAGCACAGGATGCCGAGGCCCATGTGCAAGCCTGGGCGGTGGGTCCGGGAATCGGCGAGGACGCCGATCAGATCGCTGCGACACGGGCAGCTATTTCATCTGGGTTGCCATGCGTTGTTGATGCCAGTGCGCTGGCTGGACTGTCTCAGGAACAGGGGCACTCAAAGCTGGTGTTGACCCCGCATGCAGGAGAGCTCACAGATCTACTCCGGCGCGCTGGCATGCGCCTGGATCGGGAGTCCGTTGAACAGAATCCCGTTCGTTGGGCGCGATGGGCCGCTGTTGCCTATTCCTCGGTGGTGCTGTTGAAGGGGCCCGCCACCGTATGTGTGGCGCCGGACGGGCCGACCATCGTCAGTAACAACGGCGGACCTGAGCTGGCTACAGCGGGAAGCGGCGATGTGCTGACCGGAGTCCTAGGGGCCATGTTGGCAGTCGACGAAGGTACCGACTCTTCGACACGTTCGCGGGTACAGCTGGCGGCCACGTCGGCCCATGTCCATGCAGAAGCTGGATCACGCATCGTCGCGGAGCGCCGACCCCATGCCGAGGCGCTGGCGCGATCCGTGAATGGTCGGTGATTTCGACTCCCCGGGCCAACGGTCAGTAGGCGCCGTTCTTGCCCAGAACCGCCTTGGCCGTCCGGAAGAGAATGATCAGGTCGCTCATGAGCGACCAGTTCTCCACGTAGTAGAGATCCAGCCGAACGCTGTCGTTCCAGGACAGGTCCGACCGTCCGCTGACCTGCCAGAGTCCGGTAATACCAGGCTTGACCATCAGGCGACGCAATACGTACTTCTCGTAGCTTTCGACCTCCGAGGCCAGTGGGGGCCGTGGACCGACCATGCTCATGTCTCCAGCGAAGACGTTCCACAGCTGTGGGAGCTCATCAATACTGTATCGGCGGATGAAAGCACCCAACCGGGTGATGCGTGGGTCTGCTTTCATTTTGAAGAGTGTCCCATTTCCCTCGTTGGTTTCTTGCAACGCGGCAAGGCGTTCTTCGGCGTCGGCGACCATGGAACGGAACTTGTGCATCTTGAACGGTCTACCGTGCTTGCCGACCCGCTTCTGTTGGAAAAAGGCAGGGCCGGGGCTGTCGACCCGAACCAGCAGGGCCATGGCCAGAAGAAACGGGCAGAGCACGAGCAGGGCTAGACCGGAACCGATGATGTCGAAGGTGCGCTTGACCAGTGCGCTGGTGCCTTCAAGCTTTGGCGTGGTGACGTGGATGAGGGGCAGGCCAGCCACGGGTTGGGTGTGGATTCGCGGTCCAGCGACACCGGTGAGCGCTGGCGCCATGATCATGCTGACACCGCGGTCCTGCAGTTCCCAGCCGAGCTGTTGGATGACCCGAGGCTTGAGGTGGGATCCGGCTGATATGGCGATCGCATCGACTTTGGTTTCCTCGATGGCCTCCAGCACGGCGGGCAGCTCCGAGCTCACGCTGACCACCGGAAGTTGGAGTTCCTGACCTGTGGGGGAGTGCAGCGAATGTCCGGGGAGGATAGCGGCGACCGGCCTGTATCCCGCGCCGAAATCCCTGGACAGGTTTTCGTGCAGATGCTCAACCGCGGAAGGAGCGCCGATCAGCAGGAGTCTGCGGGTGAACCGTCCTGCGGCACGGCGACGAATGAGCCATTTTCGCATGAACCAACGACTCACCAGAAGCAGGAAGATCCCCAAGGGCAGGGCCACTCCAACATAGCCGCGGGCGGTGGGGATCTCCCCAGCGTAGGAGACGATCGCGATGGCGCCGAAGAGGTAAAGGGATGCGACGGCGACTCGTTTGTATTCCTCGGCTCCCGCGCCCAAGATCTTGACGTCCCGGGACTGCCAGCCGGCAAGGGCTGCCCACCAGAGTGAACCGATGAGGACAGAAACCAGCCAATAATTGGTGGGGACCGCGCCAGCTAATTCGGGGTCGCTTGACGCGCCGAAACGTGCGAGCTGCGCAACAACCACGGCAACTGCGACGCACAACAGATCCACGATCCCCAAAAGCCTCGGAACCGACGAATGCCAATCGTGCCGTGCTCTTCTCACAATATTCCCCCCGGAATCGCTTCATTGGTCCGTGACCGGACCAGCTGTGGGTATTCGTTATTTCGCTAGCTTGCCGCAGTAGGTTCGAAGTATTGTCCCAGGGCGGTGAAGTGCCAGCCGGCGTGTTCCCACGAAGTCGCATCAAGGACATTCCTCGCGTCGATGATCCGCCTCTTATTGACGAGGCTCGTAAGTGACGCGGGTTCCAAGGCCTTGAACTCAGGCCACTCTGTCAGGAGCATCACCAGGTCCGCCTCTGCGACGGCAGTGGACGTGTCATCGACGTAGTGCAGACGCGGAAAGCGTTTGGCGGCATTCGCATTGCCTTCGGGGTCATAGACGGTGACGTCGGCTCCTGACCCATACAGTCTCGCTGCAATGTCCAGAGCGGGAGAGTCCCTCACGTCATCACTGTCGGGTTTGAACGTCACGCCCAACACAGCGATCTTCTTGCCGGCAAGGTCACCAAGGATCTCAGCAGCGAGGTATATGACTCGTTCGCGGCGCCGAAGGTTGATTTCATCGACTTCGGTGAGGAAGCGCATGGTTCGGTCGAGGCCGAGTTCGCTTACTCTCGCCTGTAGGGCGCGGATGTCCTTGGGGAGGCAGCCACCTCCGAAACCGAGGCCGGCATTGAGGAACTTGCGGCCGATGCGGGAGTCGTGACCTATGGCGTCGGCCAGCGTGCGGATGTCCCCGCCGACTGCCTCGGTGACTTCCGAAAAGGCGTTGATAAACGAGATCTTGGTTGCCAAGAAGGCGTTTGCCGCAACCTTCACGAGTTCGGCGGTCTCGAAGTCCGTGCTGATGAAGGGGGTGTCGAGAGCTAACGCGGATGCGTAGACCTCGCGGAGTGTCTCTTCTGCACGCACGCTGTCTACGCCCACAACCAATCGATCCGGTGTGATCGTGTCCTTGACGGCGAACCCTTCGCGCAGGAACTCTGGGTTCCATGCGAGATCGATTCGAACGTCTTCGCGCTTGTTTTTAGCGATGAGGCCCAGGAGCCGACGCGTTGTTCCGACGGGGACTGTGGACTTGCCGACGATCAGCGCATCCTTGGTGATGTTCTCCGCGAGCGACACGGTTGCCGCGTCCACGAAAGCCACGTCCGCAGCGTATTCGCCCGGCAACTGCGGTGTACCCACACCGATGAAGTGGACATCTGCCCATACGCCGACTTCCTCGTAGGAGGTGGTGAAGCGCAGACGCCCGGAGTCGATGTGCTTGAGCAAAAGCTCGGGCAGGCCAGGCTCGTGGAATGGTAGCTCGCCACGAGAAAGACTGTCGACCTTCTCCTGGTCGACATCAAGTCCGAGAACTTCGAAACCGAGCTCTGCCATACACGCCGCATGAGTCGCCCCCAGGTAACCAGTACCGATCACCGCTATGTGAAGTGCCACGGTTCTTTACCCCCTTGTTGCTTTGTCATTGCCTAGTCCAACCAGGGAACGGTTCAATGTCGAGGTGTCAATTTTAAGTACACACCCGGACGTTCGAATTCCCACGCGTCGGCGTCAACCACGGAAGGAATCCTGATGGTCGCGGAACCAATCGACAGTATCCTGAATCCCCTGCTCGAGGGGTATGGACGCTGTCCACCCTACTTTCGAGAGCTTGCTGACGTCCATCAGTTTCCGCGGCGTTCCATCAGGTTTACTGGTGTCCCATTCCATGGCGCCGGCGTAACCGACTGCCTTGGCTACTGTCTCCGCGAGTTCCTTGATGGTGACGTCGGTTCCGACGCCAACATTGACTTGTTCGTCCCCATCGTAGTTTTCGAGAAGAAACAGACACGCCGATGCCATGTCGTCGACATGGAGGAACTCGCGAAGTGGGGAACCGGTTCCCCAGTTCGTCACGGATTCAAGTCCAGAGGTAACCGCCTCGTCGTACCGGCGGATGAGTGCCGGTAGGACATGCGACCCCGCGGGGGAGAAGTTGTCCCCCGGGCCATAGAGGTTGGTGGGCATGGCGGAGATCCATGGCTTGCCGTGCTGGCGTCGCACAGCCTGCACGTGGAGAATGCCAGCAATCTTGGCGATCGCGTAGGCGTCGTTGGTTGGCTCTAGGTGCCCGGTGAGCAGGTATTCCTCTTTGAGCGGCTGGGGCGCCATTTTTGGATAGATGCAGGATGAACCCAGGAAAAGTAGCCGGTCAACGTCGTATGCAAGCGCAGCGTCCATGGTGTTGACCTGGATCTGCATATTCTCACTGAGGAAGTCCGCGGGGTAGTTGTCGTTGGCCAAGATGCCGCCTACCTTGGCAGCTGCCAGCACAACGTGGCGTGGCTTCTCCTTCGCGAAGAAGTCGAATACGGCATCGCGATTCTTGAGATCAAGATCGGCCGACGTCCGGCTGATGATGTTGTTGAATCCCTCGGCCTCGAGCTTACGTTTGATCGCAGACCCGACGAGACCTCGATGTCCGGCGACGTAGATTCTTGCATCGCGTTCGAGGGGCCGTGCGGTGTAGTGGACGTCCGGCATCTAGGCAGAAACCACCCAGCTCTTGAGCGCCACGTTATCGATCCAGGGAGTGCCGGCATTCTTCTGCGCTTGGATGTCCGCGTCCACCATAATTCGAGCAAGTTCGGGCGTCTTCACTGTCGGCACCCAGTCGAGCTTCTCTTCGGCCTTCGAGTAGTCGCCGACCAGGGCGTCGACCTCCGTAGGGCGAAGGTAGCGCTCGTCAAACTTCACATAGTCTTTCCAGTTGAGACCTGCATGCTCGAAGGAGAATTGCAGAAAATCTTGGACGGTGTAGCCAGCGTTCGTCGCCAGCACAAAGTCGTCTGGCTCGTCGGCTTGCAGCATCCGCCACATACCTTCGACAAATTCAGCGGCGTAGCCCCAGTCCCGAACGGCGTCGAGATTGCCCATGTATAGCTCGTGCTGGGTACCCGCTTTGATTGCGGCGACAGCGCGCGTGATCTTACGGGTCACGAACGTTTCCCCACGTCGAGGGGACTCGTGGTTGAAAAGGATGCCATTCACGGCGTACATGCCGTAGGCCTCACGGTAGTTCTTGGTCACCCAGTAGCTGTATACCTTCGCAACTCCATAGGGTGAACGTGGATAGAAAGGGGTCTCTTCGTTCTGTGGGGGAGGTGTAGCGCCGAACATCTCTGAGGATGATGCTTGGTAAAAGCGTGCGTCAACGTTGGCCATGCGCATGGCTTCAAGGAGGCGGATGGTTCCGATGGCGGTGGTGTCCCCGGTGTGCTCGGGTTCATCGAAGGAAACGCGAACATGCGATTGCGCAGCGAGATTGTAGACCTCGTCCGGGTTGATTTGCGCCAGAAGCGTCGCGAGTCTCACACCGTCCGAGAGATCGCCGTAGTGCAGGAACATCTTGGCGTCGGACTGGTGCGGATCAACGTAAAGGTGATCGATGCGAGTTGTGTTGAACGTCGACGCTCTCCTGATCAGCCCGTGAACTTCGTAGCCTTTGCCCAGGAGTAGTTCGGCTAGGTATGAACCGTCTTGTCCTGTGATACCGGTAATGAGTGCTTTCTTCGTCATGGATCCCCCTGTTTTGTTCGTCAAGACCTCTAAAATCTCGACTTGGTCAACAACAAATATTAACTATATCCTGTGCTAAGTATCGCAGGGAGCGGCGAGCGGACGACCCATCATGAATTAGTGTCATAGGGCGCGATAAAATAATAAACTTTAGTTATTGTTTCAAGTACTCGGCTATGAGATTCACCGTGGAAGCTTAGGTCGAGGCTTTTCATGCTAAGGCAAGCCGGTCTCGACCGGTGGACACCAAGGGATTCTCAAGCCCGGAGTGTTAGCGCTAACTCGATATCGTGGAGGTGCCAGGGGTTGCGCAGCATTTTTGGACCATCGATCGCGAAAATCACGCCTACTAGTGGGTGTATCTTTCAACAAGTCAATTCCATGGATTGGTGGCAATTTGAAGCGACTTATTGCATCCTTCTCGACCGTTCCGAGCGGTGGCGGCGAAGGCGGCGTAGGGTGGGCATTCGTAGAAGCAGCTGCCCAACTCGCGGTGGCGAAGAGATTTGAGCTCATTTGCGTGGTTGACACCCGGGATGAGACGGCCTTGGCAGAGCGACTGAAGGACGAGATCAATTCGGGGTTTGTCGAGATCGTTGCTATCTCGATAGCGTGTGAACTCGCGAAGAAATACGGAACGGCGAAGACCCGGGTTACTTATTTGGATTGGGCCATTCGTGCTCGGCGCCGGATCAAGGACCTGAGCAAGTCATATCATTTTTTAACGATGCATCAAGTGACCTTTGCGACTGCGTCGATGCCCTCGTGCCTACCGCCTGTGTCCGGCACGATTCGCATCTGGGGTCCATTGGCCGTGCCGTCTTCAGCAGTACGTCAATGGCGAAGAAAGTATCCGTCCTTAGCTGAAGCGCTAGGTGTTAAAGTAGCCCGGCTAATGGCGTACGGAACCACGCGAAAATTTCAGAAAATCATCGCTACGAATAGTTATACACGCGATTATTTTGCTAATAAAGGTCGCATTTCTATTCTTGAGCCGAACATCTTTGTTGAACTATCGAAATTGGTGGACGTTGAGACAGAACCTGGGCTCATCAGTTATTGCGGTCTGTTGATTGACCGAAAGCGACCATGGATTGCTATTGAGGCGATGGCTCTTCCCGCTCTGAGCAATGCCCGCTTGCAAGTACTCGGGGGCGGACATTTGGAGGGTGAGCTCCGTAAGCTTGCAGAACGACTGCAGGTAGCCGACCGTATAGAATTTACGGGTGCGCTGGGGCATAAAGAGACATTGGCCAAGCTTGCTCGGTCCCAGGTCTTAGTTCATCCGGCGGCTCGAGAAGGGGCTGCTTGGGTCATCGGTGAGGCAGCGGCGTTGGGGATTCCCACTGTTGCAGTCGCTGGTTCTGGTTGTGAAAGCACCGTCTGGCAATCGAAAGTGGGAGGACGAATTGTCGGTCCGGTGGGCGACCTCGCTAGCCAAATCGCGGCAGAAATTGCCTCACTTTTGAGAGTGAGCAGGTCCGAGAAATCTGAGCGTTGGGACCTAGCCCGTGCGCCAAGGTTACTGACGGAATGGTGGGAATTGGACGATGGTACAGCCAGCATTTAGTGTTCTGTTGGCGGCTCACAACCGCGTGGAGAAAACTACTACCTGCTTGGATAGCCTGATCAATGCGGCTAGCTTTGCGGAGGTGGCCCTTCGGATCACGCTGTATGACGATGGCTCGACTGACGGGACAGCTGAGGAAGTGGAGCGAAAGTATCCCCATGTCCAAGTGATACATGGCAATGGGAATGCCTACTGGGCAAGATCGATGGCAGAGGCCGAACTCACACAACTAGAGGGTCCCTGCGAAGGCCAGCCCCTTCGAATCCTCTGGTTGAACGATGATGTTATCTTGGATCGAGATGGCCTTTCGCGGCTTCTAGTCTCATCGGAGCGTTTTCCGTCAGCAATTATCGTCGCCGCAGTGCGCGACCCGCTTTCAGGGAGAACAACCTATGGGGGGCTCACAAAAACTGGGCCATCTCCACTGAAGTTCAGTATTGTCGAACCGTCCGCGACGATGCAGCCCGTAGACACCATGAATGGCAACGTAGTTGTAGTGCCCATAAGGATAGCAAAAAAGGTCGGGGGAATTGATGGACAGTATCCCCATGGGTTGGCGGACTTTGATTACGGCGTCCGAGCTAGAAGACTTAATATTTCTGTGTTGCTTGCGCCCAGTACATACGGTACGTGTTCTAGAAACCCGAGCAGATTGGCAACAACAGTTTGGGCCGACTGGAAGTCGTACACTGGCACGAAAGGCGGCGGTAACCCTCGAGCGTTAAAGCTCTTCCTAGAAAAAATTGCCCCCCAAACATGGTGGCTCCACATGGCGAGAAGTTACGCTTTCTGGTGGGTACGGCGGGTTATCCTGAAGCAGGCTCGATGATTGCTCCGATCCGGCGTAATGGGAGAAAATGACTTTACTTGTGCTTATCAGCGCTGTCCTAGGGGCTTTCTTCCTTGCTTGGGGAATTGGCAAGTTTCCAATTCTCGGTTTGGCGATTGTGGGCATGGTTGCCCTAATTGAGTGGAACGTACCCTACCTGCCGATGCTGTTCTCCGTCGGAAGCATACAAATCGGATGTACAGATGCAATTGCCGGAGTCTTGGTCTTATCACTGTTTTTTAGGCTCGACATCCGCCGGTTCCGATCCGTTACAGCCTCAGCTATTTTGGCGGCCACCTTTTTGCTTCTACTTGCGGCGTCTGTAGTCTTAGGTGCTCGAGAATTCGGGATGTCCGGCTCGCTTAATGAAGCCAGACCCTGGATCTACATTGTCTGCTGTTTTTGCTGGACGATGAACTCGCTGTCGAAGCGAGAGGTAGAGAAAGCTCAGATTCTGATAATCCTGCTAGGCTGCGCCATTTCAGTCGTTTGGCTCTTCCACTTAGCACAATACGGCTTCGGGAGCACAAGTACTTATGTGGGCACCCGTGAGATTGCTGGAGACGACGTTAGCGTGGGGCGCCTGACTACTTCTGGGCAGACGATAATTATCTCAATCGCTGCAATACTAGCGCTTGATCGGTATCGGGCGAAGCGGCGGGCGATGTGGGTGGTCTATTCTGCGCTGCTTACAGGGGTTGTCGTACTTGCGCAGCATCGCTCGGTTTGGGTGGCTGCATTCGCAATGTTCGTGGCATACGCGATCCTTAATCTCCGTCGATTGATTCCGCTTGCCGTATTCACGACTTTGGGCGTGACTATAGTAGCGATACTGGCCATCGCAGGAAGCCTCGGAGAATTGGGGAGATCGATATCAGAGTCGTCGTCTGATTCGAGGACCCTTGATGGACGTGTATTTGATTGGTTTGTCAGTTTGCGTGAGTTGGTCAACGCCGGCCTAGTAGAGACATTCTTCGGTTGGCCGTTTGGCCGTGGGTATGAACGTATGCGAGAGGATGGATTGATTATCGACTACGTTCCCCACTCCTGGTATGTTGGCGCGACCCTGCGTTTAGGCTTATCCGGGCTCATTACGGGTCTTCTGTGGATGGCTAGTCACCTCCGTCGTCAGTCATACATCGCCAACAACGTCCGGGTTCCTATATTCCTCGGTCTTGGGCTATATTGTGTCTTTTACAATTTGCAGTGGTACCTTACTCCAATTATCGCGATAATGTTAATTGGACCTCGCGTTCTTGGTTCCCGGCCTACAGATCTTAGCGAAAGGGCAATGCATGAGAGCGAGTGAGATGATTAGAGGAGCGTTGGGCAAGGCCAAAAATATTGGACGCTATGCCGTCCGAAGTGGCCGGCGTTGTCGTTCCTTTGCCTGGAGCCTCGAGCTGTGTCGAGCAGGGACCGTTGTAGGCCAAAGGGTCAGAGTTGAGGGGCGTCCTATCACCTCAGTTGCAGGCGGAAGCCACATAAAAATAGGGAATCGAGTGGTCTTGTGCAGCAAATCCCGTGCAACCGCGCTTGGCGTTTCCCGGCCCGTGATTCTACGTACACTGCTTTCCGGGGCCAAAATTACGATAGGTGACGATACCGGTCTCAGCGGGACTACTATCTGCGCGGCCGGCAGCATTACTATAGGTGCTAGATGTCTTATTGGCGCTGACGTCCTAATCGCTGACACTGACTTTCACCCTATTGACGTCGAGCCTCGTCGATATTCTGCTATGCCACTGTGGCAAGAACAAGATGCCGTAGTGATTGGGGATGATGTGTTTATAGGGGCTAGGGCACTGATTTTGAAAGGCGTCGAGATCGGACGTGGAGCGGTTATTGGGGCGGGTAGTGTTGTGACTCAAAACGTCCTCCCGGGTAGCGTTTATGCGGGAGTCCCGGCACGTTTGATTCGGGCAGTCGCCACGGATGAGTGTGTCACGTGAAAATCGCAGTTCTCGGCCCTTGTGATTTGAATTTGCTGGAAGACTATCTTTTCACGCCTTCCGAAGCCCCTCCCACCTATTCTTTCTCGTATATAAGCCGGTTAGTAGTTGCCTACTTGAACCGCGGACATGAGGTGGTAGTTGTAACTTCTTCGGAACATTTGTGGGAACCGATGCGCTTGGCAGGGGAAGGCCTAGATGTTGTGGTTGTCCCGCGGCGAAGAAGTGCGAGAGCCAGAGGATTGGACCTTTTCGCGAGAGAAATTGAGTGGGTCCGTCTAGCAGTGGAGGCGGAACGTCCGGACGTTATTCATGCGCATTGGATCTATGAGTTCGGGGCTGCAGCTCTGCGCGTTCAGGCCGATGCCTTGATCACTGCACATGATGGTCCGATCTCAGTCGTACGACATTACGGCACGCACCCGTACTGGTGGTTACGCGAGATGTTAGGCATCCGCACATTGCGTAAGGCAAGAAACATAACAGCCGTAGCGCCAAGCTTGGCCCGAGAAGTCCAACTGTTCTGCGCGAGACATGCCGCTGTCTCGGTCTTGCCAAACGGGCTGGACAATCCGATCTCACCATCTGGGTGGAGCAGAGCAATTAGACGAGACAAGCAGCCCGTACTCGCCGTAGTTGCAAATGGATTTGATCGAAGGAAAAATTCACGCACAGCGATTAGGGCGTTCGCGCGAGTCAGGGCAGCTGTTCCGGGTTCAGAGATGCACCTGTTTGGGCAAGGACATGAACCTGATGGTCCGGCCGCTGTTTGGGCGCGTGAGAAATGTATTTCGAAGGGGCTCCACTTCGAAGGCCCTGTCGAAAATAAAACGATACAGTCATTCCTTAAGAACCAGATCGATATCTTGGTCCATCCAAGCAGATGGGAAGCGTGTAGTCTGGCAATCCTCGAAGCCCGCAGCTTCGGCGTACCGATTGTTGCGAGCCGAAAAGCTGGGGGCGTTAGCTATACACTTGATGAAGGAGAGTCGGGGTATCTCGTTTCTGGAAGCGTTAATTCGTACTTCATCGCTATGATGCGTCTGATAGGTGAGCAAGTTCTTTATGCCAAAATCTCGGGCAGTGCGGACAGTGAGCTGTCACCCAGGTTTGACTTGGGCGCCGTTACCGATCAATATTTGGAACTGTTGAATTCTATTAAGGACGCACGACACTAGACAGCGCAGTTCGTGTTCTGAAGAGCCTAGTTCTATCATCCGTTCGTGGAGGCGCCCTCGACGAAGCGCCACGTTGTCTTACGGTAGGTGCTCGCAAATCGTTAAGGTCGTCAAGTTTTTGAGACAGTTTTGTAGTGTTTTTCTTCAAGGCGGGAGGGGCTCCTGGATACAGGTCTGATGGCCGGCCAAGGCCATTGTTGGTGGAAGGCCTCCGGCCCGACGATTGGGTCTTCGGACTCTTCTATGTCTGTCAAGCCGCGTTCATTATCTCGGCTGAGGTGTTGAGCGTCCTGTAGATACGGTGGGCCAGATAGCGCTTGATGCAACGGCGGATTTCCTTATCGGTATGATAGGGGCCCCGCGTTTTCCGCCGGTCTTATGTGAATAAGAGCGGGTTGTTGAGGTCGTTCCAGAGTACTTCGTATTGGTCGGGGCTCATATAGCCGACGTAGCTGTGCCGGCGTTTGCCATTGTAGAAATCCACCCAGGCGTCCATTGCCGTGATGAGTTCAACGACGGTCTTCCAGGTCTTTCGGGTGTCCAGGAGTTCGGTCTGCATGCGGCCCCAGAATGACTCCATGGCTGCGTTGTCGAAACATTAACCGGCTAATCGAAGATGAGACTGTGCCATAACCGGCTAATAATCGTGGGTCAACGCGATGTGGTGTTCGGCCTGCTTTCGAGTTGCCGGAGGCGTTCTTCCTGGTTGCGGACCCGTCCGGCAAGTGCATCAATGAGCACGCCGAGTCGGTGGACCTCCTTGGCTTGATTGCTAGGGGCATTCACACGTTCTTCTGTGATTCGGTCAGCGATCAACTCGCGTGCCTGTAAGCGGCCGTGAAAAACTGCCCGTAGGTGGCCACGGAATTACCCGCTGACGGCCACCGGAACTGCCCGAGCATGGCCACGAGTTCTGCCCAGTGATGGCCACACGGTTTGCCCGCGTAACTCGTTTCCCCGTCGTGTCGTGAGACGACGGGGGCCTCTTCCCGGTTGGATATCGGTGTCGAATCGAATCCAAAACAGGAAGAGGCCCTGAATGAAGGATGCCCTAGAAACCGTGAATATTCTTGCAACTTATGATCTAACCCAGTCCCTGCGTAGCGCCAGCGAGCTCCATGGCTGTTCCCACCACACCGTCGACCGGCTCGTGAAAGAGCGTGACTCCGGGCGCGCCCCGGGCGCCGGTATCGACAGAGCCCGCGTCACCGACGCGTGGCTGACGAAAATCGAGGAATGGGTCGATTGAATATTCGCTTCACTGGGGGCCACCGGTCGTGCCTTCGGGGGCCAGTAGAGATATTCAGCATTAGTGGGCTTCGGGGCCGGTTATGGCGCTGTTGGGGGCCACCCGGCTTAGGCTCCTTCCGACGCGTGTATAGGGCACGCGGCGGAAGGAGCAATCATCAATGGTACGGAAAATCAGAGCCAAGCTCGTATTGCAGATGCGCGCCGAGGGCCTGTCCGGTCGTGCAATCGCGACATCACAGGGAATGTCCCGCAAGAGCATCACCGAGGTCCTCGAAGCCGCCGACGCGGCCGATATCAACTGGGATGCTATCGCCGACCACCCGGAGGCCGAGGTGTATGCCCTGGTGTTCCCAGGCCGCGGCGAGCATCAGAGCGTGTTCGCCCAGCCGGATTGGGACCGGATCCACAAGGAGATGGCCCGCGTCGGGGTGACACTGAAGCTGCTGCATGGCGAGTATGCGGACTCATGCGCCGTGACGGGTGACCCGGCCATGGGCTACGACCGGTTCTGCAGGACCTACCAGCGCCATGTGCTGATCACCGGCGCTTCCTCCCGAGTCGGACACAAAGCAGGCCAGACGGTCGAGGTCGACTGGTCGGACCAACGATGCAGCTGTCCGATCCGACCAGCGGGAAGACCACAACCGTGTACTTGTTCGTCGGGTGCCTTCCTTTCAGCCGGTATGCGTTCGTCGAGCCCACACTGGATATGAAGCAGGACACCTGGCTGAGGGCGCACGTGGCGATGTTCGAAGTCCTTCACCGGCTCGGTGCCCAGAATCGTGCCCGACAATCTCAAGACCGGGGTCATCAAGCACCCACGCGAGGGCGAGATCGTGCTCAACGACGCCTATCGCGAGATGGCCGCGCACTACTCCGCGGCGGTTCTCCCCGGACGCGTGAAGGCGCCGAAAGACAAGGCTAGCGTTGAAAACACGGTCTGGCATGCGACGATGTGGATCATCGCCGACTTGCGAGAGGCCCGCTTCACCACTTTGCCGGAACTCAAATCAGCCATCACCGAGCGAGTGGAAGCCTATAACGCGGAACCGTTCCAAAAGCGGCCCGGTTCCAGAGCCAGCGTCTTCGCCGAGGAGGAACTGTCAAGCCCCGGGTTTGATGGAGACTAATTTAGTTGGAAACTGATACTGACTCCGGTGGGTAAACGGGGGCGTTAGCCCGTTCAAATTCGACGGGCGGAACGTGTCCAAGCTCACCGTGCAAGCGCTTATAGTTGTACCAATCAACCCACTCGGCAACGGCGACCTCGAGGTCGTTGATGTCCCGCCAGGGGCCCTTGTTGCGAACCAGCTCCGCTTTGAACAGCGAATTGAGGGCCTCGGCCATGGCGTTATCGTAACTATCGCCCTTTGATCCCACGGACGCGACGGCGTCTTCGGCCTCGAGCCGCTCGGCATAGCGAATGGCACGATATTGCACTCCACGGTCGGAATGGTGTGTCAGGCCAGCTAGCTCGGCGCCATCCCTGGTCCGGGTCCAGATGCCCATGTCCAGAGCATCCAGGGCCAACTCGGTGTAGAGGCGGGTGGAGACCTGCCATCCCACGATGCGGCGGGAGAAGACATCGAGGACGAACGCGGCATAAACCCAGCCGGCGAACGACCGGATGTAGGTGATGTCAGCGACCCACAACCGATTCGGCGCTGACGCGTTGAACCGGCGTTCGACCAGATCCGCAGGGCGCCCGGTCTCCGGGGCCGGTTTCGTCGTCCGCGGGCTCTTGGACCGCGAGACGCCGCGTAGTCCTTCGGTGCGCATGAGCCGCTCCACGGTGCAGCGTGCGACCGGGATTTCCTGTCGGCGCAGCTCGGCATGGACCTTCCTGGCCCCGTAGACGCCGTAGTTCTCGCTATGGACCTGGTGGATTAGACCGGTCTGAATATTGGCTTCTGTGGGCTCCGCTTGTAGTGCGGTTGAGCACCATGACCCGGTAGCGCGACTGATGTGGTTCAGCACCACTGATGGCGCGGTTGAGCACCACCTGAAAAGCTCCTTCCACCATGTGATGGCCACGTGGTGGAAGGAGTACCGGTAATGGTACGGAAGATCAAAGCGAAGCTGGTTTTGCAGCTGCGGAATCAAAGCCTGTCGAGACGGGCAATTGAATCCGCCCACGGGATATCCCGGCACAGCATTCAAGCAGTCCTCGATGCGGCGGAGCTGGCGGGTCTCGGTTGGGATGACGTCGCCGAGCTGTCGGAGGCCGAGGTGTATTCGGCGTTGTTTCCCGGCCGCGGGGTCCGCGAGAGCGTATTCGCGCAGCCGGACTGGGCCCGGGTCCACACCGAGCTGGCCCGGGTGGGGGTGACGTTGAAGCTGCTGCACCAGGAGTATGTCGACGCGTTTTCCCGCGAAGGGCAGGCAGTCATGAGCTATGACCGGTTCTGCCGGCTCTACGCCGAACACGCCGCCGTGACCGGGGCTTCGTCCCGGGTTGGGCACAAGGCCGGCCGCAGCATCGAGGTCGACTGGTCCGGGCCCACGATGGCGCTGCTGGATCCGACGACGGGTGAGATTTCGAAGGTGTATTTGTTCGTCGCCTGCCTGCCCTTCAGTCGGTATGCGTTCGTGGAAGCGAGCCTGGATATGCGCCAGGAGTCGTGGCTGCGCGCCCATGTGGCGATGTTCGCCTTCTTCGGCGGCAGCGTCCCGCGTCTGGTGCCCGACAACCTGAAGACCGGGGTGATCTCCCACCCCCGCGAGGGAGAGATCGTTCTCAACGACGCCTACCGTGAGATGGCCGCGCACTATTCGGCCGCGGTATTACCGGGCAGGGTTCGGGCCCCCAAAGACAAGGCGAGCGTCGAGAACACGGTCTTCCACGTCGCGACCTGGATCATCGCGGGGCTCAGGCAGGAACAGTTCACGTCCCTGGCACAGTTGCGCACCCGGATCCATGAGCAGATCGATGCCTATAACCGCCAACCGTTCCAGAAACGGGAAGGGTCCAGGCTGAGCGTCTTCACCACCGAAGAGCTGCCGCTGCTGCAACCGCTGCCGGCAGTCCCGTTCGAAATCAGCACGTGGTCCTACCAGCGCAAGGTGAACAAGAACGCCCACGTGGTCTGGGCGAAGAACTTCTACTCCGTGCCTTTCAGCCACATCGGCGGCCATGTTGATCTTCGCGTCACGGACACGATGTTGGAGGTCTATAGGGGCGATGAGCGCCTGACCAGCCACCTGCTGCTACCGGCGACGACCGTGAATCGGTATCAGACGAACGACGCGGACCTTCCCGAGGGGCGCAGTTGGCAGGCCTGGGACCGGGCCCGGATCCAGGACTGGGCAGCCAGGATGGGCCCGGCCACGGTGACGGTTATCGGCAAGATCTTCGAGGCAACCTCCATCGAGGAGGCCGGGTTCGACCCGGCGTTGGCAGTGCTGCGCCTATCGCGCCGGTTCTGCCCGGCCCGGGTCGAATCGGCCTGTCAGCTCGCGCTGCGAGGACCGATCCGCTCCCCGCGGTATGCACACCTGAGACCGATCCTCGACACCGGGCAGGACAAAACAGGCCACCTCCCCCAGGAGCCCGAGGGCGATGATGGCGGATACGTCCGTGGTAGCGCCTACTACGCGGGAGGGAACCGTTGAGCCGCCTGGACGCGGAGACCAAACGCAAGCTCCGCGAGATGAACGCCGGCGAGCTGCTCGAGGCGATCGACGGCCAAGACGAGACGCTGTCGATCAGCTTGTCGTTCGATGAACGCGTCCGGCTGGTCGTAGATGACGCCTATTCGACGTTCACGCACTCCAAGGTCGCCGGGCTGATCCGACGGGCGGGGTTGCGTTATCCGAACGCTGATTTGCGCCGTATCGACTTGCTCGACGAGCGCGGTCTGAACCGGCCGTTGCTGACCCAGCTCGGCACCTGCTCGTTCGTGGACCGAGAACAGAACGTTGTCTTCCAGGGGTTTACCGGTTCGGGGAAGTCGTATCTGGGATGCGCGATCGCCAAACGCGCCTGCGAGCACCGCATCCGCGCCCACTACGTCCGCATGCCCGACCTCGAAGAAGCCTGGGTCGCCGCCCAAGACACCCCCGGCGGTTCCGGGAAGTTCCTGCGCAAATACGCCGCGTTCACGATTCTGGTCGTTGACGAATGGCTCCTGGACCGGCCGACGGAATCAATGCGCGGGATGCTGTTGGAGCTGATGGAGCGCCGCTACGGCGCAACGTCGACGGTGTTCTGCACCCAGTACTCGCAGAAGGACTGGCACCAGCGCCTCGGCGCCGGCGTTCACGCGGACGCGATCATGGACCGGATCATCCACAACACAATCTGGGTTGAAACGGGCAAATACAACATGAGAGAGCACATCGCACTGACCAGCGCGTAATCGATGAGGGATGGCGTCAGCGGGTTCCCAGCCACACCACCGCTGGCGCTCTCCCGCACGATCGGTGGTGCTGAACCGCACGATTGGGTGGTGCTCAGAGCCTCAAATACTCAGGTCAGCCTGGCGTCGCGGATGCTCCGCGCAGAGGCTGGGCGGAAACGTCGTGCGTAGTAGGGGACAAGGGGCGATCTGCAGCTGGCGGCAGATCGGCTCGACCCCGTGTTCACCGCGGTGCTTGTCGATGAACGCGCACATCATCTCGAGGGGCGGTCGAGCTCCGCCGCGAAGAAAGTCGAGGCCTGGCGCAGGATCGTGTTCGCCCGTCGTAGCTCGCGTACCTCGCGTTCGAGTTCGGCAAGACGGGTGGCTTCGTCGCTGCTGGTGCCCGGGCGCTGACCGCCGTCGATTTCGGCTTGCTTGACCCAGTTCCGCAGCGACTCGGGATTGATGCCGAGTTGCTCTCCGATGCGTCGGTAGGCGCCGGTCCTGGTGGTCACGTCGCGGCGGGCTTCGACGGCCATCCTCGTGGCTCTGTCTTTCAGCTCCGCGGGGTATTTCGGTTTCGCTGGCATGAGATCCATCCTTCCGGTTATTCGATGTCTCCATCAAACCCGGGGCAATACACTCGGATCAGCACCGAACCATGGGCCATATCGACATCATTGCGGTGAAGTTTCCGCGCCTCGCCCGGACGCAGACCCAGGCAATAGAGCATCCGGAACATCACCGGGATGATCAGCTGCCTTTGTCCACCAAACGGCGAAACCAGGATCGCGTCGGCGGCATCAAAAAGTGCCCGCAACTCCCGGTGGGAGAAGATGTGCGGACGGTAATGGACCTGCCGTCCGGGAATGCCTTTGGGGATGACATAGGCTTCGGCTCCCACCGACGCCATGTATTTGGCGAGCTGCCTGATCGGGGTGATCCGTCGAATCTGACCGTTGACGTGCTCATTCGGGCGTTTTACGACCCATTGCATGGCCATGGCCTTCGATAAGGTGGTCTGGGTTGGATAGCGCAGGGAACATATGGTGTCGAAGGCCAACAAATGCCGTTCCGAGGTCTCATAGGGCAGCCCCATCGCATGCTTGAGCTCCAGTAACCCCTGGACATGAGGGGCCAAACCACTAACAAACCCGCTCATGACAGTGCTCCTCGCGGTTCGATCCCCGCGAAATCAAGACAGCATTCGCGCATGTGTGCCTCGTCAGCAGCCAGATAGTGCTTGGCCGAGGAAATGCCACGGTGGCCCAACGCCTCGGAGATGACGGGCAACGGGGTACCGCCTTCCAGCATGCGGGTCGCAAAGGATGTCCGCAGCACCCGAAAACCGTGGCCCATCCCGGGATCGGAACCGACGCCCGTCCGGGCAAATGCGCAGGTAGCCACGTGATGCAATCCGTTTGAAGGTGCAATGGCAACATACGGGGCTTGGGTCCTCAGGAACACGTGCTCGTCGTTGACCCCGGTGGGCCTGTCATGGAGCAGGTAGTCGGCGATGGCTTCTCCCACATCAGCCAAGAGCGGCAGATTCAGCACCACGCCCGTCTTGCGTTGCACCAGAGTGATTTGTCCTTGTCGCCAGTCGATATCCTGCAGGTGCAGGGCCACGATGTCTACGGGGCGCAACCCGGTTCGCGCTCCCAGCAGCAGCATGGCACGGTCCCGGATTCCGGTGACGGTATCCGGGTCGGGCGAGCTTGTCAGCAGCTCGATCTTCTCGGAGGGCAGCACGGAAACATGCCTCACGCGTCGTGACGTGCCCCTCGGAACTGACCGCGAGAGCCCCGAGCATCCTGCGGACTCTTCAAGAAAACGACATAGCACCCGCATCGCCGAGAGCACCGTCCTCATGCTGCCAGGATGGTAGCTTTCTGCCAGTGAAATCAGAGCGAAAGCCACCTCTGCACCGCCCAAGGCCCGAAGGTCTGTGACTCCTCGACCTTGCCACGACGCCAATGTTCGGCGAGCGACAACTGCATACAGGTCCTGAGTGTCCCGGGCCAGGCCTTGGTGGGTCAGCCACGCTTCGAAGTACTCTTGGACCGGACGAAACACAGTATTGAGCCCAGAGTTCGGGAGTAGTGCCCCCTAAAGTGGATGCTCCTATTGTCGTCAAGCAGCCAACTGATGACTGATTTGGGTGAGTATCACGGTTGCTCTTGCTTCCAGTTCGGAGTCAGCACGGATGCCGGCTTCCAAACGTTGAAGCCGTTGACGAGGCACTCCGAGGGTGTTGGCCAGCACGCTAAGCGGTACTCCGACTTCATCACGTAACTCACGGAGCCGGCGTCCGACGGGGTCTTCAAGTCCTGGCTCCATCAACGCCCTGTAAACCTCGTTGGCGATGTGGCGTTTCAAACAGCGCATGATGTCCCGATCCGAAAGTCCTTGCGCCCGCCGCCTGGCGAAGTAGGCATCAGTGCGCGGCTCGTGATGGCGCATGCGCAACAGGACGATCCGATGCAGGGCACTATTCGCCTGCCGGTTCCCACCACGGGAAAGGCGGAAGCGGGACCGCTGACCGGACGACGCAGGAATCGGGGCAACACCGGTCAGAGCCGCGAATGAGGCCCTACTGTTCAACCGTTCCGGGTTATCCCCTGCGGCGACCATCAGGGTGGCCGCAGTCACCGGCCCCACTCCATTCAGGGAGATCAATGCCGGGTTCGCAGCGATGAGAAGCGGTGACATCTCCTGCTCGATAACGGCGATTTCCGTGGTCAAAGCAACATGCCGGACGGCTAGGCGCTTCAGCACCTGACGGGCACCATACTCCGGTCCTGTCCCGGTCCGGGGTCTCGAGCGGGCAAGAACACCGACCAGCACGATGGATCCCAGACTGCGGTAGCCCTCACGCACCGTGTCCGGGGCAGTTACCAGCAGTGCATGGATCTGGTTCATCACCTGCGCACGGGCCTTGGAAGCAGACCGGCGCTCAGCCAGCAGCATACGCAGAACCTCAACGGTCCCACCACCGCTCTTCGGCACTGAGGTGTCCGCATCGGCCAGGACATTCAATGCCGCCTGCTTCGCATCCAGCGGGTCGGACTTGCCACGCAGACGTCTGGATCTGCGATTGGGGCGGGCGACTTCAGCGACGTTGAACCCTTCCGCGCTCAAAACGCGGGTGACGCCGGCGCCATAGGACCCGGTCCCCTCGATGCCAACCGCTCCACGGTTCCCGCCGAATGCAGGAAATCCACGACTTTCCGATATCCATCGGGAGTGGCCATGAATTGCCGGTCCAAGACAGCTCGGCCAATGTGATCGAGGATCGCTACGTGGTGGGTGTCTTTATGCGTATCGATACCCGCCACCAGTGTTCCAGGCGGCAGACCCGGTGACGTGGACGGTGGTGGATTTGTCATGACGTTCATGGTGCATTTCCTTTCCGAGGCGGTTTTCTTCGCCGCGGGAAGGGTGGGCAGACATCACAAAGGTGAGACGACTACCGGTCAGGCTCCTATCAAGTCATGTCCCTCCCGACCCCGCGAGGGTGCCCCGGCACCGGCGGACAGATCCACAAAAAGACAACCCTGTACGAGGACGTCGGTGTAATAGTGAGCCACGCTGACGCCGGGGAACATGACCATTATCTATGTGTAGCGTCCGGTCGCCCGCAGAATACAAGAGCGGCCACCGGACGTATCCTTCGAGGAATCTCCTACAACCCACTCGAAAGGACATCGCCACGATGACCGCTACCCAAATTATCGACCCTCAACGCCTGCTTGTCGAAGCACTGACCGACGCTTCCCCAGACCTGATGCGCTCCATGCTGCAAACCATGATCAACGCCCTGCTCTCCGCCGATGCCAACGCCGTATGTGGCGCCGAGTACGGTACTGCTGCCCCGGATCGGGCCAATCAACGCAACGGATACCGACACCGACCACTGGATACCAGGGTCGGCACCGTCGACGTCGCGGTCCCGAAACTGCGGCAAGGAACCTATTTTCCCGATTGGCTTCTCGAGCGCCGCAAGCGCGCCGAGACCGCGATGATCACAGTGGTGGCGGACTGCTACCTTGCGGGGGTATCGACCCGCAGGATGGACAAACTCGTCAAAACCCTAGGCATCCATTCCCTCTCAAAGTCCCAGGTCTCGCGCATGGCCACCGACCTTGACGAGCAGGTCGAACAATTCCGCCACCGGCCCCTGGGCGAAGCAGGTCCCTTCAGCCTCGTGGCAGCCGACGCGTTGACCATCAAGGTCCGTGAAGGTGGACGGGTCGTCAACGCGGTGGCCATGGTCGCTACGGGTGTCAACGCCGACGGACGTCGAGAAGTACTCGGGGTCAAAGCCGCGACCAGCGAGACCGGGGCTGCTTGGAACACGTTCTTCGCCGACCTCGTCGCCCGCGGGCTCACCGACGTCCAGCTGGTGACCTCGGACGCCCACGCGGGACTGGTCGAAGCGATCAGGGCCAATCTTCCAGGGGCAAGCTGGCAACGGTGCCGCACCCATTATGCCGATGTCTGGATTATGCCGACGTCGCCGGTATTGCCCATATTCCATGCGGGTTTCGCGGAAGTGACGGCGGCATAATCCGGACCTTGGGGAGACGCTTGATTCTCATTCAGTTGAGAGGAGAGCAGGATGATCAAGGTTCTCAGATCGTTGATCGTAGGCCCGTTACAGGATTATGCACCGGCGCTTGCCGAAGAATTGGGGCGGGTTGGATACACAGCCTCGTCGGCTAGCCAGCACATGGCGTTCGTCGCCCATCTAAGCCATTGGATGGATTGTGAGCATCATGGCGTCGGGGATGTGACAGTCGAGGCCTTGGAGAAGTTCTTCTCCACTCGCCGGGCGGCTGGTTTCGTGAACTACCGGACGTTGAAGTCAGCGCGACCCTTGTGTCGGGTATTGGCCACCAGTGGGATCGTGGTCACCTCGACGGCGGCACCGACTGCGCCGCAACTCATGGTGGAACGCTTCGCCGGGTATCTCGCGCAGGTGCGGGGTCTGGCCGCATCGACGGTCACTTGTTACATCGGCCGGATACGCCCATTGGTTCTCGCCCGGCTGGAAGTTTCCCGGTTTGGATTCGATGGGTTGACGTCTATCGACGTCGAACGTTTCCTCGCGAAGAGGTGCGCCGGCGAGGCGGTGTCCTCAGCGCAGCTATGTGTTTCGGCGGTGCGCTCCTTCCTGGGTTTCCTGCATTTGGAGGGCACTGCTTTGTCTGTGTCGGTGGACGCGGTGCCGTCGGCGGCAGGCTGGTCGCAGGCTGCTCTGCCCAAAGATCTGGAGCCCGAAGTGCTCGCGGCATTGCTGGCGGGCTGCGACCGTAGTAGCGCGGGCGGGCGCCGCGATCACGCGGTCATGTTGTTGCTCTGTCGGATTGGCCTGCGCGCTGGTGAAGTCGCGGCTCTCGAGCTGGACGATATGCACTGGGCCGCGGGGGAATTCGTGGTGCGCGGCAAGGGAAACCATCTGGCGCGTTTGCCGCTTCCCGTCGACGTGGGCGAGTCGCTGGTGGACTATTTGCGCTACGCCCGTCCGCCCGGGGACCACCACGCTGCGGTGTTCCTGGGACATAAGGCACCCCATGGTCCGATGAGTGCCTCTGGACTCAGCTCTGCCGTCGCCCGCGCGGCCCGGCGGGCAGGACTGGGAACGATCCCCGCTCACAGATTGCGCCATACGGCGGCAACACAGATGTTGCGCGGTGGATCGTCATTGGCGGACGTCGGATTGGTTCTTCGCCATCAACGCCAACTCACAACGGCGATCTACGCCAAAGTCGACCGTGAAGCCCTCAGAGGCCTTACCCGCGTCTGGCCGGGGGGATCGTGATGAATGCCAGATCAGGTGATCGCCTGCGGCTGGCACTGGCGGAATACCTGCGGACCCGTCGTGCGCTCGGTACGCGCTGGCGCGTACCGAGAAGCTGCTGAACCAGTTCATCGACTACCTTCTCGCCACGGACGCAGCCGGAATCAATACGGCGACCGCTTTGTCCTGGGCAAACCTGCCCCAGGCTGCCCAGGGAAGTTGGCGCAACTACCGGCTTTCCGTCGTGCGTTCCTTTGCCCGCTACCTGAGCAATTCGGACCCCGGGGTTGAAGTCCCGGCGATGGGCCTGCTGCCCTACAGCCGGCCGCGGGCCACGCCGTATCTATATTCGGCCGCCGAGATCTTGGCGTTGATGGATGCCGCCTCGATCCTGTCCTGCCGCCAACGACAGGCAACGATGGCCACTTTGATTGGGCTACTGGCGACCACGGGCATGCGGGTCGGCGAGGCCATCCGGCTGGATGTGTCCGATGTTGATACGAGTCGGCAGCTGTTGCGGATCCCTACGTGTCAGGATCGAGCGGTACCACGGTGACAGAGCAAATCATCCCCATCACGTAGGGCGAGAACCAGGAAACCAATCATTATGACCAATCTAGCTATGGCCGAAATGGGCCAAGATGGATCCATGAGTACTTCCGGACCCCGTGCCGGTGGACCAACCCCTCGAAGGTCGTTCACCCCCGCGCAGAAGCTTGAGTTCCTGACCCAGTACGAGGACGCCTGCACCCGTCAGCAAGGTGGTGCCTTCCTGCGGGAACAGGGACTGTATTCCTCCCAGATCACCGAGTGGCGCAAGCTGCGTGATGCCGGTGTCCTCGAAGGTGAGAAGGCCGGTCAGGCCATCGGGAAGCTCTCCCGGGAGCAGGCCGAGATCGCGCGCCTGCGTCGCCAGCTGGGGGTGAGCGAGAGCCGGTTGCAACAGACCGAGGCAGCCTTGGACGTGATGGGTTATCCGGATCTTCTGGTTATGCGGATGTCTGCATGACGTGCCTGATCAGCGGGCCAAGTGGTACCGAAAGTTCCACATAATCCCTCCGATCGGAGGATCGTTGCTCTTCCATTCGTCAAGTGGAAGGACAAGGATCATGGGTGATCCATTGAAGGTGCGGGTCTCGGGCCCGCTCGCGGGGCTGGTGCCCGAATTTAGGGAAGAACTGTTTCGTCTGGGCTATGCCCCAGGCACGGTCACGCACCAGCTGCGGTTTATCGCGGGCCTGTCCCGTTGGCTTGCCGACAGAGAAATGGGCGCGGCCGGCCTATCGGAGTCGGTAGTCGAATCGTTTCTGCTCTCGTGGCGGCGCACGCACGTGAATTTGCGCACGGCGCGGGCATTGCGGCCATTCATCGATTTTGTCGACGCGCAGGGCATCTCTCGCGAACACGATGCGCCGAAACCGCTCTCGGAGGCAGATCGGCTGCTTGCCGGATTCGCTCTGCACCTGACCTCGGAGCGGGCGCTGCGCCCGGCAACGGTGAGGAACTACCTGAATCAGGCCGGGCCGTTCATTCGGCGGCGGGCAGAACGCAGCGGCGAGGATTTCAGGTCCCTGACCGCCGATGAAGTCAGCGGTTTCCTGTTGGGGCTTGCCGGGAGGCAATCCATTGGCTCGGTGTCGGTCGCGGCGACCGCCATCCGGTCGTTGCTGCGGTGGATGTTCATGACCGGCATGACTGCCACGAGGCTCGATGGAGCGGCCGGCCCGGTCGCCTATTCCTCATATTCCGGGCTGCCGAAGGCCATATCCGACACGCAGTTGCAAGATATACGCCGGCAGGCAGGCGATTGCGGCGCCGAGGCACTGCGCAACGTGGCGCTGGTCGCGGTACTGTCCAGATTAGGCTTTCGCTCCGGGGAAGCCGCTGCGTTGGGAATCGATGACATCGATTGGCGTGCGGGCACAATCACGGTGCCCGGCAAGGCGGGTCTGCCTGCGCTGATGCCACTACCGGCCGATGTCGGAGTCGGCCTTGCCGACTATTTGCGCGCGGGGCGCCCAGCCACGGACGATCGGCATGTATTTGTCCGCGCCCTGGCGCCGCACAGGTTCATGACTGCCGGGGGCATCAGCCAGATCATGACCGGCCTGGGCGTCCGGGCAGGCATCAGCGAGCGGATCGGCGCGCACCGGTTGCGCCACACAGCCGCTACCGCCCTTATGGCCGCCGGTGGCAACCTGAGCGAAGCCAGCCAACTATTGCGCCACGCCGATCGTGCCACGACCCAGATCTACGCGAAAGTGGACCTGCAGTCATTGCGAACAATGGTAGTGCCTTGGCCTACTGCCGCGGTGGCCGTCAGTGATCCTGCCAGTGGTGCGCAGGTGTCGTGGTGACCGCGGAGAAGAAGTTGGTCCAGTACAGCGGTGAGTATCTGCAGCTGCGCCGGGCGATGGGGCACCGGCTGGCTCGACACGAGCAGATACTCTCGGGCTTCTTCGCCGCGCTGGCCGCCACCGGGCAGGATTCGATCACCGTCGATAGCGCCATCAGATGGGCCTGCGCTCCGGACGGGGCCACACCGTGCTGGTGGGCTGAGCGGCTATCGGCAGTGCGCGGCCTGGCCGAATACATTCACAGCCGTGAGCCCGACCGGGCCGAGCTGATCCCGCCCGGCGCCATCGCGGCCCGGACGGTCCGGAGGGTGCCCTACATCTACACTGACGAGCAGATTCGAGCGTTGATCGCTGCCGCATCGGCGCTGCATCCAACGGTTCGCGCTTTGACCATCTCCACGATCATTGGCCTGATGGCGGCCACGGGCCTGCGAATCAGCGAATGCTTGGCGATGAACGTCGCGGACCTCGATGCCGGGAACAACGTACTGGCGGTGACCGGTAAACGCGGTCGGCCACGGCTGGTGCCGATCCACCCCAGCACCACTGCCGCGCTTGTCCACTACCGGCGGGCGACGACCGCCCTTATCGACGGGCCCGACGCTCAGGCCTTCTTTCTCACGTTCATCGGCACCCGGGTGCACGCCAGCAGCGCCGAGGTCGCCTTCCGTTCCCTGATCGACAAACTCGGCTACGCCGCCCACCCCGGAACCCGGCGCCCGAGATTGCACGATATGAGGCACACGTTCAGCACGAATGCACTGGTTCGAGCCCACCGGGAAGGGGCCGACGTCGATGCAACGGTGTCGGTGCTGGCAACGTATCTCGGGCACGTCAGCCCGGTCAGCACGTATTGGTATTTGACGGCCACACCCCAGCTGCTGGAACTGGTGCAGGCCAAGGTCGTCGCAGCCCAGCGGGACGGACGACTGCCATGACCGCGCTCACCTCGACACTGCAAACGTTTTTCACCTCGTATCTCACCGGGCAGAAAGCGGCCAGCCACCACACGATCGCCTCCTACCGCGACACCTGGCGACTGCTTTTGCAATATGTCCACCAGCACAAGCACGTGCGCCCGGACCAAGCAGACTTCAGTGACCTCGACGCCGAGATGATTATCTCGTTCCTGAGTCATCTGGAAGAGGTCCGTGGCAACAGCCCAGTCACCCGAAACGCACGACTGGCCGGAATCCATGCCGTGTTCGCCTATGCCTCCTACGACCAGATACAACATGCAGACCTGATCGCAAGGGTGCTGGCGATCGCTCCGAAACGCACCGCCCGCCCCGACATCTGCTACCTCACCGATCCCGAGGTCAACGCGCTGTTGGCCGCACCGGATGCCACGCGGTGGGTCGGCCGCCGAGACAGGCTGATCATAAGCACACTCGTCGTCACAGGCCTTCGCGTATCCGAGCTGACCGGCACCTGCTGGCCGGAAGTCCAACTCGAGCAGCCGAGCTATCTACGATGCCACGGCAAGGGACGCAAAGATCGAACCACACCACTGCCGCCGCCGCTGGTGCAGGCGCTGCGGTCCTGGCGAGGCGAGGTCGCCGACGCGGACGGACCGGTCTTCACCGGCCAGGGCAGCAATCGTGCGATCACGACCTCGGCCGTCACCAAGCGTCTTGCTGCCCATGCAAAAACTGCGCAGACTGGATGCCCTACGCTGCACGGCAAATCAGTGACACCCCATGTTCTGCGCCATACCTGTGCGATGAGAATGCTCGCCTCCGGCATCGACGCCGCGACCATTTCGCTTTGGCTCGGACATGAGTCGCTCGACTCGATCGCGTCGTATCTCCATGCCGACTTGGCCATTAAGCAACGCGCCCTGGATCGGACAGCTCCGCTGGCCACCGAAACAGGAAGATACAAACCGACAGGCGACCTCCTAGCATTCCTGGAGGGACTCTAAGGGATTATGTGGAACTTTCGGCACCGCTTGGCCCGCTGATCAGGCACGTCATGCAGACATCCGCATAACCAGAAGATCCGGATAACCCATCTTATGAGAACGTTCTCATAAGATGGGAAAACTCTCGGCGTTCTTCGAGAACGCCATCGCCGAGTTGCCGGAAGATCCGAAGTCCAAGAAGAAATGACCACCGCCTACCGCCAACTGGTGGCTGCTTCGGTGCCGACGCGGAAGGCAGCGGTGCTGGTCGGTCTTTCGCGCACCACGATCTACCGCAAGCCCGCCGTGCCGGAAGATCACGAGCCGGTAGTCCCGTCGAACAGGCTCAGCACCGCGGAGCGGGCCGAGATCCTCGCGGCACTGAACTCACCACAGTTCGTGGACCTGGCGCCGTTACAGGTCTATACCAAGCTGCTCGATGAGGGCATCTACCTCGGTTCGGTCTCCACGTTTTATCGGGTCCTTGCCGAGAACCAGCAGGTAAAGGAACGCCGCCGGCTGGCCAAGCATCCGGCTCGGGCGATCCCTGAACTGGTCGCCACCGCCCCCGGCCGGGTGATGAGCTGGGATATCACCAAGCTGGCCGGCCCGGTCAAGGGCAAGTACTTCGATTGCTACGTGATGATCGATATCCATTCTCGGTTCATCGTCGGCGCGCACGTGCACGCCACCGAATCCGGGGCCCTGTCGGTGGAGATGATGAAGGAGATTTTCGGCATCCACGGGATACCAGACGTCGTGCACGCGGACCGCGGGACCTCGATGACATCGAAGACCGTTGCCGGGTTGCTCTCGGATCTGGAGGTCACCCGATCGCATTCCCGGCCCCGGGTGAGCAACGACAACCCGTACAGCGAAAGCCTGTTCAAATCGATGAAGTACGGGCCGGAATTCCCGGAGCGTTTCGCCTCTCTGGGCGATGCGAGGACCTTCATCAGCGGATTCGTGGATTGGTATAATCATCACCACCAGCACTCCGGCATCGGGTTCCACACCCCGGCCAACGTGCACTACGGCTTCGCCGATGGGGTCGCCGTAAAGCGTTCACAGACCCTGGCTGCGGCCCGGGCGAAGCATCCCCACCGATTCAGCACAGCCGCTGATCCCAAGATCCTGGCTCTACCCGGGCCGGCTTGGATCAACCAGCCACTCGAAACCGCCGAAAACCCAGCAGCCTAACGGCCGCCTAACTCACCTTGGTACCGCTTGACTTGAAAAATACCGGATCCGCGACACCAAGTTCGGCAAGTCCCGTGAGGTGCTGCTGCATCCGAGCGCCATCGCTGCGTTGGAAAAGTATCGTACCGAGCGCGGTCAGTGGCAGTCGGCAAGTGATTGCCCGGCGTTTTTTCTCTCGCTGGCTGGAACCCGCCTCTCGTATTGCAACGTCCACCATGCCTTCCAGCGGATGGCTGCCGAGGCGGGGCTGTCGGCACGATCGAGCAAATGCCGGCCACGGATCCACGACCTCCGGCACTCGTTCGCAGTTGCTTCGATGCTCGATGCCTACACCACTGGTGCTGACGGCCAGGCACAGCTGGCCTTGATCTCGACCTATCTAGGACACATCGATCCCGCGGCAACGTACTGGTACCTATCCGCCGCACCTGAACTCATGGCCACGGCCGCCGACCGCCTGGCCGCGTACGAGGAGCAGTCATGACCGCCATCAACGCAACCTTGCAGTCGTTCTTCACGGACCGCCTCACCCGGCAAAAGGACGCCAGCACCCACACGATAGCCGCTTACCGCGACACCCTGAGGCTGCTTCTTGGATTCATCGCTACCACCCATGAAGTCACGGCCTCGTCGCTACAGTGGAACCAGCTCGATGCGCCTGAGATCACTGCGTTCCTCGACCACTTGCAAAAGGACCGTGGTAACGGTGCCCGGACCCGTAATGCCCGGCTGAGTGCGATCCACAGCCTGTTCCGTTACGCCGCCCTGCACCATCCCGAACATGCCGCCAGCATCGCGCGGGTGTTGGCGATCCCGCCCCAACGCGTCGATCGCCACCTCGTCGACTATCTCGACGACGACGAGTGCGAAGCGCTATTGGCAGCGCCGGATCACGGAACCTGGACCGGGCGGCGTGACCACACATTCCTGGTCGTTGCCCTGCAGCCCAGATCCCCCGCGGTAGTGCTCAGCGTCCTGGGCCGGGACCCGTTGCGCAAGGTGGTGCGCTCTTCGGAGCGCTCGAAGGGGGCGGCGCCGATGAACGCGGTCGCCTCGGTTTCGATGAGCTGCTGATAGAGGGTTTCGGTTGCGGTGCGGATCCGGTCGGGGACGTCGGTGAGTTTGAGTTGTCCAAGGAGTTCGAGAAGGGCAGACTGGTCTAGAGCCATCGTGTGTTTGTGTCTTTCTGTGAGTTCTTTGATCGGTACTCACTGACCATCGCACGATGGCTCGCTACTTTAAGTGCGCAACTCGCTGACTAGGGAAACTACACCACTCCAGGGGACGCAACCCGTGGCCGCTGGGCCACCCGGAACCATCTGAGGATCGCCATCGTAACCTGGATTGAGCGGACATATCATCGGCGTCGACGTCAGGTCCGGCTGGGTCGTTTGACCCCAGTGGAGTACGAAGCAATCATAGAGCCAGCTGCTCTCGCAGCATGACACTCAAACTGTCACCTCGACTTACAGCAGTCCCTCCGTACGCCTAGACGTGGTCAGTCCGGCTAACCCAACAAACGGGTTAGATGGTGCTCCTAGTTAGTGGCCCTGGCACCCACAATGAGGGATTCTATACGACGCCATACATAAGCAAGTTGTTTCTAGATTGCTTTCCCATCAGCGCCCGCGATAATTGCTGGAGTGCCCAACTTGGTATGGATCCGTCGGCTCCGCCCGGTATCCCTCGAGTAAAGAGCGGCTCGGTCGAGGTTTCCTCTGCGTGGCGTCCTGTGACCCCCGTGAGTTGGGATTGCTCGTGCCCCCAGATGCTTCGCCAACCACCGACCTTGCCGAGATGTGGTTCATACCAAATGTAGGGCTTATCGGATAGGAAGCCAGCCAACATTGAAAGACTGGAGATCGAACAAACTAGCAGGTCAGACGACGCCATAAATGCTATGTCCGAGAGGAGAGGTAGTTTTCGCTCGGGGATCGGGATCGCACTCAGGCGCGAAGCTAGGGCCAGAACACCAGCGTCCTCTGGGCTGTCTGTGAAAATTGCTATTTCGACACTATCTTCGAATGTCTTTCGGAGATTTAAGCCTATCTCCATGAAGTAGCTCAGGGGCAAGACTTGGTTGAATTGCCCTGGCTGTGGGTTTCGATCTTGCTCCGTAAAGTCTCCTGCTCTTACGTGCATACTTACCGTAAGTTTATCCGGGTTGAATCGTTTCTCTATTGCGTAAAGATCCTTTGGCACATGGACCGGAGAAGCTAGAATATTACGAAGAAATGATCTGGCTCGGCGAATTCCGTAGTATCCGCCTGACATGCCAGACGAGTGAACGATTTGAAGCGGACCTCGTCGCCGCTCGAGCTTAGACACCATAGCTTCCATTATTTCGGCGTAGTCGTCAGAGGCAGCCGCATCATCCGAATTGACTGTGATAGTTGGCAGGACTCTAAGTGCAGTTACTGCAGGCCAGTCAAGCAGGCTCGAATGGAAATCTCTCCGATAACCGCGGGAGTTGAGCGCCCACGGGGGATTGATGAGCTTTGCGTGGAGTTCTTGGGCACCGATAATCGCCTTACCCCAGGGGATGATTTCGTTGCCTAGTCCGGCCCCCCTAAGGCCGTGAATGGCGGGTACAGAAAATCGAAGCGGCTTTTGTAGTTTGACCATATTGTATCGGCCTCCTCGGATGTACGACTAGTGTTAAAAGATTGGTTGGACGTATAGACGCTGAAACCTCTTAAGAAGTCCCTATCGAGAAGAGTGTTTCAGAGTGCCATTCGGGCTGCCCAGCGTGACGTTCTTAGTCTACGTTTTCTTAACGCCAAACAAGCCATACTGGCGTGCTATGACAACCGGGTCCCACCTTCGCCACGTCTTGAGAATCGCAAAAGTGGTCGCCAATAAGAGACTACTTAGCAATGTTGCCCTCATCCCAATACTCACAGCCTCGCTCGTGCAGAGTAGTAGCACTAGTGCACCGATGAAGACTTCCAATAAGAGCCCCCCGGCGAGATGCAGAAAGCGACGGCGTAGATGTTTGGCGTCCACGATCCCTGAGGCGACTGCTAAGCGAAGGTAGAACCATATCTTGGTCCCTGCAACGAGAATTCCGGACACCATGAGTGGTTTTATATCGTGCAGGTAAATAGTCACAGCTATACCTGCTGCTGTTATTACAAACTGTATTCCTTGGGCTGCCCATATCCATCGGAAGCGCCCCAGAGCTTCGATGGCAGAACTGATTAATGCTGCAACGATAGTGAGGCCGCCAATGACGGCCAGGTAGGGGATGAGTTCCCGAGCTTGCTCCCAGCCGTCGCCGAAAAGGAGGGGAACGACTAAAGGAACGATAAAAGCTGCGGCGCTAGCCGCAGACAAGGAGACCCAAGCGACGAAGCTGAAGAGATCTGGCCACATTATGCTGGATCGTTCGTTGTTCCTGCGATCGTGTCGGAATTCCTGATAGACAGTTTGGACAACGACATTTTGGAGTTGCTGCATGGGCACCGTAGAGACGACGTCTGCTCGATTCCACGATCCCAATACCGCTGGCCCCAAGAAGGCAGAGACGGACCAAGGACCTGCGCTGACGTTGAAGTAGGTGACGAGCCTTACCAACGACAAAGCACCGCTGAATCTAATGTCACCCTGGATTCTGCCGAAAGCGGGCTGGCTTATCAATAGATGTCGGTTTGCAACTGCGCAGGCGATCAAAATTGTCGACTGGGCGATTATCGTGGAAGCCACCAAGCTGCGAGGGCTCGCCTCATAGGCAACAAACCCGGTGCCGAGGACCATGCCAAGCAAATTGGCGGCAAGAGTGGCTGTTGCGAGATATCTGAACCGATTTTGACGACGAAGGAGGAACGTTACCAACCCCACTAACGGTGCAGTGAATGCGTTGACCGACAAGAGCTCGATTGCGCCGACAGAGTCTGGTGATCGCCATAATGTCGACCACCCGGTGGCGCCCAAGAAAAGGATAGCTGCCGCGGCAGTACCAATGATGAGAGAAAAAATAGCGAGAGCCGATAACCGGTGAGACTCGAGGTCTGTCATGCGGCCAACGGCCTGACCGACTCCCCCGCTAGCTAGTAAGGTTGCCAGTCCGCCGCCGGCTAGTGCGACCGCGTAAGCACCGAATCCGTCACTGTCAACAATTCGACTTGTAATGGCGGCGTACCCAAATTGCATGACGATGGTCAAGACTTGGCTGGAGTACGTCCACGCGGCCCCGCTCATCAATCGCGAGCCGGTAGTCATATATTTTTCCTTCGCGGTTTGGGTGCCAAGTTCTGAGACGAACTACGCGGTGGATGCAATCGCTGCGAACTGGCCACTCCATTGCGCGATAGCTTTCCTGGGGAGTCGTAACTCCACACCCGACATCCACGTCGAATACGCGTGGTCTATAACATCGATGTCTGCTTCACGAGGTAAGACCGGGAGCCCGGTATCCTTCCCGATTTCCATCGCCCGATTGTCGACTGCGAGAATCGCTATAGGGCGTCCTAGCTGTGCAGCTCTAATCCCGGCGTGGAGGCGCGTCCCCACGTAGTCCCGTCCTTCCATAGCGCTGGCGAACGCGGAGAGCCCGCGCGGAAGTGGCGCCACCCCTGAAGGTAGTTTCCGTTTGTGGATCGCCCGTTCGTCTTCAGCGCTCTGAGGCCAAATGTGTACACGCTCGTATTTTTCTAGAAGCCAATGTATCAACTCGGTATCGCGGGTTGCATGCGGGTTGTAGTTGGTCCATGTAAACACGCATTCTGACGACTGGCCGATGCCGGGAAGTGTGTCTGGCAAGGTCCACATCGTGGGACAAGCCGTATTAATCGCAGGTATCCCGGCAGTCGTTAGCTTTTCTGCGGTGTAACTGTCACGTGCTGCAATCGGCAGGTCCCGAGCCATCAGGGAAAGAAGGGCTTCAATAGTTTTTTGATTTGGTTCGCCTTGGTACTGCCACCATCCAACGCCAATGAAAGCCAATTTTCCGCTAAGCACAGATATATCTTGCGGGCGAAGAGGCCACTGTCGTAGCGAGAATATATCCGAAGAAAGGAGATTGGTGCCGGTGACTGCGAGAACGTCAGTGCTTCTAACAAGGCGTCGCGCCTGCCAATCTAATTTCTTATGTGTGGCAACGCGACGGTGATTATCGAGAAATGGAAAATAGCTCAGGATGTCTCCAACAATGATCCTATCGCCGTCATTTTCAGATTTGAGTGAGGTATCTAACAGCCCCGTTGTTTTCATGCAGCCCCTTGGTCGGCAGCGCCGTTTCGCGCCCTTATCGGTACTCTGCGATACTAGCGGAGGTTCGTTGGGTTGGTACTCGAGTGCCATGGCTTGCAGCTCGACTCCTAGAGTGGCTACGAGTTCGCCCCACCTGCAAGGCAATCTTCGCTCGGATTCGTAGAAGGAACTTAATTGGAGTTCGTCAACCCTGTTAATAATTTATCGCGTATGACTCGACGGTTGGTCGGGTTAGATATCGTGAGTTCGAACCGCCGGCATTCGGCGGAGCTTGTCGTGGACTTCATTGAAAGCGGCCATTCCGCGCATGTCCATCTAGTCAACGCTTATACGGTGGCATGTGCGCACGATAATCCTGAAGTTCTTTCTAGCTTGCAAGGGGATGCGATTAACTTTCCAGATGGGCGTCCGCTCATATGGCTTGCGCGGCTCAAGCACGGTGATAAGGCTTTTAGCCAAGTCCGCGGGCCTCGCCTGTTTCTGGATGTTCTGGAAGCGAGTGCAGATGGTCCACTGAAGCATTTCTTGCTTGGCGGATCTCCTGGCACGCTCGCTAGCCTTGTCGACAGAGTGAAATCTGATTTTCGCAATACGTCTCTAGTGGGATGGGACAGTCCGTCATATGGGCCGCTTGACGAGTCGGAAAAGATTCGTAGAAAGCAGATTATCGAAGACTCGGGAGCAAATGTCATATGGGTAGGTTTGGGCACGCCTAAGCAAGACTTGGAAGCGAGGCGTCTGGCAGAGCAACTTGGGATAACGGCAATTGCCGTCGGGGCGGCTTTCGACTTCGCCGCGGGTGGGCTCCGGCAAGCTCCTAATTGGATAGGTGAAGCTGGGTTGGAGTGGGTATACAGACTGATTCAGGAACCTCGACGTCTCTGGAAGCGGTATACCGTTGGCAACCTTAAATTCCTTCTAGCGGCAGTGAAGAATCGGACGATATAAACGTGAAAAGCTATCTACTACGTAAATTGGCGCTTAGAGGACCAGTGGAACACGGCAAGAATTTTCACGTGGGGCCGTATTCACGTATATGGGCACCGAGTGGTCTGCGATTAGGCAACGACGTGTATATCGGTAAGCATGTCACCATCGAAGTTGATGGAGTGATCGGTGACAATGTACTCATCGCCAACAATGTTGGCGTCGTCGGGCGGACGGATCACGACATCCGCGCGATTGGCATAGGCATAAGAAGTGCACCATGGGTTGGGGACTGCGCTGTTCTTCGCGGGAGCGTGGTTATAGGCTCCGATGTTTGGGTCGGCTTCGGCGCAATTGTGTTGTCCGGGGTGCATATTGGCTCAAGCAGTGTGATTGGGGCAGGTTCCGTCGTTACGCGGGACGTTCCTGAAAATACGATTGTCGTTGGGGGCTCTAGTCACTCGCATAGTGAGAGATTCTCCGTAGACGATTTCCGAGCGCATTGGGAAGCATTAACGGAGCGCGGAATCAGGCGGTTTCCGCATTCGACTGAGGATGGAAAATGAGTCGCGTCGCAATTATTCATCCCTGGTTCCCTCAGTATCGAGTGGAATTTTTTGAACAGCTAATAGAACTTTCTGCCGGCCACGGGATCGAAGTTTGTGTATTTCATGGGGACCCGCCTCCAGAATGGGGTGAGCGTGGGGATTCAGTACGGCGCCCTTGGGCGCAGCGGCTTAGCTCGCGCTTCTTTCGTGTGAGGAAGCGAAGTCTCGTCTACAAGGACCTCAAAGAATACCGACACGCCGGACCGTATGATTTGACTATAGTCGAACACGCAGTACGGAATCTAGAAACGTACAAATTGTTGTGGTTCAAGAAACACAACGTAGCTTTTTGGGGACATGGGAGGACCTACACCCAACCTCAATCGCGCTTTCAGGAGCGCTTCAAAAGCGCAATTCTAGGTCGGGCTTCGTGGTTTTTCGCATACACACAGGGGGGGGGTGACGCCGTCGCAGAGGCTGGGTTCGATCCTACTCGAATCACTGTGGTTCAGAACGCCATCGATAGCGCGCAGCTCGCAAAGATCGTCGCGGCACAAACATTTCAGGACGACGAAAATATGCGTGCTGAGTTTGACGCCGCTGGACCGGTTGCTCTTTTCCTTGGCGGTCTTGACGCGTCTAAGAGACTTAATTTTCTATTCTCAGCTGCGAAACAAGTGCATCAACTGCTCCCCGAGTTCAAACTTGTCATAGCTGGAGACGGCCAATCCAGGCCAATCGTAGAGGCTTGGTGCGCTGAACACGCTTGGATCAAGTACGCGGGTCCAGCTCATGGCGAGCGCAAGGCAGCCTTGCTCAGCATGGCGGACATCTTGGCGATGCCTGGACGAGTCGGGCTGGTTGCTGTCGATAGCTTCGCTTCGGAAACGCCGATCATTACGACCAACTGGCCTTACCACGCCCCGGAATTCGAGTATCTGGTAAACGGAGTAAATGCAGTAGTTACTGCGGACGACAGAGCCTCGTTTGTGACGGAGCTTCTAGCGATATTCAAGGACAGTGCCCGACGTCGTTCCCTAGAAGATGGATGTAAAGCCTCACGTCAGGTATTTACTGTTGAGAATATGGTGGCTAACTTCCAGGCGGGTATTGTGGGCGCCCTTGATTCCAAGGGAATCCAGTCTTCTTAGTTATGATTGCCAGTGATCATAGTTTTGGTCAGGGAGAAGGGATACCATCCGTCCCAGGTGTTTCGTGTGTCCGCGCATCTGATGGACGGACTTAGTTTCGTGTAATGATTCCTACCGCGTCGCACGACCGGATGCAGGGCTCTTAAGACGCGACCCGTCAACTAGGATGCCTATCAGATTACCGGTGCTGATGGGAGGAGTTCCACGGTTTTGAGCCCCTGTAGTAGTGCGATTCAGGTACAATTTTCGTCGTATCTGTTATTTGGCTGGGCGGCGGATACCAAAACGAAGGGGAAAGCTCGTCGATCCCCATGAGCAACTGGCACTCTCGCCCACGGGCAGAGTGGATGCCACTGACGAGATCCAGCTGCCACAGGCGCATCGGTACTTCCTGGGCCCAACGCTTGTAGACGCGCTTGTGTTGCTATTCCTAGGAGTTGATCAGCGCGTTGGGTGTTAGTACCCGGACTTTGCCCGCGACGGGCTCGGCCATTCGCTCCCGCCGACAATATCAGAGACCCCAAACCTTCAAATACTCAACTCCGTAAAACATCTTTTGAACTGGGCTGCTATGGAGATTTCGGACAGTGGTACCCCATGAAATGATGGGGACTACTGGAATGAGGAAACACCGAAATGTCAGCAACACGTCGACGGTTCAGCCAAGAATTCAAGGATGAACTGTGCCGCGAAGTCATCGACTCGTCCAAGCCCGTCAAGACCGTCGCCACCGAATACGGCGTAGGTACCGAGACGCTGCGCAACTGGCTCAAGAAATACAAGGAAGCGCACGGTGCCGCCGAGAAGGACCTGAACGTCTCCGAGCGTGCCCGGCTCAAAGAACTCGAACGCGAGAACCAGGAATTGAAAGCTGAGGCCGCGTTCCTAAAAAAAGCGGCCGCATACTTCGCAAGGGAGCAACGATAGTGGCGAAGCATGAATTCATCGACTCCTACGCAGCAGCAACCCCGAAGGCCCCGGCACTGCTGAAGATGTGCCGATAGTTAGAGGTCTCCCGCTCGGGCTTCTACCACTGGCGATCCCGCCCCGTCTCGGCCACCGCGGCCCGCAGACAGGCTCTGTCTGCCCGCGTGCCGCACTTCTTCGAGAATCCGAGGGGACCTACGGATACCGGCGGATCCACGCCGACCTCCAGGCCGAGGAAACCGAATGTTCCCCTGAGCTGGTGCGCCAGATCATGAGGCAAGAAGCCCTGGCGCCGTGCCAACCGCGCCCCTTCAGGACCACCACGGTCGCTGACGCCGAAGCGGCCACGACAATGCCGGACCTGGTGCAAAGGGACTTCACCGCCGACCGGCCGGGCATCAAGTTCGTCGGAGACATGACGTATATACACACTTGGCAGGGCTTCATCTACCTGGCCACGGTCATCGACTGTTACTCGAAGAAGGTCGTCGGCTGGGCGATCGATGACCATATGCGTGCCGAGCTGGTGGAACGTGCCCTGCGCAATGCCGCCGACACGGCCCGTGTCGAGCCGGACGCGATTTGGCATTCGGACCGCGGGAGCGTCTATACCTCGGCCTCTTTCCGGGCCCTGGTCACCGGTCTTGGGATGCGGTCATCCATGGGGAAAACGGGAATTTGCTGGGACAACAGCCAGGCCGAAACTTTCTTCTCAGCCCTGAAGAACGAGCGTGTTTACCGTACGACGTACGCCACGAAGGACCGTGCTCGTAGGGACATCATCCGCTACATCGAGGGCTTCTACAACAGTCGCAGACGTCATTCGGCGCTCGATTATCGGCGGCCCAATGAAGTCCATTATAGTTACCAGCTGCCGGCCACGGCAGCGTAGATAAACCACTAATCCGCTGTCCGAAAACTCCTAAGCAGCCCATATGGATATCCCGGACGGGCTTGGGTAGTTCGGTTAACACGTCGGTTTTGGCTTCCCCGGGGTGCAAGTCCGCGATGCGGCGCATCGCCAGTCCGGGCAGGTAGCCCACCATGATCCCGGCGGCCTGGGCCACCGCGACGGGCAGGGCACCGATAGTCGCGGGCTGGTCCACGACCAACAGTGCCCGGCCATGGCGGGACAGTGAGGTGATGATGGTTTTGAGCTTGGCCTCGTCCTGGGGCAGGGCCTTGTCCAGGAGTTTCTTGCCTGATCGATCCAGGGCGACGGCGTGGTGGTTGGATTTTCCGACGTCGATGCCGATGAAAACATCGACGGATTCGTGTTCGGGGATCATCGTCTTGCCTTCCTTGGAGCATGGTTTCCAACGGGTGGGACGGTGCTGGCTTGTCCTGCGGCTCCAAGGCTCGGCATCCACGTTACGGCCGATATTGGCGGTGGTTCCCCGTCTACATCCGGCCCCTATTAGCGATTTCCCTGGTGCCTATCGGACCCCGGTGACAACACCCCCCGGACCATTGAAGACTGGGGGCAGGAATCAATGCCGGGGCCGACAGGCCAGCAACCCCAATACTTGCTCATTTAGGGGCTACTAAAAAGGTAACGGGGCGACCGGCCTGGCGTCGGCCAAGCGGGGGTGCTTGCGGTCCTTCTCGGATAGCTCCGCCTGCTCCAGCGGGATGGGCCAGTCGATGGCCGCCGTTTCATCTGCGAGATTCACGAACGCGTACTTCTGGACAGCTTCGGCCGACCAGTGGTCGTTGACCAGATAGGTGTAGGCGGTATCGGGTTCCAGTGTCTGGAAGGCGTTGCCCACGCCGCGGGGCACGAAGACCGCGGTGGAGGGATCCAGTTCGATGGTGAAGACCTGGCCGAAGGATGCCCCGGCCCGTAGATCGACCCAGGCGCCGAAGATCCTGCCGGTAGCGACGGAGACGTATTTATCCCAGGGTTCGGCATGGATGCCCCGGGTGGTACCCACGGCGGCGTTGAAGGAGATGTTGTTCTGCACGGGCCCGAAGTCAGGCAGCCCGAGCCCGGTCATCTTCGCCCGCTGCCAGTTCTCCTTGAACCAGCCGCGGTTGTCCCCGTGGACAGGCAGACGGACCACCAACAGGCCGGGAATCGTGTCCGAGGCAGTGACCGATGGGCCCGTCGGAGGAGTGGGGGGCTGGTTCGTGGCCATCTCAGTGCCCCGCTGCCCGATAGGTTGCCTCGGTCGCGGCCTTCTGTGGGTGCCACCAGGACTCATTGTCGCGGTACCAGCCAACCGTGTCCGCCAAACCGGAATCGAAATCGGCGTGGGCGGGGGTCCAGCCCAGCTTGGTGTAGTCGATGGCATAGCGCAGGTCGTGGCCAGCGCGATCGGTGACGTGGTCGAAGTCGTCGGCATCGCGACCCATGATGCCCAGCAGCGCCTGGACAACCTGGAGGTTGTTGCGCTCTCCGTCGGCCCCGATGAGGTAGGTTTCCCCGATCCGACCGGTGGTCAGAACCGTCCATACGGCGCTGGAATGGTCGTTGGCATGGATCCAGTCGCGGACGTTCTCTCCGCTGCCATACAGCCGCGGGCGGACCCCATCGATGAGGTTGGTGATCTGACGCGGGATGAATTTCTCCACGTGCTGGTACGGGCCGTAGTTATTGGAACAGTTGCTCAAAGTGGCCCGTACCCCGAAGGAGCGCACCCACGCACGTACCAGCAGATCCGATCCGGCCTTGGTCGAGGAGTAGGGGCTCGATGGGTTGTAGGCGGTGTGCTCGGTGAACCGCTCCGGGGCATCGAGGGCCAGATCCCCATAGACCTCGTCGGTGGAGATGTGGTGGTACCGCACATCGTGCTTGCGGGCGGCCTCCAACAGTGTGTAGGTACCGACGATGTTCGTGTCGAGGAAAGGGCGCGGGTCGCGCAGGGAATTATCGTTATGCGATTCCGCCGCGTAGTGCACGACTGCGTCCGCCTCGCCCACCAGCCGGTCCACCAAGCCCGCATCGCAGATATCGCCTTCGACCAGCCAGAACCGTTGCGGGTCAAGCCCCTCCAGCGAGGCCGTGTTGCCAGCATAGGTCATTTTTTCCAACACTGTCGTCCGAGCGTCCGGAAGGCATATGAGGGGAATCATTCTTGCCGGTGGTACGGGGTCGCGGCTGAACCCGATCACCCAGGGCATCAGCAAGCAGCTCGTTCCGGTCTACGACAAGCCGATGATCTACTATCCGCTGGCGACCCTGATGCTGGCCGGCATCAAGGACATCCTGCTCATCACCACTCCCCATGACGTGGAGCAATTCCGGCGGCTCCTCGGGGATGGATCGCAATGGGGGATCAAACTGGACTTCGCCGTGCAGGAATCCCCTGACGGCCTGGCCCAGGCCTTCCTGATCGGCGAGGAGCACATCGACGGTGGCAACGTGGCCCTGGTGTTGGGTGACAACATCTTCTACGGTTCCGGCATGGGCACCCAACTGCAGAAGCTCGCCGACCTGGAGGGCGCTGCCATCTTCGGTTACCAGGTGGCCGATCCGACCGCCTATGGTGTCGTCGAATTCGATGCCGACGGTCGCGCCGTCTCGCTCGAGGAGAAGCCCGAGCGCCCGCGCAGCAAATATGCCATCCCGGGGCTGTACTTCTACGATCACCAGGTTGTGGAGATCGCCCGGGGACTGAAGCCATCGGCACGGGGCGAATTGGAAATCACCGACGTCAATCGACGTTATCTGGAGATGGGCCAGCTGCAGGTTTCCGTACTGGCCCGCGGTACGGCGTGGCTGGACACGGGGACCTTCGAATCGCTCAACGATGCCTCGAACTACATCCGCACGGTGGATGCCCGACAGGGACAGAAGATCAGTGCCCCGGAGGAAATTGCCTGGCGGCAGGGATTCATCTCCGATGCCGAGCTTGAAGCGCTGGCCCGTCCGCTGGTCAAGAGCGGATACGGGGGCTACCTGTTGGAACTGCTGCACTGAGTCGGCTCCCTGGGGTCGAGGCCCCGAGGCAAGTGCGAGAATGGAACCGTGACTGCGAACATTGATCCCCGGACCGGGCCCGACGTTGCCGGAGGCCCCGAGACCGTACCCGGCTTCGAACGCCGCGCCGAAATCGACCTGTCGGCCATCCGAGACAACGTCAAGCGGGTGGTCGAGCTGGCGGCCCCGGCCACCGTGATGGCCGTGGTGAAAGCCGACGCCTACGGCCATGGAACCATCCCTGTCGTCCACGCAGCCCTGCAAGCAGGGGCCGGTTGGATCGGGACCGCCCACATCAGCGAAGCGCTACCCATCCGCGCTGCGGGTGTCACGGCTCCACTGCTTGCGTGGCTACACACCATCGATTCCCCGTTCGCCGAAGCCATCACCGCCAATATCGACCTCGGGGTCTCCAGTGGGTGGGAACTGGAACATATCGCCGCAGCGGCCCAGCAAGCCGAGTTGCCCGCCAGGGTGCACCTGAAGATCGACACCGGTCTGGGCCGCAACGGCTGCCCGCCGGACCGCTGGGACGAACTGCTGGGAGCGGCAAATGCCTTCCAGGAGGAAGGCCTGCTGCGGGTGGTCGGTGTGTTCACGCATCTGGCCGTCGCCGATGAACCTGACCGCGAGGAGACCGATGAGCAGTTGACGGCCTTCCGCGAGGCCGTCAGCTTGGCCGAAGACGCCGGCTTCGACCTCGAGGTCAGACACGCGGCCAACACCCCGGCCATCCTGTCTCGTCCAGATGCACACTTCGACCTGGTCCGCCTGGGGTTGGGCATGTATGGACTGAGCCCCTTCGCGGACCAGACCTCGGATGAGTTGGGGTTGCGCCCTGCCATGCGGCTGGTCGCTCGGGTCACGAACGTGAAGAAGGTCCCGAGGGGCCAAGGGGTCTCGTACGGATTGACGTACCGCACCGGGGAAGCCACGACGCTGGCGCTCATCCCGCTGGGCTACGGCGACGGCGTCCCGCGCTCGGCGGTCGAGGCGCCGGTGCTCGTGGACGGCCGGATGCTGCCCAGCCGCGGCAAGGTCGCCATGGACCAGTTCGTCGTCGACCTGGGGCCGCTGGAGGACCCGGAACCCCTGGTCGGATCCGAGGCGGTCCTGTTCGGCGGCGACGGGCCCTCCGCCGATGCGTGGGCCGTTGCGGCAGGCACGATCAACTACGAGATCGTCACGCGGGTCTCCCAGCGCGTTCCGCGGGTCTACGTGGAGGGCTCGTGGGGGCCCGCCGATGGCTGATCCCGGCGCAGAGGACCGCCCGGTCTGGACCGCCGAGCTGACCACGCAGGATGCGAGGGCCACGCAGGAACTTGCAGCCAGCGTGGGACGGCAGCTCGAAGCCGGGGACCTGATCCTACTCAACGGCGAACTCGGTGCCGGCAAAACGACCTTCACGCAGGGTTTGGGCGCGGGTTTGGGTGTGCGCCCAGGGATCATTTCGCCGACCTTCGTGCTCTCACGGATCCACCCGTCCACCCGTGGGGGCCCGGACCTGGTTCACGTGGACGCCTACCGCCTCGGAACCGCCGGGGAACTCGATGACCTGGACCTGGACCAGAGCCTGGATTCCTCGGTCACCGTGATCGAGTGGGGCGCCGGCAAAGCCGAACAACTCAGCGCCTCACGTCTTGAATTGACCCTGGTGCGCGCGACCGGGGAGACGATGGCCGAACAGGGCAGCGAACTGGTGCTGGACTTCTCCGAAACCGAACTCGAGGACCCCCGGGCCCTTTATCTTGCTGCCTTCGGCCCCCGTTGGGCGGACCGCCGGTTGTTCTGAGACCACCGCATGGGGAGTTCTCCCCATCGCGGGTTCCGGGCCACCGCCCTAGGGTGGATCGGATGGAAGGCGACCGGAGATGTTGAAGGTGAGTGCGCAGCTGCCAGCGGGTTGGCAGCGGATCGAGACCGAGGGGTGCCGGTTTCTGGCCTTCCACACCGGTGCCCCGCCGCTACCGGAGGAACGCCATCTGTTCGTGGGCAGTGACGCCGTGCCGGTCAGCGTCCAGGGGCTGGACATCCTGGATTCGATCAGCAGGGAACTCGATTCCCTCCGCCCCGGATCCACTGCCCTACCCAGTACGATCATCGCTGTCGAATATCCGTCCAGGGACCTGCTGGAGGGGGTCGATGGGCTGCATATCATCGAGGAGACCGCCTCCACCATGGCCGGCCAGCCAGCCTGGAGGATGGACCTGACCCACCGGCACCGTGGGGTGGCCCTGTTCACCCGGCGGTGGGTCATCGACTTCGGGGAGACCATGTTGGAAGTCGCCGCGACCTGCGCGCTGGACCATTTCAGCCACTTCATCGCCGACTTCGATGCACTGCAGGAGCGGATGGTGTGGGCCGCCTGAGCACCCGGCTGACACCCAGGGCCCGACCGGCATACGATGGACCGGTGCTCATCCTGGCCATAGATACTTCCGCCGCCGCCTCCGCGGCCGTGCTCTCGCGACCTTCCGCCGACCGCTCCGCCGAGGTGCTCGCGTCTTTCGAGACCACGGCAACGAACACCCACTCGGAAGTCCTGGCCCCGGGCATCGAATCCCTACTGGCCGAGGCGGGGGTCGCCGGCGCGGAGCTGGAAGGCATCGTCGTAGGCGTTGGCCCAGGACCGTTCACGGGGTTGCGCGTGGGCATCGCCACCGCCCGCACCCTGGGTTTCGCCTGGGGGATTCCCGTCCATGGGGCCATGAGCCTGGACGCGATTGCCTGGGACGTGTTGGTCGAAGGAGAACGGACCGGTCAACCGGAGGCAGGGGAAGGCGGATTTTCCGTGGCCATCGACGCACGTCGTCAGGAACTGTATTGGGCTCGCTATGCAGCCGATGGGGAACTGCTGGACGGACCACATGTCGGAGTCGCGGAAACCCTGCCGGGACTGCCTACTCACGGGGCCGGGGCAGGACTCTATGCCGAGCGTCTGGAAGCAGTCGGGGCGACGGCGGTTCCCACCTTCAACGACCGCAGGCCCTCCGCAGCCTCCCTGGGTGCCTGGGCCATCCGGGCGCTCGACCAGGGTCAGGAACTCCTGTCCACCACCCCCTTGTATCTGCGTGAATCCGATGCCAAGGTGCCACGGCAGATGAAGGGGGCGCCGGCGTCGTGAAGTTCCGCGAGATGACCGAAGCCGACATCCCTGCTGTCTGGGAGCTGGAACGCGCACTTTTCCCCGAGGACGCCTGGCCGCTGGATATGTTCCACGAGGAGTTGGGCCAGACCCGCACCCGGCGCTACTGGGTGGCCGAGGACGAGGGGCGGATCGTGGCCTACTGCGGCATGATGTGCGTGCTGCCGCTGGCCGATGTCCAGACCATCGCCGTCCTCCCCGCCTACGAGGGCCGGGGGATCGGGTCAACGCTGCTGCGTGGGCTCATCGAGGAGGCCACCGAACGTGGCGCGAAGGATGTCCTGCTCGAGGTACGTGCCGATAATCCCCGAGCCCAAGGACTCTATGAGCATTTGGGGTTCGAACACATCCATACACGACGCGGGTACTACCCCGGCGGTGTGGATGCCCGGATCATGAAGCTGGGCTTGAAGGGCTGAATCCGTCCGGCCGCTGATCAGCCGTGGCTATCTTGCTCGGAGGGCATGATGGTCCGGCGCAGACGGACGACGTCGCTGATCGTTGCGTTCCCCAATTGATCGAGTTCGTCCAGCATGGCCGCCGCCTTCCTCCACGCGCCCGGGGTGTTTGCCGCGGGGATCCCCTCATGCAGCCGCGAGGCAAGGGCGGCCAGGCTGTTGGCTCCGGCCATCGAGGCGCCACTGCTTAGTGAAAGCGCCGCATCCAGCCCCGCTGCGACGTCGTGCTGGTCCACCGCGAGGTGCAGGCGTCGTCGCCGTTGGGGCCACAATCTGACGAACCGGTCCACGAAAGCCGCAGCTTCCGCCTCGCCCAGCTGATCGACCAGGGCACACAGTACCGACGGGCGTACCAGCAGGCTGGTCCCCGGATGCTTCAGGCGGCGGTACTCGGTCATGTTTCCATGCTGCCCCTCGCCCCTGCCGAAACCCCTCAAGCAATGCTCAAGATCCGCTCAAGATCAGGACCGGCAAGACTGCGCAGAACTTGTGTAAAACTTTTGTCAATCCAGGGGGTGTTCTTGATGCTGCCCGATGATGCTTATTTCAACAGCCGGGGAAACAGGTCGCCGGCAGCGGTTTTGAGGGAGACACCATGAACAAGATGACCAAGGGCGCGCTGGCCACCGGACTCGGCGTTGCACTGCTGATCGGCGGCGGCGGATCGCTGGCCGTCTGGAACACCAGTGCCCAGGCAAATGCAGGAACGATCGTCGCCGGGGACATGGGCCTGAAGGCAGAAGCAGGGGTCTGGACGAACTCGGCCGGTACCGAGGTCACCGGCAAGATCAAGGACGGTTTCTACAAGATTGTTCCCGGTGATTCCCTGACCTTCACCCAGCCGGTGAAGGTCACTCTCCGCGGGGACCTGCTCAAGGCCACGCTCTCGGTCACTGATACCGCGCTGACCGGGGACACGACGTTCAATAAGAAGAACTACACCGTGGGCCCCGTCGCCATCACCGATTCAACCAAGAAGAGCGTCACGGGTCAGGAACTGACCGAGGACGGAAACTATACGGCGTCGGTGACCTTCGCATTCCTGAAGTCGACCACGAACCTGGACGACACGAACTCGACCTACGACTTCAGCAAGGTCGCCTACAAGCTGGACCAGGTCGCCTCCTCCAGCGACTAGGACCGCGTTACGGCCCACCACACCGAAGCACACCACATCACGGATAGTCCGGGAGGATCGAATGAGAACGACGTCGGCGTTGAAGACAGCAGCACTGCTCATCGTCGCCGTCGTTCTCGCCCTCGGCACTGTCCAGGGCAGCCTCGCCGTGTGGAACACCGCAACGTCGACCAGTGCAGGGACGGTCCAGGCAGCGGATTTTGCGGTCACCCTGCAGTCCGGCTCCACTGAAGCCCAGCGACTACCCGTGAACGGCGCGCCGGCAAAGATTCAGCTTCCCGGGCTCAACGGACTGAAGCCGGGGGAGAAGCGAACGGTCCGGCTGACTGTCACCGATGACACGGACGCCGGACTCGCCACTTTCCGCATTCGGGTCACGGCCTCTGCAGATGTCAGCGACGGCGCGGCCGATTACCTCACGACGACGGCAGAGTTCTCCTGCTCGGACAAAAGCCCGGCGAAGGGTCCGTCCTCCGCTGATTTGGAGCATCGAGGTAGCGCGACCCTGTGTGTGACGGTGACCTTGAAATCCGATGCCCCGGCCACGGCGGGTGGGCAGACGAGCAACCTCAGCGTGGAGCTTACCGCTACCCAACTCTGAGTCCCATCCACACGTTCCACCGGATCACCCCACAGCGAAGGACACCATGGCACAGCACGCAGCTTCGAGGACCACGGCCCAGGGCTCCACGGCCGCTCTGCTGGGGAGGGCATTGAGCTTCGTCGCGCTGGTTCTTGCGGTGCTTGCCGCGGCGGTACTGATCGTCGTGCCGATGGCCACCGGATCGCAGACCTACTCCGTGCTGACCAACTCCATGCGACCGCATCTGCCCCCAGGGACTTTGCTGATCTCGCGACCGGCGGCATTCGGGGACCTGTCGGTGGGGGATGTGATCACCTACCAGCTCGAATCCGGGCAGGCCGACGTGATCACCCACCGAATCGTTTCGACTAGTGCCGACCAGCAGGGCAACACCTTGTTGATCACGCAGGGGGATAACAACTCACTGCCAGACGAGGAACCCGTCCGCGAGGTCCAGGTCCGCGGTAAGCTCTTCTACGCCGTGCCCTACGCAGGATTCCTGGCGAACTGGCTAGGTAACCAGGACCGCGGATTGGGCGCACAGATCGCTGCCTTGGCCCTCATCAGCTACGGCGCATGGAACGTGGTCGGTGGTGTTTTGACCCGCCGCCGGAAGTCCCGTATCCCGGCGGAGGACACCGGCCCGCAGGCCCTGCTGGCGAACGAAGCGCTCCCGGCTTCGGATGTCAGTATCGAGTCCACCGTTTCACTCGGCCACTCATGGCATGAGCTCGGATCACGTTCGACGGCCCGTTCACCGAACGCCAGCTACTCGACTGACGGGCCGCGTCCCCGCGGACGCCGTCGCCAGGAAAGAGTGTCCCGATGAGCAGCCGCCAGCCCTCTGGAACCATCACGGAAATTACCCGTAAACCGTCGAGAGTGCGTGTGGCCGCCATCGTCTATGCCGTCGTTGTCATCGTGGGTCTTGCCGGCACCGGGGCACATGCTGCGTGGAGTCAGAGCGGCTCCGTGGTTTCCAACGTCACCACCGGCAAATGGGCACCCCAATCGATGGCAGGCGCACCAGTGAAGTGTTCCCCGGACTTCGATTGGCCGAAGAACGAAGGCACTCTGATCGTCACCTTCACGCCGCCTATCGATGCCGACCAAATCGAAGTGACCATCATCGATGCTGCTCAGGTGACTCATATCCAAAAGGTGAAAGTCAGCAATGGTGCACAAGCAACGGCCAAGCTCCCCGTGAGCAGTGAGTGGCTGAAGACGACCAGATTTTCCCTTTCCCTGACTCCCTCGTATCAGGGGACCGCAGCCGATTCCCTGAAGAAGACAGCCACGGTAGATATGCGTTTCTTGGGGAACGTCAAGGCATCTTGTGGGTAGATCCTGAAGGAGGTCACGTGTTGACGTTCTAGTTCCGAACGACAGCTGAAGGAAACTCCACCCTGAACGTGCTGCCGAGTCCCGGTTCGCTGCTGACACTGATCGATCCGCCGTGTTCCTCAACCAGGTCGTTGGTGATCGCCAGCCCTAGGCCTGCCCCCGGGATGTTGGACCTTCGGACCGTATCGGTGCGGTAGAAACGGGTGAAGAGGCGTCCCAGCTCGTCTACGGTCATGCCCTGGCCCGTATCCGTGACCTCCAGTATCGGATCGCCGGTCTCGGAGCGATACGTCGAGACGTTGACGGAGCCACCGGAGGGCGTGTACTTGAGCGCGTTGGAGAGCAGGTTGTCCACGATCTGCCCGAGTCGCCGCTCGTCGCCGAGCAGATCAAGCCGGTTCGCGACCTCGGCGCTCAACCCGACACCCAGCCGTTCGGCACGCGCTTTATGCGAGGGCAGGCAACCCTCGAGCACCTCCGACAGATCTACCGGTTCCCTGGCGATCTCCACCTTGCCGGCGGCGGCATCGAGCAGATCCCCCACCAGGGCCAGCAGGCGTTCGGCGTTGCGCTCGGCCACCCGCAGATACACCTTCACGGCCGGATCCAGATGGGCCGTCTCCGAGGCCATCTCCAGGTAGCCGACGATGGAGGTCAGCGGGGTGCGTAGTTCGTGGTTGACGGTGGACAGGAAGTCGTCCTTGGCAGCCAGCGCGTCCAGAAGATCGGTGACGTCATGGAAGGCGATCACCGCTCCGCTGGGTTGACCGTCGACGAGCATTTGGGTCGCGGAGGCGTTGAAAGCGCGCATCGCCTCCTGGCTACCTCCCCAGACCAGCTGGTCGGAGTACTCCGCGCCGAGGACGGCGCGACGGACCGGACGCTGGTCAGCCGGCAGCGGCGTCGTGCGGTCGGCACCGAAGATCAACAGGCCCGCCTCGTCCGGGTTGCTGTTGTCATCGGGAATGAGGGATTCATGGATGGTTCGCTGGGTGTCGTTCATCATCAAATCACGCCCTGCCTCGTCCACGACGACCACGCCGACATTGGCAGTATTGAGGACGGCGTTGAGCAGTACCGCGTGTTTCTCCGCCTTCTCCAACGCTCGACGCGTGCGTGCTTGTGTCCGGGCGACGGCCAGGGACATCACGGCAATGGTCATCGTGAAGGAAAACAGAACGACCGGAACGAGTAGCGGTTTGACCAGCGCCTTCGTCGAAAGTTCGATTCCTGAGAGGATCACCTGGCCCCAGACCACGCCCAGTGGCATGACGAAGGACGCGGCCAAGACGAGGCCGGTCCGGTAGCGGGACCACGCCAACCAGAACAGCGGCAGGGCCATCAGGATCGAAATGCCGGTCAAGGTCTTGAAGCCAGCGAGTGTCATGACGAAGAAGGCCAGCATGTCCACCAGCGGTACGAGCAGCACGGCCGGCTCGGGCCACCGCGTCCACGGCAGCACGGACGCGGCAACGGTGGCCGCGGTGATAACGACGAAGCCGATCCACACCCCGGGAGCCGAGAGCGCCGCCTGGGCATCGGCCACCAGGAAGAGGACGATGACGATAACCGCGGCAATGGCCGAGGGAAGTTGGTTCACCGAGGCGAGCCCCCGCGCCCCCATCACGGGAAGAGGTTCACGCAGGAAGCCGATACGCAGGATGCGTCTGAGGTGTCCGGCAGGGGAGAGAGGACGAGCTGGTGCCTCAACGCGTTCGTTCACCCGATCAGCCTACGGGTTGCCGGAGCCCGTCATGTGGCGCCGGGCACAAACTCCGGCTATAGACTGGGCTTTCACATCGCCGTCGATACTGGGGAGTTCGTTGTGCAGGAACGTCGCGTGGCCGTCGTCGTCGAGGATGACGAGGATATCCGGGGACTTTTGGAGGCCGTGCTGTCGCAGTCCGGCTTTGTTGTCCACTCCACGGCGTTGGGGAACGACGGCGTCGAACTGGTGAAACGAAACGCTCCCGATCTGGTCACCCTTGATCTGGGCCTGCCCGATATCGACGGGTTCGAAGTGGCTCGCAGAATCCGCCACAGCTCGGATGCCCATATCGTGATGCTCACCGCCCGGACGGACGAGATCGACACGATCCTGGGGCTCGAGACCGGAGCCGATGACTTCCTGACCAAACCCTTCAGCCCGCGGGAACTGCGGGCCAGGGTCGAAGCCATCATGCGCCGCCGGGAGCGAAACAAGGTACCCGGTGACACCCCTGCAAGGCTGGGCGCGCCGGCCGCCCCAGCTGACGAAGAACCACCGTCTGGTCAGCCGTCGCCATCGAATGCGCAGCCTGAGTCGACGACGGCGTTGGGCCTCAACGGACTGGTGCTCGATTCGGCCGCCTACTGCATCGAAGCCGAAGGCGTCGAGATTGCCGTGACCCCGACCGAATTCACCTTGCTCCAGGCCATTTTGGTCGGCGGGCGCACGGTCCGGACCAAGACCTCGCTGGTCAGACGGCTGCGTGAAGAGGATGCCGACGCCGGAACCTTCGTCTCCGAAGCCGATGAGCGCAGCGTCGAAGTCCACATCGGGAACCTTCGGCGCAAACTCGCGGACAACGCGAAGGCACCCCGCTGGATCGAAACGGTCCGCGGCGTCGGATACCGCGCCGCTCGGCCCCGTCACGCCGCCCACGGGGCATGATCCCCCTACCAACGCACTAAACTGGAGCCATGACTTCCGCGGCACCCCTGGTTCTGGGCATTGAATCCTCCTGCGACGAAACCGGTATCGGGATCGTCCGGGGCACCGAACTGCTGGCCAACACGGTCTCCTCCTCCATGGACGAACATGTCCGTTTCGGCGGTGTCATCCCCGAAATCGCCTCCCGCGCCCACCTGGAGGCCTTCGTCCCCACGCTCGAGGAAGCCCTCTCCACTGCCGGCGTGACCCTAGCCGACGTCGACGCGCTCGCCGTCACTTCTGGCCCCGGCCTCTCCGGCGCGCTGATGGTCGGGGTGGCCGCCGCGAAGGCACTGGCCCTGGCCTCGGGGAAGCCGCTCTATGCGATCAACCATCTGGTGGCCCATGTGGGGGTGGGGGTGCTCGACGGCGGGGCACTTCCCGACCGGCTCGGTGCCTTGCTGGTCTCCGGCGGACATACCGAGATCCTGCGGGTGAATTCCCTGGCCTCCGATGTGGAGCTGCTCGGGGCAACCATCGATGATGCGGCAGGGGAAGCGTATGACAAGGTGGCCCGGCTGCTGGGGCTGGGCTATCCGGGAGGCCCCGCCATCGACAAGATCGCCCGGGAAGGTGACCCGAAGGCCATCCGCTTCCCCCGCGGGCTGACACTGCCCAAGTTCACCGGCACCCCCGAATCCCCGGGAAATCACCGCTACGACTTTTCCTTCTCAGGACTCAAAACGGCGGTGGCCCGTTGCGTGGAACAGTACCGGGCCCGCGGTGAGGAACTCCCGGTGGCCGACATTGCCGCCTCCTTCCAGGAAGCGGTGGTCGACGTGGTGACCAAGAAGGCCATCATGGCCTGTACCGAACACGGCCTGGACAACCTCCTGCTCGGTGGTGGCGTCGCGGCGAACTCGCGCCTGCGTGAACTACTGGCCGCCCGGTGCGCCTCTGCCGGCATCACGTTGAGGGTTCCGCGGATCGGGTTGTGCACCGACAACGGGGCGATGGTCGCGGCGCTGGCCGCACAATTGGTCATCGCAGGGGTCGAGCCCACCGGCATCGAGTTCTCTGCCGATTCGGGCCAACCCGTATCGTCCATCAGCTTGTAGGGGGATGGGGAGTTCTCCCCATCGCGCGACAACGTCGGAACTCATAGGATTTAGGGACTGTGGGCGGTGCGCCCTGCATCGAACTGCCGTTGAACTGGAAGGGATGGGCATGAGCCTAGATGACTATCAGATTTCTGTTGTGCCCTTTCGGGCGGTCCTTTCGGACCTGGACACCAATCTTGGGGACCTGGACGTAGCAAAGAAACCGTTGGATACGTCACTGGAGGACTGCAAGGAGGCGGTGAAAGGCACTGTCGTCACCAGTGCTCTTGATCGGCTCAACGCGCGAATTCTACTGGCGAATACCGAAGCCGCATTGACCCGGGGCCGGAACGCACATTCGGGCGCGAGCAAGATCGCCGACGCCTACATCACCTCGGACGAAAAGATGGCCAGCGACGCCCGGCAAGACATCAACAAGGTTCCCGACTTCCACGAGCCAAAGTAGGGCGATATGGCATACACCGTTGACACCTCCGCCCTGGAGAAGTGGGCCGACCCGAGTGAGGTCCGATCCTCGGCGAAGAGTCTCGATTCCAAAGCAGACTCCATCAAGGAACTGGTCCAGGATTCGAAGAACACGTGGGACAAACTGCGATATCACTCACAGATCACGAGGCTTGGTGAGGATTTCTACTCCCGCTTCGTGGAGATCAATAAGCATGGGGAATACGTGGGTTTGGGCGGTGGTGAGGCAAAGACCGCACTTGATTCCTTTGCCGACGGGCTGGACGACGAGCTGGCCTATGCGGAGATTGTGCTGGGACAGGTTGCGCTCTTCCACCAGGACACGAGCAAACTGGACTTCGGTGATGAGGCCGCTGTGTCCGATGCATCCCGAAGTCAGACCTACTATCAGGGCCTTGTCGACGGCTGCCAGACCAGATATGAGAACCTCGAGACAGCATGTGCCGAAGCACTCGACGGGGCCTATGACGCTGTCGTGGATGAAGGCGGCGCGATAGCCGGGCCGTGGGGAAGTGCAGCCTTTGGGGTTGCCGGAAACGCGACCAAATGGATCAAGGTCTCCAACATCAAGAATCCCGTCTACGCATATCGCACGCCTGCCTACGATCCCGCAAAATACTACAATTTCAAAAAAATACCGTACGGCAATTCGTATAAGATGGCGGCCTACCCCAAACCCGGAGTGTCCCCGCCGGTTCCGGAACGATACGTCTACAGGTACCAAAACCCCTGGACGGTGGTGGACCCGAACACGCCGGAGGCCAAGAGCCTCAAGATGCCCAAGACCATCAAGCTGGGCGGCGGCATTCTTTCGGTCGTCGGAGGTGTCATCACCATCGACAGCGAATACTCCAAGGAGTACAACCGGCTCCTGAACGAGAACCCCGAAATTTCCGCGGACGAACTGGAAAACGAAGCCGGCCAAGCCGCCGTCGTCAAGGGTGGCACGAAGATCCTCGTGGCCACGGGAGTAGGAGCTGCCATCGGCTCGGTGATCCCCGGGCCCGGTACCCTCGTCGGTGCCGTTGTCGGCCTCGTCGCGGGTGTCGTCATCGTCGGCGCCATGGAGCTCTCGGGAATCAACGACTGGATCGCCGATAAGATCTACGACGGGTTCAACGCCGTCGTGCCCGACAAGGCACAGGAATTCGTCGGTGATGTTGGAGACAAGGTGCATGATGCCTGGAGCTCGCTATGGGACTAGTGACCTTGCGCCGCATTGTGGCCGGGTATGAAAGAGGATGATGCCATGAGCGATGACGCTCAAGCAGGATATGTCAGCACGACGCTCGTCGGTATCACGTTGCCGGTGGACAGCGCCTGGGAAATCGACGAAGTCGACGGAGGAGCGGTCGTGACGCGCCCAGCGGACCGTACCGGTGGGTTCCGGCCCAACTTGGTGTTGCGCCGCCTGCAGGTCCCCACCGGAGTGTCCATGGCCAGACAATCCACCGTCGCCTTCTCCGCCGACCGTGCACTACTGACCGGGACACAGTTCATCTCCGACGATGTGTGGCCCCATGGAAACCAACTGGGACGAATGCATGTCACGCTCCACCGAGTTGCGGCACATAGTTTGATGGTGCAGAGATGGCTCCTTCCGTTCGGTTCCGAAACCCTCGAGGCCACGGGCAGCTACACGTCCGAGCAGGCGACGCTCATCGAACCACTGATGCGCTACATGGTCACCCATATCGTCGAGGCAGGGGAGCACCACGCATGAACAGCCAATCGGATGTTGGAAGGCAATATCCTGGTCGCGAACCACGCACGGACGCGGAGGCCAGCGCAGTGTACGGCGAAGGGGTCGAGGAACTCAACAAGATCAGGACCGTGGAACCATGGTCGTCACGGGGGCCACTTCTGTCGCTGGAGACCATCGATTTCATGGCCATGTACGCGGCAAGACGTCGGGTTGGGCGTCTGGAAATCCGGCGGAACCAGGAGCAAGTCAAGGCGTTGGTGGACGCCGACCTGATGCGCCCCAATGGTGCATGGAACGAAGCAGGGGAGTTCGCCACCGATGGATTCCGCCAGCAACACGTCAGCGTCGAAGTCGATGCCGGGCACGGGACTACCCGTTCACGGCTTGATATCAAGGTCGGGAACCTGTCCGCCATCGCCGTCGCCGGGCCCGAAATCCAGGCCGTCCTTTCAGGGGTTGGTATGTCCACGACCCACCGGCAGTTGGATATCGTCAGAGTCGAAGGCGTACCCGGGCTGATCGCCCAGTGGGTGGGGCTGGGTCCGGCATGGAGTCTGGGTATCCCGATCGATATGGCCTCTTCCTCGTTTGCCGGCATCCTTCAGGCAGGCGGCCCGGTCGACAGCGGCGTTGACGCGCCGGATGGATTCGGACGCTTCTGGGACGAGCCGTGGTTCGAATGGTCAGTCAGGTTCGGAGCCGGGCCCGCTGAAGTGATGGACACCGGGGGAGTGCCGGCGACTGGGATTGAAATGCGTTTCGTCAACGCGGGCAGAGCCGGTCACTTCCACTATGCCGACGACGGCGCATCGGTCCGGCTGACGCCGGCCCCCTCCTTTTCCGTATGGATGGAACTAGTGTCTGCCTTCCAGAAAGTCTTGAGGGGATGGCCCGACGATACTGCGTCGGGTCCGCTCGACCATGAATCAGTGGAAGGGAGCCGCGGGCGATGACTTTGGCCGAGACTGCAGACGCCGGTTTCTTCCTGCTCGGGCTGGGAGGGATCCTGGTTGCCCTCGGCGTACAGGCCTATCGTGGGGCCTTCCGCCGCTGGCGTGGTCGGACACTGTACGCCGGGTATCTGGGGCCGGGATTGCTGTATCTGGGATCTGCGTTCGTCGTCCTGGGCGCCACCCTCTTCGTCCCCGGTGGGGAAACGGTGCGAAATGGGCCGGTGGGATGGGTGATGACCGCATTCCTGGCCTTGGCTCTGGTCCTGGGGATGGCCGGGGGACTCTTTGCTTTCATTTGGATGCCCCGTGTGCTGCGCCCGACCTGGGTGCGGGAGGTCGAAGGCAATGCGCCCGAGGAGGCCCCCGCCGGGCCACTTCCGGAGTGGACCTTCGCGGTCTTGGATTCGGAGGTTCCGTCAGAGGCGGGACCGGTAGACTTGTCCCTCAGTAAGGGGCCCCGGTTGGGCCGACGGGGACTGGATTATCTGGACCGGATCTCCTATCACGATCGCAGGGCCTGGAAACGGGTCCGCTCGAGTGCGACGGAACTGGTTGGAGCAGGCTTGGCTGAATTTGATGGTGCGCCCACGTCCGCCGGCCTGTTGCTGACCTTGCCGCGACGCGCGGGGAAACCCATCCTGCGCATCAGCACCGACGACGCCGGTCGACCACGAGAACTCTCACTTTTCCGAAGTACCGAATTCGACTATGCCATCTGGACCGAAGGGGAGCTGTTCCGCGTCGACGCCCTACCGCATTCCGCGGTCCCGATGGCCATCATCGGTTGGCTGCACAGCCACGCGGAAACCAACGGCTGGAACTTCACCCGGGGCACCCACGAATTGATGGGCTCCTTCGTGCCCCTTGAGGGATCGGTCCGTGAGGTGACCTCGCTGCGGCCGGGGACTGCCGTGAGCGCGGCGCCGCTGCTGGACTCCGGGGCTTTCTTGCAACGCGTCACCGCCATTGTCGATGGATCGCACCGCGGGGCCTCCGCGTGAAGCCCCGTCGCTGAGGTGCCCCACTGGGTTGGGTATGGCCCGTCGCCTGTCGAAACCGCCGTGCCCTCAGGCGATGTGCATCCTGGCGATGTTGTCCTTCACCACGGCGCGTAGGTCCCCTGAGTTGGCGGCAGCGATCTTGCGTTGCCACTGGTAGCCGGCTCCACCCCGGATGATGCGTTCGACGTCGGCGAGTTCATCACTGCACCCCAGTTTGCGGGCCACCGGCTCCAGCCGGTCCAACTCTCGCATCAGGTGGTCCGTGACCAGCATTTCATCGCCAGCGGCATTGAGGATGATGATCGCGTCCATGCCATAGCGGGCGGCCCTCCACTTATTTTCCGTGCGGTGCCAGGGAGGCATGACGTCGATGCTGCCGCCGTGGTCCAAAGTGGTGGACATGTCATCCACCAGACACTGGGTGAGTGCCGCAATGGCGCCGATGTCCTGCAGCGAGGACAAACCATCGCAGATCCGCATCTCCACGGTTCCGAACCGGGGGACCGGGCGGACATCCCAGCGGATTTCGGAGATGTCGTCGATGACACCGGTATGCAGCATGTCGGCGACGTAGCCTTCGAACTGCGACCACGTCTCGAAATGGTAGGGCAGTCCCGCGGTGGGCAACTGCTGGAACATCAAGGCCCGGTGGGATGCATAGCCGGTGTCCTCGCCTCCCCAGAACGGGCTGGAGGCCGAAAGCGCCTGGAAATGGGGCTGGTAGTTCATCAGGCCATCGACGACGGGCAGCGCCTTGTCCCGACGATCCAGCCCGACGTGGACGTGAACCCCGTAGATCACCATCTGCTGGCCCCACCACTGGGTGCGGTCGATGAGCTTGGCGTAGCGCTCCTGGTCGGTGACCGGTTGCAGCTTGGGGGAGGCAAACGGGTGGGAGCCGGCGCTATAGAGGTCGATCCCCATGGGGTCGGTGACCTCGCGGATGACCCCGAGGTTCTCGTGGAGCTGGGTCTTGGCCTGGCGGACCGTGTCGCAGACGTCGGTGACGATCTCGACCGTGTTCAACAGCAGCTCCTGCTTCACATGCGGGTGCTCCTCATCGGGAGCCAGCCCGCCGTGGGCGGCATGAACGCCCTCCAAGACCTGCTGGGCCACCGATCGCAGATCCCCGCTGTGGTGGTCCACGAGCGCAACTTCCCACTCGACGCCGAGCGTTGACTGCCGGGAGTCGGCGAAATCGATCTGCATCCGCGTTCCTGACGTCGGGGGTATGAGGACCGGCTCAGTCTATCGGCGCAACGGAGGTTTCCGGCACGACTGTGGTTGTCTTCAGCTGTGGATAACTCCTTGAAGCTCGGTTTGGGCGGCACGATGGAATCATGACCACCGGAGTGCCCTTGCCGCCGGCGGCGAGACGGACCGTATTCCTGATCGCCGACGCGTTGAACGAAGGAGCCAGCAGGCAGCAACTACGCCGGAAGAATCTCATGTCGCCCTCTCGCGGGATCCTCCAATGGACGAACGTCCGGGTCGACCCTCTGGATGCGTACCGGGCGTTCTCCACCGTGGAGGCCGGAACGGTACTGAGCCATGTGAGCGCGGCCCATGCTTGGGGTATCTGGTTGGACGCCCGTTTCGTCGAGGCGTATCCGGTTCATCTGACCTGCGATGCCGGTGGGACCGTCCCGCGCCGCCGGAACGTCGTGGGTCACGGAACCCGATTATCGGTCGGGGAGGCGCTGGTCGCGGGAAGGATTCGGCTCACGTCACCGGCACGGACCTGGGTGGATCTGGCCTCGATAGGACTATCGGTCAGGGAGCTGGTCGTCGCTGGTGATGCCCTGCTGCAACGACCTGATGGACCGCCGCAGTCGGCTCGATTCCTGGGGACCAACCCGCTGACGACGCTCGTCGACCTCCGGAACACGGTGCACCGGCGATCGAATGCCGTCGGCATCCAGGCCGCCCGGGAGGCGTTGGAGCTGCTCCGCCCGGGCGTTGACTCCGCGCCGGAAACTCACCTTCGGTGGATCATCAGGGACGCCAGGTATCCCGAACCCGGGGTCAACCTGCCCGTTTTGCTCCCCGACGGGCGGCGGCTCGTTCCCGATCTGCAATTCGCCGAGTATCGGATCGCCGTGCAATACGAAGGCAAGCACCATGGCGAGCTCGATCAGATCGGCAAGGACATCGGACGGGACTTCGCTTTCACTTCATTGGGCTGGATCACCGTCAAGGCCGATCGGGCGATCTTCCACGCAGCCGGGCGCGAATGTTTTCTCGAACGCCTCGCTGCAGCGTTTCGCCAGCGGGGCATCACATCGCCCCAGGCAGCATGGTCGAACTGCGTGCCAGGCCCGCTCAAAGGGTAGGAAATGCACAGAAGATGTTGGTGCCCGGGTCTTGTGGCCCATGTTCTGCAAGCCATGGCGGGAACCGCCGGGGATTTTGGGCGACAACCGGCATGTTCTGCACTGCCTGGCTCAACGGGCCTCCACATCATGGAGAACCGATGGTGGCCAGGGGCTCAGAGAGGCTTGACCTCGATGGCCACGCGGCGATCGCCGATCCGCGTGAGGACCAAGGTCGCCCGGCGTTTGGCCTTCTTGCCCACACCCGCCAACAGCATCTTGCGCAGTTCCTCCGGCGCGACATCCAGCCCGCGCTTCTTGATGTCCAGCACGCCGATCCCCTCGGATTTGGCCCACATGCGCAACGCCTTGACGTTATAAGGGTGGACCCGCAGCACTTCATAGGCCCGGGCAAAGGGGGTCTGCACGTGTTCAGGGGCGCAGAAGTACGCAATATGCGGATCCACCAGGTGGCCGCCGACCTGCTCCAGCGCCTCGGCCACCAGTCCGGCCCGGATCACCGCCCCATCGGGTTCGTAAAGGTAGCCCTCGATGTCGCCGACGGGAACCTCTCCGCGTAATGAGGCACCGGCGTCGTGGTCGGTGGAGGAGGTCAGTTCGTTGGACCCCCCGGGGCCCAGCACCAGGGCGGCCCGGCGGACCCCGGGGCGGGCCAGGGGACCGAACCAGAGTGCGACTTCGGTGACATCGCCATTGACGGAAACCCACTGGGCTTCGCAGTTGGCCGGGAGCGACTCGTGGGGGATCCCCGGACCGAGCTTCACGCCGACGGGGAGGCCGCTGTCCGCCAACGCTTCGACATGGGACAACGGCGGGCTGAACGCTTCAGGGTCGAACAGCCGGGAGGTGCCCGACGTCGAGGTGGTGCGCCGAGCCGGATCCAGCCAGACGGCGTCGAAGCCTTCCAGATCGAAGTTGGTGGCATCGGCATTGACCACGCGGGCATTCGGCCAGGGCATGAGGTTCACCGTGGCCGCTGCAGCGGTCGTCTCATCGAGTTCGACGGCGGTCACGTTCAGTTCCAGTGAGGCCATGGCCATGGAATCGACGCCCAGCCCGCAACCCAGGTCGGCCACCCGCGAGAATCCCGCGCCAATAAACCGTTGGGCATGCAAGGCGGCGATATTGAGCCGGGTGGCCTGTTCGAGCCCGACGCGGGTGAAGATCATGTGCTCGGCGAACGGGCCGAGCTTGCTGGTTCCCTGGGCGCGGAGTCGGGCCTGGTGGACGACGGCGGTGACCAGTTCGGCCTCGTGCCCCTCCTTGCGCAAGCGCAGGTTCAGTTCTAACGCTGCCTGGTCGGTGGTCGCGGCATCTGCCGGCAGGGAGTTGAGCAGACCGAAACCCTCGGGTGAGAGGATGGCGGCAAGGTTTTCCGAGGCGGGCGCGGGGGATGGCATGGGATTAAGACTAGTCCTCGCCGGCGTCATCAGCGATGTCGCCCCAGAGGGGTGGTGGGCCCTCCCGGCCCCGAAGGCCCAGTGAAGATCGGCAGCCGGGAGAGATGTACACCTGCGGTGACCAGTTCGGGCTCGAGACCTTCATGGTGCCACAGCGGGCCCGGTTTCAGGGCCTTCCGTGGCGGAGGGGGAACAATTGGAAGCGCAGCGGACACGGTCATGGGGAGTTCTCCCCATGGCAGCAAGTCGTCGGGGTGTCTATGCTCGTGGAGGTTAAAATCGGCTGCCGTGAAGTAGTAAAGGAGTGAGGACCCGAATGTCTGTAGTTGGCTACACCATCTACCCCGGTGCCGTTCGCGGCGTGCTGAACAACGTCGAAAGCGATGCGGAGGATTTCCCCGCTGCCCGGAAAAACATTCTCGATGACATGACCGAAGCGATCGGCCAAGTCAGGACGTCGGCCATGGCCGACTCGCTGTCCACACTCTGGAACGAACTGATTGCCCTCCAAGCTGAAGCTGTCGAAACGCGCACCGCCGGAGCAATCGGCTCCATGCGCAGTGTTGTCAACGCCTATGTTCAAGGCGACGAATCGATGATGGATGCCGCGGAAAAGGAGCTGCTGAAAGCTCCCGACCTGAATGTTGATGATCTTATTGCGGTGGACCAGAACGATGATTGACACGAGGGCGCTCGAAAACTGGCCTGACCCCTCTGCCCTTGAAGGTACTGGGAAGAGTCTGCGTGCTTCCGGGAAGAAGTTCAGCTCGAAGGTCGACGATGCCTCGGGCACCTGGGGCGGGGTGCTCAACCACTACAGCAGTCAGAACCATTCGGATGAAGCCAACGTCACCAACGCCTTCCGGGTCATCAAGACCCAGGGAAGCCTCGTGGAAGGTGCTTGCGATGCCGGAGCGACGACGCTTGAGAACTATGCCGGTGAAGTCCGCACCTTGATCGTTGGCCGGCGCGCCACGGCCCTGGAGCGGATCGATCGGCACCATGAACTGATCGCCGACGGCGAGGACCTTTCCCCGAATTCGATCTATGACGAATCCAATCTCCAAGCGTACGTAGATGGCACGGGGAGGAGACTATCGGAAATCGGGGACAAGTACTCCAAGGAACTCGATGGGATTAGCTTCGAGACACTGGACAACGATGGTTGGATCGCCAGTGACGATCGCACCGCGTTGACCTCATCTGGGATGGCTCTGGCCAAATGGTTCGATGCGGACACGGTCAACTTCAAGTACACCCGCGTCACGGTGACCCGATGGACCGCGTGGGATGTCACCAAGATGACACCGAGCGCCGATTTCATAGTGGACTCGAAGGGGGTGGCGTCCACCCCTCCAAGCACCTATAAGGTCACCGCGCGCAGTGGGATTTCCATGAGCAAGCTTGAAATCAATGGGACCCTGAAGAAGTACGTCAACCGGACCACGACCGGGCCGGCTCCCTGGGACGTCAAGGGCCGGTTGGATCACATGACGGACGGGCTGAAGAATGGCTCCCGCTACACCAAATTCGTGCGCGGGGCAGGACCCGTGCTTGCCATTGCCAGCACCGGCATCACCTACCACGACCAGTGGACACAATCCATGGCGGACACAGCACAAGAACATCCCGACTGGACCCAGGACCAAATCAAATCCCGCGCCCGCGAGGAAACGGTGGTGAAAGGCACCACGAAGGCCGCCGTCGATTTCGGGGCTGGAGCCGCAGGGGCGGGTATCGGCATGATGATTGGTGGGCCTGTCGGAGCTGGGGTCGGTTTCGTCGCCGGCATCGGGATTTCGTGGGCAATCGATCATTGGGGTGGTCGGGACGCGCTGGCTGACGAGATGATGGATGTCTACGACGGCGCGAAGGAAACCGCGGCGAAGGTGAAGGATGCCGGAAAGAAGGTCTGGCATTCAATCTTTGGATAGTATTTCAGCGGTGGCGGAGCCCAGCGCTCGCTCACCTCATCATCCAAAATTTGGAGTCTACACATGTCACTCGGCGCAACGCTCGTTAGCTTGGGCTTTGGAATAGTTTCCCTTGCCTTGGGGATCGCTGCCTATTCAGGCCGCGATAAGTCATGGATGATCACCAAGTCCGTGTTGCCTGGACAATCGGGGCCGGCTCTTCTTTACATCGGGATTAGTTTCACCCTATTACCCTTCACTGTCCCGCTGATGGATGTCATGCCGCCGATCTTGGCGCTTCTACTGGGCGGCACCGTGCTCGTTTGCTTGTTTATTGGGTTCATTGGGTTCTTCTGGTTACCGCGGTTCATGCATCCGCGGTGGATGCGCGAGCAGTATCGGGCAGAGAAGGAACGAAAGCGCGAGGTACGTGCGTCCTTGCGGAGAATGCAGGGGAACTGATCCTGGGGTTCCATCAGCCGGAATCAGGGGCTGCTGGAATTGAACTTGACCTGATGAAACAGGGTTTTCAGCGCGTCCGGTTTCCACCCGCCCGGACGGTCACGGCATTTCGACGAGGAACAAAGAATCAACATGCTCATTTCAGCTGCAAGGACTTTCATGATCAACAATGAACGGACCAATGTCTTCGACGAGTGGGTTGAGTGGCCTATTGGGGTGCTGACGATCAGCGTTCCCGGGGATTGGGGAATGATCTCCGATGGTGGGGAAACGGTGGTCATTGGTCATCAGGACGCCCCCGAGGGGGTATTCAGCCCGAACACAGTCATTCGCCAGACACCGACCAACGCGACTTTGACTGCGCTGGCCAGTGAGGCCATTGCCACGACGATCGCCGCTTTTGACGGCGCGCACTTCATCGCCAATGACATCGCCGAAATTGATGGGCACGCTGCTCGGGCCCAGATTTTCACCTACGACGCCGGCGGGTACTCCATCGTGGTCCACCGACGGCTGGCCCTGGTCGGGAACCTCGGGGTGGAAATCACGACGAGTTTCACCGTGGGGCAATCGGAAGTCCTGGGCCCGGTCGCCGACGCGATCGCCGCGAATGTGGCCATCGACCGGTCGGTGGCCCTGGCCGTCGCCGCCGCGGATTCCGACGGCACTGAAGCCCTACCTGAACCATGCAGGGACGAGTTCATGGCCACCGTTGGCCACGACGTCGAACGGGTCAGCCGCATCGGTACGGCACAGCCGTTCACAAGTCAGGGCCCCGTTGTCTCCGAGGAAGGCGTTCAGTTCCTTCTGGATCATCGAAGCGCCAAGAAGCTCGGAAAGTTCCAGTTGCTGAGGATCGGCAAACTACGCGCCGAGCTCGTCGATGCCGGTTTCATGGACCCTCGCGGCCAGTTGACTGACCGGTTTCGTTTCCACGCGCTCGCGTTGGAGCAGTCGCCGCATTTGATCCAGATCGAAGCCCACTACGGGGCCATTGATACCTCGTTGACCGTCTGGATGGGGTGGGATCAGGCCCTCATCGCTGCGGGGCCCTCCTACTCGCAGATCGTGCTCGGGAGTGAGGAGGACGCCATCGATCTGGAAAAGGTCCGGCTCGATGTCGTGGATCCGGCCCAGCTACCCGGGGTGATCGCTTCATGGACGGGGCTGGCTCCTGCCTGGACGGTGCAAATGAGTCCGGACCGGATTGATATGGAGACCTTCGGGCAGCGGATGGAGGGTTCTGCGCCGGTGCCTGATGCCAGTGATGAGCTCCTGGCCCGCCTCTGGGCAGAACCGTGGTTTGCCTGGCGGTTGACCGCCGAAGCCACGCACCTGGCCAGGGCTTGGCTCAATGCCGGTGCGGCCGGGTATTATGCGATGGGAGTTGAGAGCGACGGTATGGTGCTCTCGGCCGTGCCCTCCGTTGTTGTTTGGCAGGCCCTCCTGCAGGATGTCGGTGAACTCGCAAGGGCCCGGTAAACCGGCGGTGCCCGACGACAGCCCCCTCCGGCCCAGGCGGGTATTCGATCAGGGAGCCGGCGTTCAGCCCGGACACGGCGTCGACCAGGCGTGAGGAATCCGGGGCCGCGTTCCGCTGGGCGGGCAGAGAACGACGAGGAAGTGGACGATGACAGCAGAAGAATGGGCGCCTTGGGTGGCAGCAGCCATCGGGCTGGTCAACCTGATCGCCGGAATCCAGGCCTATCGTGGCCGATACCAGGCGTGGCTGCTGCTCAAAGGCGGTCCGTTCCCGGGCTGGCCGGGACTGGCATCCTTATATCTTGGGGTGGCATTCACCCTGCTGAGCGTCTCGCCGCTGGTGCTGGACCATGGACCACCGCTACTCATATTGGCCATCTTTTTCACGCTGTTCCCCTCCTTGGGGATCGGCATCATCGGGATGTTCTGGCTGCCCTCTTTCATGCTTCCCGCCTGGATCAAGGAAACCCGCAGGAAAATGCGGGCAGGGGAGGACCGGTACTCACGGGCCATGCGTCCTGGTGGTGCCCTGTATCGCCGCCTCGGCGTCGATCCCCGATACCAGCCCGGGGGAACTGAGGGGCCGCCCGTGGAGAATCCCGATGGCGAACGCCGGACCGTGATCCGCCGCGAAGACTAGACCGGCACCGTCCCACCCGATGGAGGGCCTGCCGCGGCCGTACAATTTGGCACTCGCCTTGACCGAGTGCCAGCGACCTCATAGAGTCTGTATTGGCACTCGAAGTCATCGGGTGCTAAAGCCTGAGGTACTTGCCAGCTGGCACCGCGACGACGGTTGGTACACCCCAACGGCCCCGTAACCATTGGTAACTCACGCAAAGGAGAGATCCGCATGTCGGTCTCCATTAAGCCTCTCGAGGATCGCATCGTTGTTCAGCCGCTCGAGGCAGAACAGACCACGGCTTCCGGCCTGGTCATCCCTGACACCGCCAAGGAAAAGCCCCAGGAGGGCAAGGTCGTGGCAGTAGGCCCGGGTCGCGTTGACGACAACGGCAACCGCGTTCCCGTCGATGTCGCCGAGGGCGACGTCGTCATCTACTCGAAGTACGGCGGCACCGAGGTCAAGGTCGGCGGCGCCGAGTACCTCGTCCTCTCCGCCCGCGACGTTCTGGCCATCGTCGTCAAGTAGTTCCCGAGCGTGAAGCCCTGGCCCCAGCGGCCGGGGCTTCACGCGGTGAGCAAGGAGTAGCAACATGGCAAAGCAGCTTTCATTCAACGACGACGCCCGCAAGGCGCTCGAGGCCGGCATCAATAAGCTGGCCGATACCGTCAAGGTCACGATCGGCCCGCGCGGCCGCAACGTGGTCCTGGACAAGAAGTGGGGCGCACCCACGATCACCAACGACGGTGTGACCATCGCCCGCGAGATCGAGCTTGACGATTCCTACGAGAATCTCGGAGCCCAGCTCGCCAAGGAGGTCGCCACCAAGACCAACGATGTCGCCGGTGACGGAACCACCACCGCCACGGTGCTCGCTCAGGCACTGGTCAAGGAAGGGTTGCGCAACGTCGCGGCCGGCGCTGCGCCGGGCGAGATCAAGCGCGGCATCGAGGCCTCGGTCCAGGCCGTGACGGCCCGTCTGGCAGAGAACGCCCGCCCCGTCGAAGGCGAGGACGTGGCCAACGTGGCCGCGATCTCCGCTCAGGACGACGAGATCGGCGAACTGCTGGCCAAGGCGTTCGGCACGGTCGGAGCCGAGGGTGTCATTACGATTGAGGAATCGAACACGACCTCGACCGAGATGAGCATCACCGAGGGCATGCAGTTCGACAAGGGCTACCTGTCCCCGCACTTCGTGACCGACCCGGAGCGTCAGGAGGCCGTCCTCGAAGACGCCATGATCCTGATTCACTCCGGCAAGATCTCCGCAGTGCAGGACTTCCTGCCGCTGCTGGAGAAGGTCCTGCAGGCCAATAAGCCGCTGTTCATCATTGCCGAGGACGTCGAGGGCGAAGCCCTGTCCACGCTGGTGGTCAACAAGCTGCGTGGCACGCTGAGCGTCGTGGCCATCAAGGCACCGGGCTTCGGCGATCGTCGCAAGGCCATGATGCAGGACATTGCGATCCTCACCGGTGCCCAGGTTGTGTCCCAGGACCTCGGCCTGAAGCTGGACCAGGTCGGTACCGAGGTTCTCGGTTCCGCCCGCCGCATCACGGTCACCAAGGACAACACTACGATTGTCGACGGCAACGGCGACACCGCTGATGTTGATGATCGCGTGGCCCAGCTCAAGGCCGAAATCGGCCGCACCGATTCCGAATGGGACAAGGAAAAGCTCCAGGAGCGTCTGGCCAAGCTTTCCGGCGGTATCGGCGTGATCCGCGTCGGCGCAGCCACCGAGGTTGAGCTCAAGGAACGCAAGCACCGCATCGAAGACGCAGTCTCCGCCACGCGTGCCGCGATCCAGGAAGGCATTGTCGCCGGTGGCGGTACCGCCCTGGTCGATGCGCTTTCCGTGCTCGACACCGACCCGAACGTGACCGCGCTCGAAGGCGACGCCGCCGCTGCGGTGGGGATCGTCCGCCGTGCGTTGGTTCAGCCGCTGCGCTGGATCGCACAGAACGCAGGCTTCGACGGCTACGTCGTGGCGAACCACGTCTCCGAGTCGGCGGTGAACTCGGGCTTCAACGCCAAGTCCGGTGAGTACGAGGACCTGCTGGCAGCCGGTGTCATCGACCCGGTGAAGGTGACGCGTTCAGCACTTCAGAACGCCGCTTCGATCGCCGCCCTGGTGCTCACGACCGAGACCCTGGTCGCCGATAAGCAGGAAGACGACGACAGCGACGGCCATCAGCACTAGGTCGTCACGCGACGCAGGACCCTCTCCCCGCATCAACTGCGGTGGGAGGGTCTCCTGCGTTAACGGGGGTGGGCTGTGCCGCCTGAGCAGTGGTGGCCCTCGGTTGGACCCACCCGTCCTGTAACAGTTCGGTAACGGTGGGCTGCTAGAGTGGTGGACGCCGGGCAGGGGCGGACCCCGGCGGATGTTAGGTACCAGCCACAGGAAGGCGGCGAAACCATGTCTGATCCACGCCGCTACCGACCCGGAACCGCGACTCCGGCCCCGAGCAAACCGCATTACCGCCCCGAAGTTCAGGGCCTTCGCGCTTTCGCCGTACTCATGGTGGTCACCTACCACGTCTGGTTGGGACGCGTCTCCGGAGGCGTCGATGTCTTCCTGCTGATCTCGGCGTTCCTGCTGACCTCATCGTTCGCCTATAAAGTGTCCGCGGGGAAGCCGATCGGGCTGCTGAGGTACTGGTTGCACCGGTTCAAATCACTGTTGCCGGCAGCCGTCGTCGTCCTCTTGGCCGTTCTTCTAGCTACCGCGGCGCTGCTGCCCAGGACCCGGTGGGGCGAGGTCTTCGAACAGACCTGGTCGACTCTTTTCTATACGCAGAACTGGACGCTGGCGCGGGAATCGGTGGACTATTACGCCGAAAACCATGGAGCCGCCAGCCCCTTGCAGCACTTCTGGTCGCTGTCGATCCAAGGGCAGGTCTTCATCCTGTGGCCGCTGGTCATCGGAGCGGCCGCACTCGTCTGGAAACTGCTCCGCAGGGCTCGTCCACACGTAGGATTCGGCTCCGTCCTAGCGGTGGCCTTCGGCCTCGTCTTCATCGGTTCCTTGACGTACTCGATCCACATCACGAGCACCAGCCAGTCCTGGGCCTATTTCGACACCGGGGCCCGGCTGTGGGAGTTTGCTCTCGGGTCCTTGCTGGCCGTGCTCCTTCCCCATATCGGCCAATTGCCGATGGCGGTGCGTGTGGCCCTGGGGTGGGCTGGCCTGCTGGCGATGCTTTCCTGCGGCATCCTGCTGCAGGTCCAGCAGCAGTTTCCCGGATACATCGCCCTCTGGCCGACCTTGTCGGCTGCGGCGATCATCACCGCCGGACGGACGGGACATCCGTTCGGCGTCGACCGGTTGTTGGCGGCCCGCCCGCTGACCCGGCTGGGGGACCTTTCATACGCGCTGTATCTCTGGCACTGGCCCATCCTGGTGATCTATCTGTCGGTGAATCGACTCGATGAACCCGACTTTCTGGGTGGTCTTGGCGTCATCGGACTGTCCTTGGGGCTGGCTTGGGTGACGACCAAGGGCGTTGAGACCCCATTCCACGGCTGGCGGTGGCCCACGCTACGGCGCCGACGGCTCGGACTCGTCGTCGGTCTGCTGGTGGGCATGGTCGCGATGCCCCTGAGCGGCTGGCAGGCTCGGGTTGCCGCCGACGAAACGGCAGCCCAGTCCCAACCGAAGCTGGACAACCCCGGTGCCGCATCCTTGACGCCGGGTTACGAGCCCACCGGAGACCCCGAAGCCATGGTGCGTCCACTAGCGACCCAACTCTCGGGGGAGTGGGCGAACTACGGCGGTGAATGTGGCCAGGGCTATGAACTCACGGACCCGGTCATGGAATTTTGCCAAATGGGCGGGGATCCGCAGACCGCCGATCAGACCATCATCGTCCTGGGGGATTCGCACGCCCAGCATTGGACCAGCGCACTGGACCAGGCGGCCCAGAAGAACAACTGGGCGTGGGTGCTGATCAACCGCAACGCCTGCCGGTTCGGCGCCGAGGACCGCAGCCGTGATGCCGAATGCAACGAATTCAACGAGGCGGCCACCGACTACGTGCTGGACCACGAGGCAGACGCCGTACTGACGCTCGGTACTCTCACGCAGGCCTACGGGTCCACCGATGAGCGCACCCCTGCCGATGAGGAGACCGTCGTCCCTGGCTACGAAGAAGGAATCCGGCCCTTCCTCGAACAAGGCAAACAGGTCATTGCGATGCGCGATACCCCCCGCTTCGGGCTCGGTGTGCCCGAATGCGTGGACCTCAACGGGCCGGACTCCGAACAATGCCAGGTCCCCCGAGATGAGCTCATCGCCGCCGACTCCCCGCTGGATGACCTCCACGCCGAAGCCATGAGGGGAGAACTCCCGGGCGACCTGGGCTTTTTGGATATGACCAGCGAACTCTGCCCGGACGGAATCTGCCGCCCCGTCATCGGCAACGTGTTGGTCTATCTCGACAAATCCCATCTGACCAAGACCTACGCGCGCAGCACCTCCGAGGTGTTCGAACGCCGACTGAAATCGGCACTGGACTGGTAAAGGCACCCCGCCCCAGGGTTGCGTTGCACACACCACCGGAGCTAAGGCGTGTCAGTCGGGCGCCGAAGGTCCTAGGATGTAAGCAATCCTCTGACGGCTTCGAAAGGTTCCCCGTGTCCGAGTTCAATCCCTTTGCCCTTGAAGGCCTCACCTACGACGACGTACTGCTGCTGCCCGGGCCCACGGACGTCATCCCTTCGGAAGCGGATACCTCCACGCGGCTGACCAAGCGGATCAACATCAACATCCCGTTGCTCTCCGCGGCCATGGATACGGTCACCGAGGCGCCGATGGCGATCTCGCTGGCCCGCCAAGGCGGCATCGGCATCATCCACCGCAACCTCTCCATCGACGACCAGGCCCGCCAGGTCGACCAGGTCAAGCGCAGTGAATCAGGGATGATCACCGACCCGGTGACCATCAGCCCGGATGCTACCTTGCAGGAGCTGGATGACCTCTGTGGCCACTACCGGGTCTCCGGACTGCCGGTCGTGGATGCGGAAAAGAAGCTGCTGGGCATCATCACCAACCGGGACACCCGCTTCATCCCCCTCGAACAGTTCCTGACCACCAAGGTCTACGAGGCGATGACCGCGATGCCGCTGATCACCGCGAGGGTCGGTGTTCCCCGCGATGAAGTCATCGCACTGTTGAGCAAGCACCGCATCGAGAAGCTCCCGCTGGTCGACGACGCCGGCGTCCTGCAGGGCCTGATCACCGTCAAGGACTTCGATAAGGCCGAGCAGTACCCGCTGGCCACCAAGGACGAGGAGGGGCGTCTGCGCGTTGGTGCAGCCGTCGGCTTCTTCGGTGAAGGTTACGACCGCGCCATGACCCTGGTCGAGGCAGGGGTTGACGTCCTGGTCGTGGATACGGCCAACGGCCACAGCCAGGGTGTGCTGGATATGATCGCCCGGCTGAAGAAGGACCCGGCGGCAGCCCATGTGGATGTCATCGGCGGTCAGGCGGCCACCCGTGAGGGGGCCCAGGCGATCATCGATGCCGGCGCGGACGCGATCAAGGTCGGGGTCGGTCCGGGCTCGATCTGCACCACGCGTATTGTCGCCGGCGTGGGTGTCCCGCAGATCACCGCCATCTACGAATCCGCCAAGGCGGCCATCCCCGCAGGCGTGCCACTGATCGCCGATGGCGGTCTGCAGCATTCGGGCGATATCGGCAAGGCCCTGGTCGCCGGCGCCGATTCGGTGATGCTCGGCTCCCTGTTGGCCGGCACGGCCGAATCCCCGGGTGAACTGGTCTTCATGAATGGCAAACAGTTCAAGGCCTACCGCGGCATGGGCTCCTTGGGCGCCATGCAAACCCGGGGGAAGAACACGTCCTTCTCGAAGGACCGCTACTTCCAGGCCGACGTCCCCTCGGACGAGAAGCTGATCCCCGAAGGCATCGAAGGCCAGGTTCCCTATCGCGGCCCGGTCGCAGCCGTCGCACACCAGTTGGTCGGCGGGCTTCACCAGACCATGTTCTACGTCGGCGGACGCACGATTCCGGCGTTGAAGGAGCGTGGGAAATTCGTGCGCATCACCGCTGCGGGGCTGAAGGAATCCCACCCCCACGACATCACGATGACCGTCGAAGCCCCGAACTACCGAACGCGCTAACCACGTGGCCCAGCCGAAGCAGCTCAAGAAGCTCACCCGTGAACGCATGGAGCGTACGGGGGAGTCCTACACCACAGCACGCAAGGCCCTCCTCGACGGCCGTCCCGAACGTCCCTCGGCGCGCCCCGCTCCAGCGGGTACCCCGATACGCGCGGGCGATCCGGCTGCCCGGTCGGGTCAACCGGCGGCGGATCCTCATGAGCTACCGGAGTACCCGGCACCGGCTGGGGTGACCCAGTACGACGCAGGTCTCTGGCACCGGGTGCTCACCCAGGCCGGGGTGGCCCACCCGCTGACCGGCCAGCCGCTCAGCGAGGCACTGCTGGCCGGCCTGGCCGGGGGCATCGGTTTCATGGTGTTCGTCTTCGACGATGCATCGACCACGACCGCCACGGTGGTCACCCGGGCCCACCCCGAGCCCTATACGGCGAATCTGTTAACCCGCAGCGGGGCAAAGGTTCGCGAGCAGAAGACCGGCAGCGCCCGGCTGGCTGCCCAATACTTGGACGCCGGACTGGACGCCGGCCGTGCCGTCGTCGTCCGGATCAGCAGGGCTTCCCTGCCGTGGATGGAGATCGGCATCGCCGATGAGGACGAACCAGTGGATGTGGCGGTACTCGGCGAACATGACGAGGAGGAGCTGATCATCGATGACGGCTCCGGGGAACTGCAGCTGATTGCCCCCGAAACCTTGGCCGCTGCCCGCAGTCGACTCAAGGCCCTGAAGAACTGGCAGGCATGGGTGCCTTCTTCCGGTGGGCCCGATGTTGAAACGCTGAAAAGAAACATCCTTCAAGCCATCGAAGAGACCACCGGGCGTCTGCTGGGGACCAGCGATCTGAACGACCTGCCGGCACACTTCGCCCCACAGGTGGGGATTACCGGCCTGCGCACTTGGGCCGGGCAACTGCGTGACACCACTTCGGCTCAGGGGTGGACCGGGCTCCTCTCCGAACCGGGCCGGCTGGCCCACGCCTTGGACACGGTCGTCGAGTTCCTCACCGATGGACGCTACGGAGGCCCGGGAGGACTGCGGGGACTCTACGCAGACTTCCTCGACGAGGCCTCGGAGCTGCCGGGCCTTGAACGGCTGGCCGAGTGCAGCCCCGACTACCGGGCTGTGGCCGGACAGTGGGATGAGCTGACCGACATGATTGATCCCGATATCGACCCGGATGAACGAAGCGGGCATTTCGCAGCCATCGCCGACCGGGTGGAGCCGTTGGCCGTGGCCGAGGAAAACGCGGCAACCCGACTCGTCGAGGTGCTCGCCACGATCAGCGAGTAGGCGGCGTCCGTGGCGGAGCGGCGACGGCGGGAAGAGCGCCGGAAAAACCGTTGTCACTTCGGGGATCATTTTTGTCGGCCCATGCGTTGTACCCGGTAGGATCAGTGAAACGAACTTATTGAGGAGAACACCATGGCCCGTGGGGGCAACCCGATGTTCCAGTCCAAGGCGTTCCGCGAGCAAATGCGGCCCGAGGGGAACACGACCACCAGTGACCAGCGCACGGCCGAGCCGATGAGCTCGCAGTCCCTGCAGGATCTCTACAACTCACCGTCAGCCTCACCGGCCCAGACCGGACGGCTGACCTATAACGACGTCGTCTCCAAGACCGTGCTGATGTGGGGCCTCCTGGTCATCACGGCAGTGATCGGCTGGCAGGTCCCGGCGCTGATGCTTCCAGGGATGCTCGTCGGCTTCGTGCTGGCGCTGGTCAACATCTTCAAGCGCGAGCCCTCCCCGGTGTTGATCATGCTCTATGCCGCGGCCGAAGGCGTGTTCCTCGGTGCCATCTCGGCGGTGTTGAACGGCATGTATGAGGGCATTGCCGTCCAGGCGGTACTGGCCACCTTCTCCGTCTTCGCCGTGACCCTGCTGCTTTACCGCTCCGGCAAATACCGGGCGACCCCGAAGATGACCAAGATGTTCACCATCGCCATGGGCGCCTACCTGCTGTTCAGCCTGGTGAACCTGGGCCTGATGCTGTTCGGCGTCACCGATTCCATGTTCGGACTCCGTTCGGGATGGATGGGCCTCGCGATCGGTGCGCTGGCCGTCCTGCTGGCCACCTACTCGCTGGTGCTGGACTTCACCCAGATCCAGCGCGGCGTCGAACAGGGCGCCCCGGCGAAGTTCGCCTGGACCGCAGCCTTCGGCCTGACCGTGACCATGGTGTGGCTGTACGTGGAGATTCTGCGCATCATCGCCATCATGCGAGAACTCTAGGCACGAATCCATCACGGACGACGGCGGTGCCCCTCAGGGTGCCGCCGTCGTCATGTATGCGGCACCCGGTTCCCCGCGGCGATATCGTAGGAGAACATCCAGCCAGGAAGGGAACAGCGATGAGTGGAACCACGGCCGCGCCCACGGGTCGGCAGTTCACGATCCGCGGCGGCGGAGCCGAAGCCGTCGTCACCGAATTGGCTGCGGCCCTGCGCATCTACCGCCGGAACGGCATCGACCTGGCCCAGCCCTTCGGTGAACACGAATTGCCGCCCTCCGGCTCGGGAATCCTGCTGGCCCCCTGGGGGAACCGGATCCGTGACGGGCGGTGGGAACTGGACAGGCAGACCCAGCAACTGGACCTGACCGAGGTGGCCAACGGCAACGCCATCCACGGCCTGCTGCGCAATACCGGATACCGCCTCGAGGCCTCCAGCGAATCGTTGATCTGCCTCTCGGCCGAGATCTTCCCGCAGCACGGTTTCCCCTTCCGGATGACCCATACCGTGACCTACGCCCTCGACGCAGAAGGCGGGCTCTCGGTCACCCAGGATTTGCTGAACCACAGTGAACGCAAGGCCCCCGCAGCACTCGGGGCCCACCCCTATCTACGGTTGGGGGAGGTGCCCACCGAAGAACTGCTGGTGACCGTGCAGGCCGACACCGTCCTGGAAACCGACGAACGACTCATCCCCACCGGGACCTCGCCCGTGGACGGGGATACTGATCTGCGCGCCGGACGCCGCGTGGGAGACCTGCGCATCGATATCGGCTTGACCGGACTGACCCTGCACGACGACGGGGTACACCACCACCGTCTCACCGCGCCCGACGGGCGGGCCGTCGGGCTGTGGGCCGATGCCGGCTTCGGGTACGCCCAAGTCTTCGTCACCGAGGGGTACGCCGGCCAGCCGTTGGCGGTGGCCATCGAGCCGATGACGGCGCCGGCGAATGCCTTCAATTCAGGTGACGGACTGACCTGGTTGGCCCCACATGAGCACCTGATCGGGCGTTGGGGCATCGAATCATGGCTCTAACCCCCGAGCCGGGACACCGCAACGTCACCGGGGATCTTCCGTATGGTGTGCGAATGGCCGCAGCCTGGAGCTGGCGAGTAGCCATCATCGTGGCCACGACGGGCCTGATGCTCTGGCTCCTCAGCCACGTTTCCCTGCTGGTCATCCCCCTGATGATCGCTGCACTTCTGGCCGGGTTGCTGATGCCGGTGGTGCGGTTGCTGCGGCGGTGGAAGCTCCCCAACGGGTTGGCCACCGGGGTCACCATGTTGCTGTTTTTGGCCGTCATCACCATTTTGCTCTCGCTGGTGGGGCGGACCATGGCCCGGGGCATGATGAGCCTATGGCAGCAGGCACTGGCCGGCGTTTCCCAGGTCCAGCACTGGCTATCGGACGGGCCCCTCCAGCTGAGCAACCAAGACCTGGATCGCTACCTCGACGGGGCCCTGAGCCAGCTGCAATCCAATAGTGACACGATCCTCAGCGGTGCCGTGTCCTGGGGCAGTGCGCTCGGGCACGGTGCCGCCGGCCTGCTGCTGGCCCTCTTCTCGTTGGTCTTCTTCCTCCTCGAAGGCGAACGCATCTGGACGTTCGTGGTGGGGCTGATGCCCCGTCGGGCCCGCGCCGCGACCGATGGCGCCGGACGCCGGGGCTGGATCAGCCTGGTCAACTACACCAGGGTGCAGCTCTTTGTCGCCTTCATCGACGCCGTCGGTATCGGTGTTGGTGCCGCCATCCTCGGGGTACCGCTGGCCTTTCCGTTGGGTGGACTGGTCTTCCTGGGCTCGTTCATCCCCATCATCGGTGCGCTGGCCACCGGCGCCCTGGCCGTCCTCTTGGCCCTGGTGGCCAACGGCTGGATCAACGCGCTCGTCATGCTCGCCGTCGTCCTGCTGGTCCAGCAGGCAGAATCTCATATCTTGCAGCCGCTGGTCATGGGCAGGGCGGTGAGCCTCCACCCCTTGGCCGTCGTCTTGGCCGTGACCGGCGGCACGCTCATTGCCGGTATCACCGGCGCCCTGTTCGCCGTGCCGGTGATGGCCGTGCTGAACACCATGATCCGCTATATTTCGGCGCGCGGCTGGGAAACCCCCGGGGCGTGGGCCGTGGATGGCGATCCGCCCCCGGGTCCCAGCGCGCCATTCACTGCGCCGGCAGACCTCGACGGCGAAACCGATGCCGTCCCGTCGCCCGGCCCCCGCACCGGAGAACCCCCCCGGTGACCGACTCCCTTGATGAAAGCGTCCCCATGCAGCAGCCACCCGATACCACCACCCACCAGACCCTGCCCGTCTCCCTGGCCGATATCGAAGCAGCCGCCGAGCTCCTGGAGGGCGTCATCGCGCACACCCCGGTGGAACACTCCCGTGCCTTGGGAACCTTGACCGGCAGCGATGTCTACCTCAAATGCGAGAACCTCCAGCGTGCTGGTTCCTTCAAGGTCCGTGGCGCCTATGTGCGCATGGCCCGGCTGAGCGAGGAAGAGAAGGCCCGCGGTGTCGTCGCCGCTTCGGCCGGCAACCACGCCCAGGGTGTCGCCGTGGCCGCCGCACGACTGGGTATCACCGCCAGGATCTATATGCCGTTGGGTGTGGCCCTGCCCAAACTCACCGCGACCAAGGATCACGGTGCCGAAGTGATCCTGCACGGGCATAACGTCGATGAGGCGCTTGCGGAGGCCCAACGCTATGCCGACGCCACCGGAGCGGTGTTTGTGCACCCCTTCGACAACGCCGACATCATTGCCGGTCAGGGAACCATCGGGTTGGAGCTGCTGGAACAACTGCCCGACGTCGACACCGTGCTCATGGGAGTCGGTGGGGGAGGCCTGCTGGCCGGCGTGGCGACGGCGGTGAAAGCCAAGGCCCGCGAACAGGGCCGGGAGATCCGGGTCATCGGCGTCCAAGCCGAGAATGCTGCCTCCTATCCGCCCTCGCTGGCCGCCGACGCGCTCGTGCCCTTGGAGAAGGTTTCCACGATCGCCGACGGCATCGCCGTGGGCCGTCCGGGCCAACTGCCGTTCACGATCATCCGTGAGCTGGTGGACGACGTCGTGACGGTCAGCGAAGATGCGCTGGCCCGGGCCCTGGTGTTCTTGCTGGAGCGCTCCAAACTCGTGGTGGAACCGGCGGGCGCCGTCGGGGTCGCGGCCCTGTTGGAGGGCAAACTGGCCGAACTGGGCATCGATTCTCAGCGCACCGCCGTCGTCCTCTCGGGAGGCAATATCGACCCGTTGCTGCTGCTGAAGGTGATCCAGCGTGGCCTCGCGGTCGCTGGACGCTACCTGACGGTGCGGATGATGCTCGATGACCGGGCCGGAGAGCTGGCCACGATTTCCCGGGTGATCGCCGAATCCGATGCCAACGTCACCGGAGTGGACCACACCAGGATCGGTGGTTCGCTGTCGATGGGGGATGTGGCCATCACCATTGATATGGAGACCAAGGGCCACCTGCATTCCGAACAGGTGCTGGACAACTTGCGCGCGGAAGGCTTCCAGCCGCTCATCATCACCACCTGAGCAGGTTTTCTGGTTAAAAACCTGCGGCCTGCATCTCCCCGGGGGGAGATGCAGGCCGCAGCGGCAGGTACTTAGCCGACGTAAGGCGTCGCGGAAATGATCTCCACGTCGATCGACTTACCGTTCGGCGCGGTGTAGCTGAGCTTATCGCCGACCTTCTTGCCATGGACGGCAGCGCCGATGGGTGACTTTTCGCTGTAGACCTCGAGACCCGAGTCGCCGGCGACTTCGCGGCTGCCGAAGAGGAAGGTGGTTTTGTCGCCGGCGATATTCGCCTCGACGAGCATGCCGGGCTCCACCACGCCATCATCGGCCGGGGCGTCGCCGACTTCGGCTTTCTGCAGGAAGTCCGAGAGGTACTGGATCCGGGCTTCGGCTTTGCCCTGTTCCTCCTTGGCGGCATGGTAGCCACCATTTTCTTTCAGGTCGCCCTCGGAACGGGCCTGCTCGATCTTGTCGACGATCTCAGCGCGGCCGGGACCCTGCAGGTGCTCAAGTTCAGCGGACAAGCGGTCGTATGCCTCCTGGGTGAGCCAGAGAGCCGGTTCATGGTTGGTGGTCAACGTACTTCTCCTTGTAGTAAATGGGCCGGTCGGATGACCGGCCACTGAACTGCAGTGTTTGCCCCGCCCGAGGCGATGCAAGCAAAGACCCCGCCATACGTGGTGAAGAACCGCGGTCCGTCACCAGTTCAAGGCGGGGTGGATCGTATGTGAACGATTTTAGCCATTATCCGGCGAAACCCCAAGTGGCCTACCCCACGGTGGTCATACTTGGCCTAGCCGGCGACCCAACAGGTGGTCACTCCACCGGTGACTCCGAGCGATTCGGTGCGCAGGTCAAAGTCCTTGATGATCGTTTCGCGTCCGGTGCCTTCGGTGGCCCCGAACGTGACGGTCTTCCAACCGACGACGGCGTAGGACTCATTCATCACCCGCACATTGCATGAAACGGTGTCCCGGGGCTTCTTTTCCAGCTGGATGGTGACGTTGGCGCTCGTGTTTGAGGTGATGTCGAACGCAACATCTTTGCTCGAATAGGGCTTGACGTTCCACCAGGCGACCACGCCTGCGGCGATGATCGCCAGGACGAGGGCCACGGAGATCATGACGATTTTGCGCCGCCGGGTCAGGCCGCGCTTGGGTGCGCCATAACGATTGGCTACGCTGGACGGTGGCGCGTCGTCCGTTGAAGGAGGGGGCGCCGGCTGCTGGGTGTTCATCCCCACCAGTCTAGGTCTTTTCGCAGGACGGCAAACCGGCCGTCCTGATGGCATTGAGGAGCAGCTCATCGTGGAAGAATCCCGGGTCGTTCCCGTCCCGCCGTCAGAGGGTTTCCGACTTCTGGCTGTCCATGCCCACCCGGATGACGAGTCCAGTAAGGGTGCGGCCATGATGGCCGCCTACGCCCATGCCGGGGCGCGTGTCATGGTGGCCTCCTGCACCGGTGGGGAACGCGGAGACATTCTCAACGCGTCCGCAGGCGAACTGGCCCACGCCCACCGGGATCTGGCGGGCCTGCGTCGCAAGGAAATGGCCGAAGCCGCCGCCGCGTTGGGCATCGAGCACCGGTGGATCGGTTTCGTGGACTCGGGCCTTCCGCAGGGGGACCCGCTGCCACCGCTGCCTTTCGGGTCCTTCGCCACCCAGAGCCTCGAGCGGGCTGCCGCCCCGTTGGTGAAATTGATTCGTGAGTTCCGTCCCCAGGTGATGACCACCTACGACGAAAATGGGGGATACCCGCATCCGGACCACATCATGACCCACCGGGTATCCGTCGAGGCTTTCGAAGCAGCTGCCGATCCCGCCCGCTACCCCGAACTGGGTGAGCCGTGGGAGGTCTCCAAGCTCTACTACGACCGCGCCTTCAGCCCGGACCGTATTCGCACCTTGCACTACGCCATGGTGGAGAACGGCATTGATTCCCCCTACGAAGAGCGGGTCAAGGCCTTTGAAGCGCACCCCGACGAAGAGATGTTCCGCTGGGTCAGCCCGCACGAGACCACGACGCAGATCGCCTGCTCCGACTTCTTTGAAGCCCGTGACCGCGCCTTGGTGGCACACCGGACGCAGATCGACCCGGCGGGCTTCTTCTTTGCCGTTCCCACGTGGGTCTACGAAAAGTATTGGCCCTGGGAGGACTACACGTTGGTCACCTCCCGTGTCGAAGCCCCGACACCCGAAACAGATCTTTTCGCGGGTCTACGCTAAGTCTGCCGTTGTCCGCCTCACGGGTAGACTAGGCGGGCCGGCCAGGGCCGGTACCCACCAAGAAAGAGCAAAAGTGAACCTGTTGTCTTCAGTGCTGGTCGCCGCCAGCTCCGCTCCGGCTGTCCCCACCGGAGATGCCGCCCGTGAGATCGGCCCGGGCTTCGCGGGTTTCGTTGCCACCGCGGCGATGGTGATCGTGGTGATCTTCCTGATCAGGGACATGACACGGCGCATCCGGCGGGTCCGTTATGCCGGAACCGCTGAGGAACGCCAAAACGAATTGGTGGAACGCGGGCGCGAACGCCAGGCGGCCAGCGACGAGTTCCCGCCACGCAGCAACCCGGGCCCCGATGGCAGTATTCATTTCGGCGACGGGACCGAGAACGACGACGACGGCCAGGGCCCGGCCCGCTGATCCGCGGGATCTGGCGTTCCCTCGCAGTTCCGGCCCGGGGGGGGAACCAGCCGCCGCCAGCAGGGCCCTGTGCTGGATTGTGTGTTTTGCCACGCTCCGTCTAATATTGCCGAGGCGTGGTCTGCGCCACAATCGCGTCGTGCATTCCGGCGCGCTGTAATTCAGTTGACCGGAGGACCGTCATCAAGTTGCTCAAATCATTCCCGCTGCTCGGTTGGGTCATCATCGCCATCGTCTTGGGAGTCCTGACCGGCCCCGTGATGCCTGCCTGGCTCGGCGGGGTTTTCATGACCTACAACTCGATCTTCTCTGGCTTCCTGGGCTTCATCGTGCCGCTGATTATCCTCGGGCTCGTCATGCCCGCGATCGCCGAACTCGGTAAGGGCGCCGGCAAATGGCTGGGGGTGACGGCGTTGATCGCGTATGGCTCCACGGTGTTGGCTGGACTGCTGGCCTACTTCGTGAGTCGTTGGCTGTTCACCTCGTCGCTGGCGGGCGGGGGCCTGGATACCATCGGCGAAGATTCCGGATCCGGTTTCAGCCCCTACCTCACGGTGGTGGCCAGCGCAGGAGATTCTGCCACGGAAATCGTTCTAGAACCGGTCATCGGTGTCATGAGCGCGCTGGTCCTGGCTTTTATCATCGGCATCGGCCTGACGGCATTCCGCAGCAAGGTGCTGTTCCGGGGAGCCGTCGAGTTCCGCACCATCATCGAGATCGTGATTCGGCGCATCATTGTGCCGGCCCTGCCCCTGTTCATCTTCGGGATCTTCATGGATCTTTCCGCCAGCGGCTCCGCGGTCACGGTCCTCACGAAGTTCCTGCTCGTGGCAGTGGTCTCCTTTGCCTTGACCTTCGTCGTGCTGCTGGCGCAGTACTCGGTGGCCGGCGGAATGGCCGGGGTGAACCCGTTGAAGGCCCTATGGAATATGCGTGACGCGTACTTCACCGCGCTGGGTACCTCCTCGTCGGCGGCGACGATTCCGGTGACCCTGGCCTCGACGAAAAAGAATAACGTCTCCGACTCCATTGCGGGCTTCGTGGTTCCGCTGTGTGCCACCATCCACCTCTCCGGGTCGATGGTGAAGATCACCTGCTTCTCGTTCGCCGTCCTGCTACTCACGGGCGGGGAAACCAGCTTCGGCTCCTACCTGCCGTTCATCCTGATGCTGGGTGTCATGATGATTGCCGCTCCGGGCGTGCCCGGCGGGGCGATCGCCGCGGCTGCCGGGCTGCTCACGCAGATGCTCGGGTTCGGCGAGGCAGAGGTGGGGCTCATGTTCGCCGCCTATATTGCTCTGGACAGCTTCGGCACGGCCACGAATGTGACCGGCGATGGCGCCATCGCGATGATCATGAATAAGCTCACCAGCGGCAACCTTGGCGCGCAGGCACAAGATCCGGCCGACGAGGACGTCGCAGCGGGAGAAGCCCCGGGGGCGACGGCCCACACCCTGGGTTAGCAACCCCTTCCTGCGGTCGGGAAGCGGCATCCGGAAGGCTGCTAAAACCATTCCGGGCACTACTGATCGAGATCAGTAGTGCCCGGAATTCTTCGGTTGCTGGCGTTCCCGCGGGAGCGACGGTGGGGGGCTAGCGGCGGATCATCGACAACCGGTAGGTCTCCGGCCCCTCCTCGACATACTCCACGGCAAACTGACCGGCGGCACGCTGCTCCAGTTGGGCCAAGAGCGGCAACGGGTTGTGGTTGGCGATCAGCAAGATGCCCCGGCCCGGGGCCAAGCCCTCCAACGCACCAAAGATCGTCGCATGGCGGATGGCATGCGGGATGACCCGGGTGTCCAGCTCCGCCAGACCTTCCTCGTCGTGTCCACCGCAGGCACAACCCCCGCCGGCGGGCGCCGAAACAGCTGCGACACCGCCGTCGGACTCCTCCTGGGTTGCGGAGTCCTTTGAGGGGG